>JBGVJM010000001.1:0-8094 GCA_045129415.1 Eubacteriales bacterium
CCCGATTTGAGCTTCCACAAAAAGCAATGCGGATTGATACCGCTCATCACACGCATAGTATCGTGATTTGTCTTTTCAACTGCGGAGTAGTGATTTCCGCTATATATCAGGTTGAAGCCGTAAGCCTCTCCCCAAAGCTCGTTAGTTCCCTTTGCCTTGAGCATAAACGCGGGATTGTGTCGGTTTGAGGAATCTCCAGTTGTGGAGTCGTTTATCTGCACTCCGTAAGAGACCTCGCGCTCGTGAATGTGCGCTTCCTTAGTCCAGCCGCCGTCAAGCGTCAGCATAGTATAATCCGAGGTGTGCATATCCATCATAAAGCTCATAAGCTTGCGGATATATACGTCGCCCCCGCCACAGTTGACAAGCTCTACGTTGCGAGCGATAACGTCACACTCCTCAAAAACGGTATAGCTTAGCAAAAGTGATATATCGGGATATTTTTTATCCTTTAACGTAACCGTAAGTGTTTGCGCGTCGCCCTTGGCAAAAGGCAAGCCGCTCTCGGCATTTTCGTACGCACCGTCGGTTATCTTGTGCGAATCATAAATAAAATCGGTAACAAACGTTCCGTCGGGCATGATAAGCTCAATGGGAGCGTGTCTGTAATCGCCCTTGCCGATGCCCGAATACTCCTGCGGCAACGTATCAAGCGAATATCCAACGGTCTCGTCATAGTCCACCGTAGTGCCCAGCATTATGGTGTTTTTAAGCCTCAGCGCCTCAGCGTCCGATACAAGAAGCCTTTTTCCGTAATGGATATGCTCGGCATGGCCCTTATCGGTTATAGCAAAGACGTAGCTTGTGTTTTTAGTATCAAGCTTGAATATTTTGTCCTGAACTGTTATCATTTACGGCGCTCCTTTTTTATAATACGGAACTCAAAAGGCGCAAGAGCTTCTGCCTCATACTGCTTATAGCTGGACACCGCAACGTCGCCGCCACAGAGCTGCTTTGGCAGCTTTTTCGTCTTGCCCGTCATGTTACAAATAGACATTAATATCTCACCGTCAAGCTCGCGCTCAAAGGCGTATATTGCCCTGCCCTCGTAAACACTCTTGAAGCTTCCGTTATTTAAGACCTCATTGCTCTTGCGGAGAGCTATCATCTCTTTCCAGAATGCAAGCACTCCGCTGTCGTCCGCGCGCTCGCGCTCAACGTTTGCCTCGGTATAGTTGCCGTTTATCTTGAGCCAAGGCTTGCCCGACGTAAATCCTGCATTCTCTCCGCCCGTCCACTGCATAGGTGTTCTTCCGTTGTCACGCGACGTGCGCTTTATCATCTTCCAGCGCAGTCCCTTGGGGATACCCAGCGACTTTGCCATGGCGTAGATATTGTGGCTCTCTATGTCCTCGACCTCGGAGAGATCCTTGAAGTCTCCGTTCGTCATTCCTATCTCCTGACCCTCGTATACAAATGGTGTTCCGCGCATGGTCATAAGCAAGCCTGCCATCATGCGAGATGCCTCTCGTCTGTATCCGCCAAGATCGGTAAATCGTGAGATAAATCTGGGCTGATCGTGGTTATCAAAGTAGCAGGCATTCCACTGAAGCGCATTTTGCCACTTGGTAAGCGTCCTCATAAGCTTTTTGGGTGTCAGCCACGTCTTGAACCACTTTACGAATACCTGATCGGTTTCCATGTGTTCAAAATAGAACACCATATCAAGCTCGCCGCGCTCAACGTCACAAAGGTCGCGCGCCTGCTTTGTGCTGACAAACACCGTTTCTCCAACTGCCCAAGCACCGTAAGGCTCAAGCACCTCGCGGCGAAGAGTCTTGAGAATATCATGGCAGCCTTGCTTTGACAAATAATGCTCCTGTCCCGTAAGCACGAGCTGCTTTTTACCGTCCTCAAGCGAGTCCTTGTAAATAATGTTGATAACGTCGCAACGGAAGCCGATAACACCGCGGTCAAGCCAGAAGCGCATTATGTCCTTTACTTCGCGGAGCACCTCGGGATTGTGCCAGTTGAGATCGGGCTGCTTTTTGGAGAACAGGTGGAGATAATACTCGTCCTCGCCGTCACCGAATTTTGCCCAAGGACACTCGGCAAAGAAATTGCCCCAGTTGTTTGGCAGCTTGCGACCCTTTCCCTTGCGGATTATGTAATAATCGCGGTATTTTTGCTCACCCGCAAGCGCTCTCTTGAACCATTCGTGCTCGTCCGACGTGTGATTTATAACAAGGTCCATAACTATGCCTATGCCGCGTTTTTTTGCCTCGGCAACAAGCTCGTCAAAGTCCTCCATCGTGCCAAATTCGGGCTGGATCGCCTTGTAATCAGATATATCGTAGCCATTGTCGTCGTTAGGGCTCTTGTATATGGGAGAAAGCCATATCGCATTTATACCAAGCTCCGCCAAGTAATCAAGGCTCTCGATTATTCCGCGCAGATCTCCCACTCCGTTGCCGTCCGTATCCTTATACGAGCGAGGATATATCTGATATACTATCGTATCGTTTTTTACGTTGAGTGCCATAAAAATCTCCTTAAACTTTGTGCTTTATCACGTGACAAAAACCGCGATTGTTATCTATCGCGGTTTTTTCTCTGAAATCTAACGGTTATCTGTTGCCGTACATCTTTTCGTAGTAATTCTGGTATTCACCCGAGATGATGGTCTCCCACCACTCCTTGTTTTCAAGATACCACTTTATCGTCTTGTCAATTCCCTCCGCAAACTTGGTTTCGGGAAGCCATCCAAGCTCGGTGTGTATCTTTGTGGGATCGATAGCGTAGCGCATATCGTGTCCCTTTCTGTCAGCTACGTAGGTGATAAGGCTCTCGGGCTTGCCGAGCTTCTTACAAATAAGCTTAACTATATCAATGTTAGCCATCTCGTTGTGACCGCCAACGTTGTATACCTCACCCACTCTACCGTTATGGATGATAAGGTCAATAGCCTTGCAGTGATCCTCAACGTACAGCCAGTCGCGCACGTTTTCACCCTTTCCGTATACGGGAAGAGGCTTGTCGTTAAGCGCATTTGCTATCATAAGAGGAATAAGCTTCTCGGGGAAATGATAGGGGCCGTAGTTGTTGGAGCAACGGCTGATGGTTACGGGAAGACCGAAGGTGCGATGATATGCAAGCACCAGAAGGTCAGCTCCCGCCTTTGAGCTCGAATAGGGCGAGCTCGTATGTATGGGTGTCTCCTCGGTAAAGAACAGGTCGGGGCGATCAAGGGGAAGGTCTCCGTACACCTCGTCGGTGGACACCTGATGGTATCTCTCAATGCCGTACTTGCGGCAAGCGTCCATCATTACCTGTGTTCCGAGAATGTTGGTCTGCAAGAACACCTCGGGATTTTCGATGGATCGGTCAACGTGGCTCTCCGCCGCAAAGTTGACTACGATATCGGGCTTTTCAGCCTCAAAAATCTCATATATCCCTGCTCTGTCACAAATATTTGTCTTGTAAAACTTGAAATTGGGGTTTTTCATAGCCTCGGCAAGCGTGGACATATTTCCCGCATAGGTAAGGCAATCCACGCAGACTATTTTATAGTCCTTGTGCTTGTCAAGCATGTGATAAACAAAGTTTGAACCGATAAAGCCGGCGCCGCCGGTTACTATAATGGTCTTTGACATAAAATCTCCGTTCTTCGCTTGTGCGAATTTATATTTTGTTCTCGGTTTGTCTTAATTTTCTTCTTTTGCGATAGAAAGCAGGTACTGACCGTAATCCGTCATCTTAAGCTCCTCGCCGAGCTTGATCAACTGTTCGGTCGTGATAAATCCGCGTCTCCACGCGATCTCCTCTATGCAGGATATGTAAAAGCCCTGTCTTTCCTGAACTGCCTCAACGTACATTCCCGCCTTGAGCATTCCCTCGGGAGTACCCGTGTCAAGCCATGCCATTCCACGACCGAGAAGCTCAACGTGAAGCTCGCCCATTTCAAGATATGCGTTGTTTACCGCGGTTATCTCTATCTCGCCGCGTGCCGAGGGCTTTACGTTCTTTGCTATTTCAATAACTCGGTTGTCATAGAAATAAAGTCCGGGGACGGCATAATTGGACTTAGGATGCTCGGGCTTTTCCTCAATGGATACAACCTTGCGATCCTTGTCAAACTCAACTACACCGAATGCGCGCGCATTCTTTACGGGATAACCGAAGATGGTTGCGCCAACCTTTCTGTCTCTTGCTCTCCAGAGCACTCGGCTCATATCCTGACCGTAGAACACATTGTCACCGAGGATCAGGCAAACGTTATCGTCACCGATAAACTCCTCGCCGAGGATAAACGCGTCCGCAAGTCCACGGGGCGTATCCTGAACCTTGTATGAGAATTTAACACCTATTCTCTCGCCCGTACCCAAAAGTCTTTCGTAATTGGGGAGGTCATCGGGGGTTGAAATAATAAGAATCTCGCGAATACCCGCCAGCAAAAGCATGGAAAGCGGATAGTAAATAAGAGGCTTATCGTAAATGGGAAGAAGCTGCTTTGAGACCACCTTGGTCATGGGGTAAAGTCTTGTTCCCTTACCGCCGGCTAAAATAATACCCTTCATTGTGTTTCTCCTTTATCATTTAATTATAAGGTCGCATATTTTATCAACGTCCGCCAAGTCAAGATGTGCGAACATGGGTAAACAAAGTACGTTTTCGGAATAGCTCTTTGCAATGGGCGTAAGATGCGTCAGCTCCGCGCCGAATTCCTTATTTGAGGAAACCAGCGGATAAAAATACTTTCTTGCCACTATTCCGTTCTCCGCCAAGGTCGCCATAACCTCGTCGCGATTCTTGCCGAATACCGCTTTATCGAAAAGCACGGGATAGTATGCAAAGTTTTGCTTTATTCCCTCATGCAAAGGCAAGAGCTTTAAGCCCTCGACACCCGAAAGTCTTTCGTTGTAACGCTTGTAAGCCTCGCCTCGAGACGCTATCTCGCCCTCTATGTGGCGCAAATTGCAAAGTCCCATAGCCGCTTGGAATTCGTTCATTTTGCCGTTGGTTCCAAAGCAATCTATTTCCTCACCGTTGAGTCCGAAGCCGCGTTGCTTTACGATGTCGGGCGTAAGGGCTGCATCATTGTAGCAAAGCGCTCCGCCCTCAATGGTGTGGAACACCTTGGTCGCATGGAAGGACAGCATCGACACGTCTCCGTACGTGCATATTCCCCGTCCCTTGTATTCAACACCAAAGGCATGCGCCGCATCATAAATGACCTTAAGACCGTGCTTTTTAGCGATCTCGTCTATCGCCTCAACGTCGCATATATTTCCGTATACGTGTACACCGAGAATTGCCGAGGTCTTGTCCGTAATCAGCGCCTCGATCTTGGTCACGTCTATGGTATAATCATCCGCAACGTCACAGAAAACGGGAGTGCAGCCCGCCTGAACGATCGCGTTTGTGGTGGATGCAAAGGTGAAGGGCGTTGTGATTATCTCACCTTCAAGCTTCAATGCCTTGATAGCGCAATAAAGCGCCAGATGTCCGTTTACAAAAAGCTCGGTGTTAGGCACCTTGAGATAATCGCAAAGCTTTGCTTTGAGCGCGTTGTGCTTTGCGCCCATATTGGTAAGCCAACGGCTCTCCCACAAATCCTTTATTTCTTCGCAATATTCCTCAAAGCCGGGCATTGAGGAGCGCGTTACGTTAATTGACATATCAATTCTCCTTTTAATAATCACTCGACCGATGAAAGAAGGTCGTGGCGCATCATATCGTTTCCGTTCTCATCAATAACCTTGATGCTCTCGCGAATGACCTTGTGCTTTTCCCTTAAGCCTTCAAGCGAATCCGCCCAAACGGTAAAGCCCGCAATTCTGTCGCCGCTGTTTTCAACGGTGTCAAACTCGGCTCCGCGCCATTTAAACAAATAGTAGTCAGTCATATATCCCGCCTCGACCATCTCGTCAAAGCCTTCAAGATGGTCAAATTTTCCGGGCTTACAGTATATAAAATCGTCAACGAGATAGGAGCCGTTTTTGTCAAAGTCCTCAACGTGAGGCTTATTGCCCAACGTGAGATCAACGACCGCGCCAATAACGTCAAATCCCGTCATACGCTTTATTCTCAAAAATTTAGTTCCGCCGCCTGTGCGCGCGCTGAACTCCAAAACGAACACTTCCTTGCCGTCCGTTATCAGCTGAATGAGCATGGGCGTGTTTTTAAGTCCGAAGGCATCGGCTATCTGCTGCGCCGTTCTCTCAATAGGCTCGCGAACTGCTTCCGCCTCAGCTGCAGGACAACGTCCCCTGAATATCACGAACTTGTCCTTATCGGCAATTTTAACGTTGTTGGAGATGCAAAGCACCTTTGCACGACCCTCTTCAACGTAAACGTCAACACTGATCTCGGGGCCGTCTATAAATCTTTCAATGATAGCCGTGTCCGTTCTGCTGAACCTTACGGCATCGGCAAAGGCTACCCTCAATTCTTCAATGTTTTCAACTTTCTTTACACCCTTGGAGCTATTGCAGTCCACGGGCTTTACTATCAGAGGATAAGGCATATCGGCAATAGCCGCCTCGTCAAGCTCCGCCATACATACGTGCTTCGCGGTTGAAATGCCGTACTCCTCAAACACCTTTTTCATATATGCCTTATTGGTAACGTTGAGGGCGGTCTGATAATCTATGTAGCAAGGTAACTTAAGCTCCTCGGACACCTTTGCCACCGTCAAAAGCGCCTGATCGGTACAAGCGGTGATAAGAAAATCCACCTTTTCCTTTTTAGCTATATCGGTTATTGCGGCAATGTCAAGCGTTGATGCCTGATAAAATATATCCGCATGCTTTTTAGCCACGGGCTCACGGTTCCAGTCCGCCAAAACAACGGTTATCCCCCTGCTCTTGAGGTCTTTTATTAATGCTATCTGCGGAAAACCTCCCGCCAATACAAGTGCTTTCATAAAGCCATTCTCCTCGTTTTGAGCATATTTTTTGCTCATGATTTATTTGATAAAGCTCTGAATTACTTTTTAGAGTTCAATTTGTTAAGTATGTCGTGCCAAAACTCAATATTTCGGCTTCCGGGCTGGGGCATAAATTCCTTTCCCACGCCTTCTTCAAAGCTTAAGGGCTTTGAAAACTCGTCAAACGACGCTCCGTCTATACTGTCAATGCATTCGTGCGGCACTCCGTATACCGACAGTGCTTTGTGAATGATTCCGTTTCCATTCAAATAAAGCTTTTTGCCAAACAGCAATCCGAGCGACACGTTGCCAAGAGCGTATGATACTGAAAGCGGCAAAATAATGACGTCTATTGAAGCCAAAAGCTCCGCATATTCCGAATACGGCATAAAGCTTTCAACAAGGACCGCCTTTTGTCCCCAATTTTGTTCAAAATAAGGCTTTATGCTCTCTATATACTTGCTGTCTCCGTACGAAAGCGGAACAACAAGCTCTATATTCTCATCAATATATTTTTCAAGCTTTTTTGCCATTTGAACGTGCTTATCGGCGCTCCAACCGCTATGACCGATCATAACGCGAAGCGGACGCCCGGTCTTCGATTCTTGCTCACATCTTGTCTTAATATCCAAAAGCTCGTTATAAAGCTTGTCTGACGAGTCATTTGCATAAGGCATACGCGCAGTAGGCACATCTCCAAACTGCCCTTTTATCATAGTCTCGTCAACCGGATTGGCAATTCCCACAAGCATAAAATCTCTTACGACACGCTTGTAGAGAAAATTGAGAACGCGCTTGACAGTATCGTTCAGTACGGACTTATTGTATATTACGTATAAGGCATCCTGTCCCCAGGTTCGCCAAATTATCTTTCGCCTTGCCCTTCTTGAATAAAACAAAGCTTGTACACGCGACTCTATACTGTGCAAAAATATCCACTCATATTCTTTTGCGCATTTATTAACAAATTTTGCGCTTCCAACGGGAAAGTCAACAAGCTGCACGTTCGGATACTGCTTTATTTGCTCATAGACTGCCTTGTGCGGCGTTATGAAGTGGTGATGCTCGCTCTCAAGCCCGAGTGAAGCATCGGACAAAAGCTTGACTATAGCAATATTAAATTTCGTCTCGTTATGCCACAACAAATGCACGTATTTTTTCATATAAACTCCATTACGCCTATGTGATCTTAATTATTATCCGCCGATATAAGTGTAGTTTTCTCT
>JBGVJM010000002.1:0-3492 GCA_045129415.1 Eubacteriales bacterium
CCTTTTTTTCGGTGATGATGCGCATAGTTATAGTCTTTGCGCCTGTATTTGTAGCAATGTCTGCGCTTGTGCTATCCTGTTTGGAGCATCCTGTCATGACAACGCCCGCAAGCATTGCCAGCACCAAGCAAAGACAAATCAACCTTTTTTTCATACGTAACCTCCAAGTGTTCCCATGCACGCGGCATGGGGCGACAAAACCGAATATCATTATATATTCTACAATATATAATGGGTTTTGTCAAGTGAAATAGCCTTCAACAATAAATGTTTACAAATATCAGTCAAGGAATCCGCGAAGATGTCTTGCGCGGCTGGGATGACGAAGCTTACGGAGAGCCTTTGCCTCTATCTGACGAATTCTCTCACGCGTGATATCAAACTCCTTGCCGACCTCCTCAAGCGTTCTCGTTCTTCCGTCGTAGAGTCCGAAACGAAGCTTGATTACGTGCTCTTCTCTGGGAGTGAGTGTGTGAAGCTCGCGCTCGATCACCTCGCGCAAGATAGTGGAAGCCGCAGCATCCTGAGGTGCAGGCGTATCGTCGTCGGGAATGAAGTCGCCAAGATGGCTGTCCTCCTCCTCGCCTATGGGAGTTTCAAGCGAAACGGGATCCTGAGATATCTTGAGTATCTCGCGGACCTTATCCGCGCTCATGCCTATCTTCTCACCGATCTCCTCGGCGGTGGGCTCACGTCCCAGCTCCTGAAGCATCTGGCGGGAATACTTTGTTACCTTGTGAATAGTCTCAACCATGTGAACGGGAATACGGATCGTTCTTGCCTGATCCGCGATAGCACGGGTAATAGCCTGCCTTATCCACCACGTAGCATAAGTAGAGAACTTATATCCCGTGGTGTAGTCAAACTTATCGACCGCCTTCATAAGACCGAGATTTCCCTCCTGAATAAGGTCAAGGAAATACATTCCGCGGCCGAGATATTTCTTTGCGATACTTACAACGAGACGGAGGTTAGACTCAACGAGAGTGTTCTTTGCCTCCTCATCTCCGTTCATCATTCTCTCGGCAAGTGCCTTTTCAGCCTCGCCGTCAAGCAGCGGTATTCTACCGATCTCCTTGAGGTACTGACGAACGGGGTCGTCAATGGACACACCCTCCTGCTCGAGTATGCGCTCCATGTTTTCGCTGTTGCCAAGCTTGGTAACTTCCTTTTCTATTTCCTCAAGCTCCGCGTTGGAAAGGCTGCCGGGAATAGAAACTCCGTTATCCTCCAAAGCCTCGCAAAGCTTGCCAAGCTCGTCCATATCATAATTCATTTCTTCAAGTGCCTGATCAAGATCCTCATCCGAAAGACCGTTCTTCTTGCTCTTTTCAATAAGATCCTCAACCTTTTTGGACTCGCTCTCATCAAGCATTTCCTGTTCTTCTTTGTAAAGCTCTTCCTTCATTTTTGTAACCGTCCCTTTTCATATAGTCCGTGCCAAATGGCAGCATTTTGTTTTTATTTATTATTTGCCTGTCTCTTTTGACTGAGCAGAAGGTTTATCGCGTCGATTCCTCCGTCACCCGCCACAGAAAGGCTTTTTTCTTTTTTGATGGTCTCTACGCACTGTACGAATACGTCACGTCCGTTTTCAGTAAGCACTCTGCGCTTTTGTTCAAGTCCCTCAAGTCTTCCCATCTCGTCAGGACTGAAGAACTGACCGAGCAAAGAAAAGTCGTACTCGCCAGCAGCTGTAAGCTCCATAATTCGCTCAAACACGCTCGCGTGGAACTCCGAGAAGAAATCGTCGCGCGAAAGCTCGATCTTTCCCTTTGCCACAAGCTCGCGGTACTCCTCGAACATGAGCATAAGACCTATTGCCGCCTCCTCGGCGGATTTTGCCTTGATATTCTTTGCGGCATCGCGATTTATTCTGTCGCCTACACCCATCGCCGAAAGCCGCGCCTCCTGAGAGGTCTTTTGATTAAACTGCTTTGTCTTTTTCTTGCGAAGCAGCTCGACGTCGTTTTTAAGACCGCTCTCGGAAATACCCAGCCGCTTTGCCACCGCGGCAACGTAAACCTCGCGCTCAACGCCCGAATAGACGTCCGATATGTAATCGCACATTTCCGCCGATGCCTTTATCTTGTCCTCAGCAGATGCGAGATTGTATTTACGAAGCGTGCTTTCAAGCTTGAACTCAAAGCCCGTTCTTCCCGAATCAAGCACGCGCGAAAAGCTGTCCTTGCCGAATTTCTTTATATACTCGTCGGGGTCCTTTGCGCCCTCCATACGAATTATCTTAACGTCAAGTCCGACCTCGGAAAGCATACGGACCGCCTTGCGCGTTGCCGCCTGTCCTGCTTCATCCGAGTCATAGGAGATTATGACCTCCTTTGTGTGCTTTGCCATAAGCCTTGCCTGCTCCTGCGTGAGTGCCGTTCCCAGCGTTGCAACGGCATTTTCAAAGCCCGCCGCGTGCAGAGCGATAACGTCCATATACCCTTCGCAAAGTATAAGTCTTTCCGAGCAATGATTTTTGGCAAAATTGAGCGCAAACAGATTTTTGCTCTTTTTAAAACCGGGTGTATCGGACGAGTTAAGATATTTGGGCTTGGAATCGTCCATAACGCGACCGCCGAACGCGATAACGTCACCCGATGTGTTGATTATCGGAAAAATTATTCTGTTCCTGAAATAGTCGTATGCTCTTCCCGTTTTTTGACTTCTTCCGCAAAGGAAGCCCTCTATAAGCTCCTCCTCGGTAAAGCCCAGCTTTTTCATATGGTCGGTAAGACCGCCAAAGCCGTTTGGTGCAAAGCCGAGTCCAAAATGCTTTATGACTGCGGGGGAAAGCTTTCTCTTTTGCAAAAGATAGTCCATTCCCTCTTTTCCGAGCCTTTGGTCAAACAGGCACGCGCGGAAATATTTTGCCGCCGCCAAATTCATGTCGTAAACTCTGCGTCTCGACATGCCGCCGCGCTCTGTCTCATCGTCCGCCTTTATTGTTATTCCCGCCCGCTTGGCAAGGAATTCAACCGAACCCGCATAGTCAAGATTTTCCGACAGCATGGCAAAGGTAAACACGTCACCGCCCTTGCCGCATCCAAAGCAATAAAAGGATTGCGTTGCCGGAAATACCGTAAATGACGGTGTTTTTTCACTGTGATATGGGCAAAGACCGCCAAAATTGGAGCCTGCGCGCTTTAAATTCACGTAGCTGCCAATAAATTCAACTATATCACTTCTTTGACGGATGTCCTCAATAAGATCCTTTGAAAATCTCATCTTGCCCTCCGTTTCCCGAGGACAAAGAGCTTGTCGCAGGCTTTATTTTCAGCATAAAGGTCAAGGTAAGTGCGCATTTGACAAATATTCTTTTGGTTACCCGAAATCATACTCTTCTCCTCCTCTTTTCGTCTTTACGTTAATAATATACGACGCATTTTTCAAAATCACTCTTTTTTTATGAGAAATTTTTATTTTTATTCGTTTTTTGACAATTTATTTATCAATTATCTGGAAATCCACCACACCAAGCTCCAAAGC
>JBGVJM010000003.1:0-6067 GCA_045129415.1 Eubacteriales bacterium
GCTATCGCAACATGCGCCGTGTCGCCCGTGTCGTCGCTTTCCGACAACGTTTTCGGCGAGGATTCCAAGACTCTTGACAGCGTTATCCCTGACCGCGAGGAAGCCGATGAGTTTGAAAATCTGAATGATAAAATATCACTCGGACAAGCCATTAAAAAAATGCCGCCCGATTGGCAAAAAATCGTGCTTTTGCGCTATTACCGCGACATGACTCAGCAGGAGGTCGCCAATATGCTCGGGCTCTCGCAGGTCAAGGTGTCGCGCGAGGAAAAGAAGATAATGTCCTTCCTCCGAGGAGAGTTAGCGTAGGAGGAACGGATGATGCATGGGGAGGAGGGACTTTCTTGAAAGATCGCCCCTCCTCCCCCTGCACCCCACCACCCCAAAGAACTTTCAAAGGGGAGAGAAGGGAGTTTTTAAATAAATTTATTTCTCCTGCGCCTATCCAATTTTCAAAAAACTTTCAAAATATTTTTTGAATTTAGGGGAAGAATAACAGTAACCGATAAGTTTATTTTGGAGGTTCAGTTATGAAAAGAGAAGAAAAGAAGATGATGCGAAGGATAGAGCGCACGTTTGATTACGGCACTCATCCCGGCGCATATACAACGGACTATGACAGGAACAACGAGCTTTTGGATACGGTAAACGCGGCTGACGATATTTTCAAATACAATATAAGACAGCCAAGAAGAAATGCTAATCCCGCAAGTCCCCCGGCACCCGACCCCGCCGTGCCCAACAGAGCGCACACCGAAATGTAAAAAACAAAGGCTCTTCTCAACCGAGAAGAGCCTTTGTGATTAAAATACGACCTTCATATAAGACTTTTTACCCTTGCGGATGAGCTTGCCCTCTGCGAGATCTTCCTTTGTAAAGAAGGTCTTGATGTCGTTGACCTTTTCACCGTCAACGGAAACACCGCCCTGCTGTACAGCCTGACGAGCCTCGGACTTGGACTTGCAAAGTCCGCTTCTTACAAGCATGGTGAGAATGTCGGTCTTGCCTTCCATATAGAAGTCCTCGTCAAGCATGTTAGCCGTGGGAGCGTCAGCCTCACCGCCCGCGCCGAAGAGAGCCTTTGCCTGAGCCTGAGCCTTGTTTGCCTCGTCCTCACCGTGAACAAGCTTTGTGAGCTCGTATGCGAGAATCTCCTTTGCGGTATTGAGCTGTGAGCCCTCCCAGGAATCCATTGCGTTGATCTCCTCAATGGGAAGGAAGGTGAGCATTCTTATGCACTTTAATACGTCAGCATCGCCAACGTTTCTCCAGTACTGGTAGAAGTCGTAAGGTGTGGTCTTATTAGGATCAAGCCAAACCGCGCCCGATGCCGTCTTACCCATCTTTTTGCCCTCGGAGTTGAGCAAGAGGGTAATAGTCATGGCGTGCGCGTCCTTGCCGAGCTTGCGTCTTATAAGCTCGGTGCCGCCAAGCATATTGGACCACTGGTCGTCGCCGCCGAACTGCATATTGCAGCCGTATTCCTTGAAAAGATGGTAGAAGTCGTAGGACTGCATTATCATGTAGTTGAATTCGAGGAAGGAAAGTCCCTTTTCCATTCTCTGCTTGTAGCACTCCGCCGTGAGCATACGGTTGACGGAGAAGCAGGCTCCAACGTCACGAAGCACATCAACGTAATTGAGGTCCAAAAGCCAATCGGCGTTGTTGACCATAATTGCCTTGCCTTCGCCGAAATCGATGAATCTCTCCATCTGACGCTTAAAGCAATCACAGTTGTGCTGAATGGTCTCGCGCGTCATCATGGAGCGCATATCGGTTCTGCCCGAGGGGTCACCAACCATAGCCGTTCCGCCGCCTATAAGCACAACGGGCTTGTTACCCGCCATCTGCAAGCGCTTCATAAGGCAGAGAGCCATAAAGTGACCAACGTGCAGAGAGTCTGCCGTGGGGTCAAAGCCGATGTAGAAGGTAGCCTTGCCCTCGTTGACCATATTTTTGATTTCTTCTTCATTAGTCACCTGCGCGATAAGACCGCGGGCGACAAGCTCTTCATAAATCTTCATTTTTTCATTCTCCTATGTAGTTTGATATAATTTATAAAATAAAAAAGCCTTGGGACATAGCCCAAGGACGCAGATGCGCGGTACCACCTTGATTTGCTCGGCGATCGCTCGCCAAAGCCTTACGGACTTTAAAAGCCCCGCGATATAACGGTCACACCCGTCATAGCCTACTCGTCACCTTTCGGTATGCCGCTCGCAAGTGTATTCAAAAGCGTCGCGCCGCACCTCTCATCAACCGGTTGCTTTCTGTATGCCGTATCGCTTCTTACTATTCTTGGTCATAGCGTTTTTATTTACAAATAGGATTATAACACAATACGCACTCTTTGTCAACACCTTTTATCTAAAAAAGGGGAACGGATGAAGCTCCGTTCCCCTAAAAAAATTATGCAAAGGCGAGAGGATGAATGCGCCATCGCCTTCTTCTCTCCGTTATTGCCCGCATAAAAAGTGTGACAAAAGCTTTCATATTAAAATAACCGTCCGTAAGCGTTAATTTTTTATGGATATTTGTACGGTCATTATTATTGTGTCAAAAGATTTATGTTATATGCCTGTGATATGCAAGTAATTTTATCCTTGATTTCCATATTATAGCTAATATGCTTTGCCCTCGGGCTTATCTTCCAACACCTTCCTTTGATACCATATATTGTGGGTTGATATCCGCCTTGCCCTATGGTAAAATAGGGTATCAAAGGAAAGGAGAAAAACCATGAAAAAACCAAATATCAAAAAGGTGGCTCTTGTTCTTTCGTTGGCACTCATGTTGTGTCTCCCAACCTTGTCGGTGGGAGCGACGGAGGTATATGCTTTAGCGGATGCTGAGTCAAGCGGAGCGCAGGCAAGAATTGCCTTGCCCGAGGGAGCAAGCTATACCGACCTTAACGTAAACGGGCGCCGAGTGCTCTCGGGTAGAGTGTTTACGCTTTCTGGAGTAACCTACGTTCCCATGTTCAAATTTGCTGATTGGCTTGGCGTGTTCAGTTATTCAAACAGTGTAAAAAGCGGCAAAAGAACAAGCGGAATATCGGGGACAAACCTCAAGATCGAGGCGACCGAGAATAGTCTTTACATATCGGCAAACGACAGATATTTTTATACCGTCGGTGGCGTATTGGAGATCGGAACGGAGTTGTATGTGCCAATCTATCCTCTTGTTAAGGCGCTCAACTGCTACGTGAGCTATGACTCGGGAGCGAATACCTACGTAGTCCGTTCCGGAGACACGTCAAGGCTTAAGAGCGCGTCCAAGATATATCGCGACGACGAGGTATATTGGCTTGCAAGAATAATCTCGGCTGAGGCGAGAGGAGAAAGCTTTAAGGGTAAGATGGCAGTTGGAAACGTTATACTCAACCGCGTCCGTTCAAATCAGTTTCCCAATACCATTTACAGTGTTATTTTTGACAGAAAATACGGTGTACAGTTTTCCCCTGTGTTAAACGGAAGCATATACGCTACCCCTACGGAGGAGAGCATTATTGCCGCAAGGGTTTGTCTTGAAGGATATTCTCTTTCAAATGAAATATTGTATTTCGTAAATCCGCGAGTTGCACCAAACTCATGGATATCCAAAAACCGAGCTTATGCCTTTACAGTCGGCAATCACGCATTTTATAAGTAAAAAACTGCATCACTCGTTTGAGTGATGCAGAATTTTTATTTGTCGTCTTTTTTAGCGCCGCAGTTACAGCTGCAAGAATGGCAAGCACCGCCGCAGGTCTTGGAGTCGGGACAGCCGATGCATTTTTGCCCGCTCCGTTTGGCTTTTATGATATATGCCACAGCGGCGCCTACAATAAGTATTATAACGCCGATTATTACGTAATCAAGAGGTCCCATAGTGACTCCTTTCTGTCAAATTAACTTTTGAATGCTTTATGACTTGCTTCCAAGTGCATATTCGTTTTTGAATTTTTTATTGTTTTGGATAATAAGAATGGTAATAAATGCCGCGATAGCAGCAACGACCGCCCAGCCTGCGATGGGCATCCATACAGAGCCAAAGCTGCCGCCCGTGATGAGTGTTCCAAAGAAGTTTGTCAGGAAGGCAACCGTATATCCAACGGCAAACTGAAGTCCGATTCCCGCAAACAACCACTTTTTGCTCTTGATCTCGGAGTTCATAGCACCGATAGCCGCAAAGCAAGGGGGAGTGTAGAGATTGAACATAAGGAATGCAAGTGCCGCAACGGGACCTATTCCGATAGAAGCGGCAATGCTGGAGCCGCCGCCGATTATTTCAAGCTCCTCGCCGATAAGGTGCTCGAAGGCAAAGCAGGTGGCAAGAGTACCGACAACACATTCCTTTGCTATAAAGCCCGTAACGGCTGCCGCCGCAAGCTGCCACATAACAACTCCAACAACGGGAGCGATAACGTAAGCTATAGGCGTTCCGATCGTTGCGAGAATGGACTCGGAGGGATCCTCTATGAGCTGGAACTGCCAGTTGAAGCTCTGCATCATGTATATTACGAAGTTACAAACAAGGATTATTGTTCCTGCCTTAACTATGTAGGACCAGCCTCTCTGGCACATGGATTTTACCGCGCCCCAGACGGAAGGTATCTTATACTCGGGAAGCTCTATGATAAAGAAGGATTTTTTGTGCTTATATCCCGTGATCTTGTTGATGAGAAGTGCGCAAAGGAGAATTATTACGATGCCTGCAAAGTACATAGCCGTTCCAACCCAACCCGCATTGGGGAAGAATGCGCCCACGAAAAGCGAGATAACGGGAAGCTTTGCTCCGCAGGGCATAAAGGGAGCGAGCATGGCGGTTGCGCGGCGCTCGCGCTCGTTTTTGATAGTGCGGCAAGCCATAACGCCGGGAATTGCACATCCCGTTCCAATAACGAAGGGAATTACAGACTTTCCGGAAAGACCAACCTTTTTAAAGATGGGGTCAAGCACAACGGTGGCGCGTGCCATATATCCGCAATCCTCAAGGAGAGCGATAAGGAAATACATTATCATAACGAGGGGGAGGAAGCCGACAACTGCGGCAACGCCCTCGATGATACCTTCAAGCACAAACGCCTGCAAAATTACGTTAGCGCCTTCCATCCAGCCTGAAACGACGTCCTTGAACCAAGCGATGCAGTCTACAAGTCCCCAGATGTGGAATCCATTAGATAAATCGTAGCCGTTTGCCAGCCATTCTCCAAGCCAAGCCTGCGAGATCTGGAAAACAAGGAACATAACTACGGCAAAAATAGGAAGACCAAACCACCAGCTTGTGAGAACGTCATCTATCTTATCCTGAACGTTTCGGTTCTTTGTAAACACCTTGCGGCTTTCAACGTCCTTGACTATGCCGTTAACAAAGGCAAAGCGCGCTCTGTCAGCCGCCTCAACCGCCTTTTTATCGGAAAGGTCTACGTCGCTCTGAACGTAAGGAGCTTTTTGTTCGCTGCCAACCCGCGCAACTGCCGTGGAAACGACCTCCGCAAGACCGTCACCCGAGGTGGACGTTGTGTCTATAACGGGACAAAGCAGCTTTTCCGAGAGAGCCTTTGTATCTATCCATGTTTGCTTTTTCTTGTTAACGTCCGCCTTGTTGAGCGCAACGACAACGGGAATTCCAAGCTCAAGCAGCTGAGTTGTAAAGAAAAGGCTGCGGCTGAGGTTTGTTGAGTCCACGATGTTGATTATTACGTCGGGATTCTCGTTTTTAACGTATAAGCTGGTAATGCTCTCCTCGCTGGTGAAGGGAGACATCGAGTAAGCGCCGGGAAGGTCGACTGCGATAAGCTCCTGATTGCCTGAGAAAAATCCTTTTTTTATGGGATGCTCCTTTTTGTCAACGGTAACGCCCGCCCAGTTGCCGACCTTTTCGCTACTGCCGGTCAACGCATTGTACATAGTGGTTTTACCGCTGTTGGGATTTCCCGCTAATGCGATTCTCATTTTTAGTCCTCCGTGAATGATATGTCTACATTTATTAAACAAATGTTACTTGGTTAGCCGTGGCTAACTCAGTTGTCAAAAAAATAATCCCCGAGGATTATTTTTAGATCTTTATGGCTTCTGCCAATTGA
>JBGVJM010000004.1:0-36835 GCA_045129415.1 Eubacteriales bacterium
CACGAATGAAAAAGGTTAAAATAGGAATAATCGGTGTTGGCGGCATCGCCAACAAGCACATCGCAGAGCTGCTTTGCTGCGAGGATGCCGAAATCGTCGCAATATGCGACATAAATCCCGCCGCCATCGAGGCAAAGAATGCAAAGCTTCACCTTGCACCCGAAAAGTGCTACTCCGACTATAAGGAGCTTATCGCCGACCCCGACGTTGAGGCGGTTGAAATATGCACGCCCAACTATCTGCACGCCGAAATGGCTATCGCCGCGCTAGGTGCAGGCAAGCCCATAAATCTTGAAAAGCCCATTGCCATGAGCTACCGTGAGGCACTTGACATCGTGGAGGCGGCAAAAAACGTGGACCGTCCCAACATGACCTGCTTCTCCTATCGCTTCAAGCCCGCAGTGCGCTATGCAAAGCACCTCGTTGACTCGGGCGCGCTCGGAGAAATAACGGGACTTAACGTTGCTTACCTTAAAAACAGCGCGCTTTGGGAGGGACGCCGACTCGAATGGCGCTTTGTCAAGGAATGCGCGGGCTCGGGCGTTATCGGCGACCTCGCCGTACATCTTATCGACCTCGCCCAACTGCTCGCAGGCAACATCACAAGCCTCGTTGCAACGCAATCCATCATCGTAAAGCAGCGTCAGCGCCTTGACAGCGACGAATTTGCTCCCGTTCAAACCGACGACCAGTGCGGCTTTTTGGCGGAGTTCTCCTCGGGCGCGCAGGGTACGTTTTGCATAACCCGCGCGGCGGCAGGTCATGCCAACACCATTCGCTACGACGTTTACGGAACGCGCGGAGCCATCTCCTTTGACCTTGATCACCCCGAAATACTCAGTATTTGTGTTGGCGAGGGCGACGTTAAGAATCTTCCCTTTAAGACGGTTGACGTTCCCCGTGAATTCTATCTCGATCAGGAGCAGGCATTCGTAAATGCACTCAGCGGCAAGGTGGACGGTATATTCCCCACGCTCAAGCACGGAGCTCAGGGCCAGCTTATCGTTGACGCTATTATCAAATCGGCAGAGGAAAGACGCTGGATAGATATTGAAGAATAAATTTTCACAACAAAAAGCCCTCACTTCAAAAAAGTGAGGACTTTTTGTCATCTGTCTCTAAGCTTTAGTATTATATCTTCGGGCACGGGGGCATCGGAAAAAATATGATCCACCTCATCCGCGCGGCACAACGTGTGCATATAGGACGATCCGAATTTATTTGCCGTCATAAGCAAAACACATCGTCGCGAATTTTTCATAAAGGCGCGGCGTATTGCCGTTTCCTCCTCGGACGTGTCGGAAAATTTGCCGTCTTCGTCCACTCCCTTGCACGAGATAAAGCAAATATCGGGATTTATGCTCTCCGCAAATTCAAGTGTTTTTTGACCGGTACAAACGAGCGAATTTCCAATAAGCAAGCCTCCCGCGCAATAGGTCTTTATATGATTTCGGCACAAAAGCTCCGCAGTTTTTATGCTATACGTTACAACGACTATATCCTTTAAGTGTGCCATGTATTTAACGAGATACTGTGCGGTGGACGATCCGTCCAAAAACACAGTATTTCCATCGTGTATAAGCTGAGATGCCGCCTTGCATATCTCATCCTTCGCCTTGGAGTCCAATGATTCGCGAATGAAGAGCGGCACTTGGTTGTTAGTTTCGGTTATGGCGCGTGCACCGCCGAAGGTGCGTTTGAGGGCTCCCCTTCTCTCCAGCTCGGAAAGGTCTCTCCTCACCGTTGCCTCTGATACAAACAAGGATTTCATAAGCTCTCTTATGCTCACAGAGCCGTTTTCGGAAAGAATATTAAGTATTTGATTGTGGCGAAGCTCGTTTGACATTTTTACCTCCCAAGCCCATTCATATTGAACGATTTATGATTGAATTATAGCATTTTGTTGATTGTTTGTCAATAATTCCACCTCATATTGAACGTTTTTTCGCATAATGATATAATCATTTCAAACAGCTTGGAGGTAAAATTATGAAATGTACCGTTCTTGAAAATGGAAAAACAGAGCTGCGCGATTCGGCGCCCTTGACCGCCATTGAAGGGCATTGCGTTTTTGAGGTCAAGGCGGCCGGAATATGCGGAAGCGACATTCCACGCGTATTCGGAGGAGCCTCCTATTATTATCCCATCGTACTCGGCCATGAATTTTCCGGCGTTGTCAAAGATAGCAAAAACCCCTCGCTTATAGGCAAAAGGGCTTGCGTTTTCCCCATTTTGCCCTGTATGGAGTGCGAATTTTGCCAAAAACAGCAATGGGCCAATTGCAAAAGCTATGATTATTACGGCTCGCGCCGAGACGGCGGCATGCAATCCGAACTTCTCATAAAGGAATCAAATCTCGTTTTTCTTCCCAATAACGTAAGCTTTGAGGCGGGCGCTATGGTGGAGCCGTTAGCGGTGTGCTTACACGCCATCAAAAAGGCTGATATTTGTGCCAATTCTTCGGTTCTGATATACGGCGCGGGAACTATCGGTCTTCTTTCGGGCATGTGGGCGCGCGCGCTCGGTGCGTCAGCGGTCTATTTCAGCGATCCCGATACAAAAAGATGCAACATGGCGCGCGAGCTTGGATTTGAAATATACGGCGGAGAGTCGATAAACACCGTTATCGAGGCAAGCGGCGCCTCGATAGCACTTTGCGATGCCATTGAACGATGTGAGCCTTTCGGCAAAATGGTTTTAGTAGGTCACGGCAAAAAAGACGTTACCTTAAACCACTCCCTATTCGTCAAGATATTACGCAAACAGCTAACGCTTTTAGGAAGCTGGAATTCCGATAGAAACGACACAAACGACGATTGGGCAGACAGTGTCCTCGCCATATCCGAGGGCAAGATATCCCCCGAAGCCCTTATAACACACAAAATTCCGCTTTGCAACGCCCCCGATGCCTTTCAAATTATCGGCGATGGCAAAGAATTTTACAATAAGATAATGGTGGTGATGTAACATGACATTAAGGCTTTCTCCCTCTATGATGTGCTGCGATTTTTTCAATTTGGAAAAGCAGCTTGCCGTATTTGAAAAAAGCGGTATTGACCTTTTACACATCGACGTAATGGACGGTAGCTTCGTTCCCAATTTTGCTCTGGGCACAGATTTTGTAAAACAGCTCAAGAGAGCCACGGATATTCATCTGGACATACATTTCATGGTTGAAGAGCCCGAGAGACACCTGTCCTCTTTTGCTATCGGAAGCGGGGATTATGTGAGTGTTCATTATGAAAGCACCAAACACCTTCAACGCACCCTGAGTTCCATTCGCGCGCTCGGCGCCACTCCGATGCTCGCCATCAATCCATCAACGCCTGTTGAGCTGGCTATTGACGTTCTTGACGATATAGGAGGCTTACTTATAATGACAGTAAACCCCGGCTTTGCCGGACAAAAGATGATACCCCACTCCATTGACAAAATAGCGAGGGCAAGAGCCTTTCTCAACGGGCACGGCAGATCCGATGCCGAAATTGAGGTGGACGGAAACGTGAGTATCCCAAACGCCATTATGATGAAAAATGCGGGAGCCAATATTTTTGTTGCCGGCACCGCCTCTGTATTTGGACAAGGCGACATGTCGGAAAACATAGCAAGCTTCAAGAAATCGGTATTTTGTTAAAATCCCATTTACATTCTCCCCAAACGGTGCTATAATTAAAGCAATCCCAAAAAGGCGGTGACATATATGAAGCTTGGAATATTTACCGACTCGCACTATTCCTCACACGAGGTAACGTGCTACAACAGATACAACAACCAATCGTTGCGCAAGATCAAAGAGGCTTACGCCTACTTTGAGGAGCAAAAATGCGACCTTATAGTGTGCCTTGGCGACCTTATCGACAACGAGGATACCGAGGAAGCGGTTGCTTTGCGCGTAACCGAAATCGCGCCCACCGTAAGGGCTTGTCCCATTCCCACCGTATGCCTTGTCGGAAACCACGATGCCCATTCTATTAACGAGGAGAGATTTTATTCCATTCTCGGCATAGAGCCGCCATGTGACATAGAGACGGACGGCAAGCTGCTCGTTTTTATGGACGGAAACCACTTTGCGACAGGCGAGCACTACTCGGTTGGACACAGTCTTTGGACGGATACGTTTTATCCCTTCGAGGATGAGCTTAAAGAAAAAATTAAAGCCTTTGACGGAGAGGTTTTCCTCTTCATCCACCAAAATATCGATCCCGCGGCAGAATACCGCCACCGCTTGTGCAACGCCGACTCGCTTTTTGAGTTTTTCAACGGCTGCGGCAAGGTAAACACCGTTTTTCAAGGTCATTTTCACCCGGGCTGTCGCTCCGAGCATAACGGAGTCAAGTATATAACGCTTCCCGCCATGTGCGAAAACGAAAAGGCGTATTTCGTTTTTGATATATAAAAAAGCCTCGCTTTTGCGAGGCTTTTAATTATTCTCTTAATAGCTTTTCAATGTCTTTTCTCTTCTGTTGCATCTGCTCATAAATGGTTTCTTCAAACCATTTGGACTCAAGAAAATCGTCCGCAAATGCATCTATTATTTTTTGAGCTATACTAAATTGCGAGATGGCTTTATCGTTTTCTCCGAATTCTTTCAAGCGATTGCCCGCAATAATGAGCATATCAATTAGATCTTGTATACAAATATTCTTATGCTTTTGCGCCGCTTCATAACTTTCACTGCCATCTAACAGTGATGCCATAAGTTCCAATTTCGAAAAATAAATTTCGGGAATCATCTCAAGAGTTGGCTTGACCAAATCGCTTTGACCGTTTTCCTTGTAGCAGGTTGCAAGTATACGGCAGGCATCGTATTTAACGGAATCATCCTTAGTAGAAGCGATAAGCGTTTTACAAAGAGATATTACCTCTTCCGATCTCGTTTGATAATCCAAAGTATAGAGCAAATTGTTCAGTATAATATCATTTCCGGGGAATCTTTGCAAGCCATCGCGCAAAATACGCTCTGCTTTTGCAGGATCTCCCTCGCGGTATTTCCATGATTCTCGGCATATTTCATCGACCTGCATTTCCATATCAAACAAATTAAAATCAAAGAGCTCATCGGTAGAAACACCAAAAAAGGAAGCAATCGCCGGAATCATAGTTACATCCGGCATCGTATTTCCGTTCTCCCATTTTGAAACGGCCTGAAAGGATACCCCGAGGTAGCTTGCAAATACTTCCTGAGATATATTTTTCTGTTTTCTTAATGATTTTATTTTTTCTCCAAGTTTAATCATTGTTATTCCTCCAAATCATTTTGGATCAGCGCTTATCCTGATACTATTATATCAGTTTTATGAGCAAAAGCAATAACTCATTTGGGGAGAATTATTCTAATACAAGTTGAATTTCAAGTATAAAAACGGCACGGTAGCAATTTCTGCAACCATGCCGTTTCTATATGCCGTGTTACTTTTTCTCAGGACAACGCCAATCATAGATAAGCTCGGGCTCATCAAAGGGCGTGTAGTAGAATTCGTCGGGCAAGGGCTCGCCGTCCTTCTCGTGCTTGATTACCGACACAAGCATTGAAAGATCGTAAGGCTTGTGATAATGATAACCGGGTCGGAAATACCAATAGAGGCTATCCTCCTTGCCGTAAAGCTTGAAGACCTCCTTTGCCGCCTGCGTGGTCATCCACGAGCCGACGGGGTTCGCCCACATATCGCTTGCCGCCTCGCCAACGAGCAATGCTCTGGGAGCTACAAGTGCCTTCAGATAATGAGCGTCAAACGGAAGCTCCTCTTCTCTGTCGGTATAATTACCCATCTCTTTACCTACCCAGAAGCTGAAATGCTGCCAAAGGTCCGCCAAGGTTTCGCTCTTTCTCTCGCCGCCGTCCTCGGTTATACCGTTCATGTGTATGCGGTAGCAAGAGCAAGAGCCCTGACACGTCTCGTTGGGATTGACTATTCTCGCTCTCTTGTCAAGAATTCCCGCAAGCATTGCCGTTTTAGCTCCTCTTGAGTGACCGGTAAAGACTACCCAATCCATGTCAAACAAGTCAAGTCTTTCAAGCGCGTCAACACATCTTGAATATCCCCAAGCCCAAGCGCCGAGCGCTCCGAAATCGTACTCGGGATAGCATTCGTACATTTGTCCCCTTCTACCAGATGCCTTTACGTCGGGAGCAAGCTCGCAACGGTTAAAAAGCACGATTCCTATGCCGTTATCAAGCGCAACGTTTAGCCATTCCTTGTCAAACGCGTAGTTGAAGCAAAGGTCACCGTCCACTATAACGGGACAGCCCTTTTTGCCATGCGGCAAATAAGTTCTCATAATAAAGGACACAGGATGCTCGCGTCTACCCGAAGTAATACGGTAGCTGGAGGCGCCGTCATTGGCAATGTACAGAGGCTCTATCTCCAAAAATTCGGGCGCGGGCGGCTGCTTTCCGTACTGAAATTCAACGCCATTGCGATAAAGCTCGGCGCGATGCTCCTCGAACTCCTCAACCGTAGATACCCTTGTGCCGTCAGCTCTTAAAAACGGATCGGGCAGCTTGCCTAAAACCTCGTATTCCTTTAATTTGATGGTCTTTTCATCAAAACGTGACATAACTTTCTATTATCCTTTCATTGCGGCAAACATATCCGCAGACTTAGAGATCGCCTCCTCAAAGGTGGGGCGGAAGGTACATTCAAGGCTCATTCTCGCATCGTATCCGATGCCCTCAAGAGACTTCATAAAGGTACGGACGTCCTCAATATCGTCCATGGTGGGCGCGCCGCGATCCTCATTCATTCTCGCAAGATGCGTATGTATAAGTCCCTCGCCGTACTTTTTAATGTCAGCCCAATCCTCGCCGTTTCTGTAAAAATGGTAGAGGTCAACTATGTAACCCACGTCCTCTCTACCCACCTTCTGACACATTTCGTATGCGTCCTTCAGTGTGTTTATGAGGTTTACCTCGTGGAAATTGAGAGGCTCAATAGCTATTTTGAGATTGTGCGCCTTGGCACAGTCGGCAATCGTATCAAGCGCGCGCGCAAAATTGTCATGCGCGACGTTTTTGTCATATCCATCGGGAATTCTTCTCGCGCCGCCGCTTCCGATAACGATGATCTCGCCGCCAAGTCTCTCGGCTCTCGCAAATGCCGCGTTTGAATAGCTGCGGATCGTGTCAAGGTCGATATCAGCGGAAAGCTTTATGTCGGCAGGAACGAAATTGTTAAATGTCTCAATTCTCATTCCCTGCTTTTCGGATTCGGCAACCGCCGCATTGAACTCGTCATCACTAAGCTTTGAGGTTACCGTAAGGTTGAATTCCGCAAAATCATAGCCAAGGCTCTTTACAAGACCAAGTCTCGCGGCATCGGTACAAACACCTATTTTCATGTCAATTCTCCTATGTTCGCAAAATTAATACGTTCCCTCGGTGTTAGCCGCCGCCTGCTCTACAACGTTCTTAAAGCGAGAGGTCTTGCGGCGAGCAGTAAGCTCCTCAAGATACTTGTCCTCGTCAACGGGAAGCTCTACGCGCGCACCGTTGTGCCAGCCCGAATACTGAATGGCATTCATGAGCTCAACGCCCGAAATACCGTCCGTACCCTTAACGAACAGCTCCTCTTTTCCGAGAATTGCCGCGGTAAAGTTATTGATGATTCCGATGTGCTGGAGATTTTGACCGTCCGTTTCCACCTCGATCTTTTGAATCGCAGGTCTTGCAAAGCCGTTCTTGGACGTTCTTCCAAATTCCCGGCTATCGGTGTCGTTCTTGTAGAAATAAAGCTTATCGTCCTCGCAAAGCAGCTTTCCGCGAGTTCCCGACACCTCAAAGCGATTTGTTCCGGGAGTTTCGCCGGTAGAGGTAATGAACACGCCCGTTGCGCCGTTTTCGTACTCAAAGTATGCCGTTACGTCATCCTCAACCTCTATATCGTGCCACTTACCGTATTGGCAAAAGCCGTTTACTGCCTTTGGCAGCTTGCCGATAACCCAGCTTACAAGGTCAAGCTGGTGGGGACACTGATTGAACAGTACGCCGCCGCCTTCGCCTTCCCAGGTAGCTCTCCAGTTTCCGCTATCATAGTAGAATTGCGTTCTGTACCAGTCGGTGATTATCCAGGTAACTCTCTGAAGCTCGCCTATCTCGCCTGCCGCGATAAGCTCGCGCATTTTTCTGTATACACAGTTTGTTCTCTGATTGAACATCATTCCGAAGAGCGCGCCCGACTTCTCGGCAACGGCGTTCATCTCCTTGACCTGCTTTGTATAAACGCCCGCAGGCTTTTCGCAGATAACGTTGATGCCGCGCTTCAAGCATTCGATAACCATTTCGGGATGGAAATAGTGGGGAGTTTCAACAAGCACCGCGTCACAAAGACCGCTGTCAAGCATCTCCTTATAATCTTCAAAATACTGAACGTCCGTATTTGTCGTTCTTGCCTTTATAGCGTCAGTTTTTACGGGGTTGATATCGCAAACCGCGGTTACGACCGCGTCCGTCGCCTTTTGCTTATCAAACATTGCAAGCATGTAAGTCGAGCCCTGATTTCCAACTCCGATTATACCGTATCTTACCTTCTTTTCCATTATTAAAATTCTCCTTTAAGATATTTTATACTGCGTTCAACCTGACCGAGCGGATCCTCAAGGTCGGTTGCATTGTCCTGCTCAACGAGGAAATATTTTGCGCCCGCCGCCTGCATTTTGGGAATGAGCGATTTGAAATCAATGTTTCCGTCACCCACGGGAGCAAAGCGGGGCTCCAAGAACAACCAAGCATCTTTGTTCGGGAACAGCTTGTAATCCTTAAGATGTACACATTCTATTCTTCCAGAAAGGCGCTCTACCGTATCGGCAATGCTCGCGCCTCCGTACTGCACCCAGAAGGTGTCAAGCGTAAAGCTGATATGAGGAGCATTTTCGACCATATAGTCGAAAATCGTTTGTCCGTCGTGCTTCAGAAACTCAAAATGATGGTTGTGATAAAAGAATTTAAAGCCGTTCTCGCTCATTTTCTTGGCGGCGACCTCAAGCCTTGCCACCATTTCGTAAATGGCATCTTTATCATTGAGCTTTGTAAGATCCATTGCGCCAAGACCTATATTTTTACAGCCAAAGCGCGCGTGCTCCTCCATAAGAGCGTCGGTCTCATCAATTATTCGGTTCATGGGAACGTGCGTAAGCACCACGGGCATTCCATGCTCACGGCTAACGCGGGCTATCATATCGGCATCATACGGGCCGCCCGAATATTGAAGATACGAGTATCCCATAGCCTTCAGCTTGCCGACCGTATCCGAAAATCCCTTTTCATCACCGATAAGTCCGCGCAATGAAAACAAATTAAGTCCAAATTCCATTATTTCGCAAAGCCTCCGTCTACTGCTTTATAGCCCTGCGACAGAATCACGTTCTTTATTGCATTCACAGCCGCGTCAAACGCCTCGTTGTTACTCTCAAACTTGAATTTGTTCTTCATTTCGGTGTTGTCTATATCGGAATAGCCCGCAAAGATGGCAAGATGAGGCTCAATGGTCAAGGTCTTGTCCTCATCCTCGCCTATCATCGCAACAAGTCGCGCGATGTTTCCGTCACCGTAGCCTGCGGGAACAAGCTCGCCAGTTGCGGCAATTACGTCTTTAATGTGGAAATATTCCGTGCCTGCGTGCAGCGCGTTCAAGGTGTCCTCGCTGCTCTCTCCGCACTCAAGGAAGTTTGCGGGGTCGTATATGTGGTAAAGCCCCTTGACCTGCTCTCTTATCTTCAAAACCCTGCCGAGCTTGTCGCCGAAAATTTCCTTTTCGTTTTCGTGGCAAAGCTTTACGCCGTACTCGTCAGCAATAGCAACCATTGCGCGAAGCTCGTCCATCACGCGCTCCTCACAGTCAAACGCCTTGTAAAAGCTGAACATTCTTATCCTGTCCGTTCCGAATATCTTGCAAAGACGGCAAAGATGACGGAGCACGCCTCTGTGCGCCTCAAGATCACTGTTTATATCTACCTTGCCGATCGGAGAGCCCAAGGACCAGACCTTGATGCCGCCGTCCGCATACATTTTGGCGTATTTGTGCGCTTCTTCCTCACTTATCTGCGCGATGTTTTTGCCATCAAGACCGCGAAGCTCTATATACTCCACGCCGTTTCTTTTAAGGGCGGCTATCTGGCCCTCCACCATCTTGTCAGCTTCATCCGCAAATGCCGCAAGTCTAATCATAATATAAATCTCCCTATTGACATTTTTAGCATTATATGCTACTATGATTATAGCACTTTTTTAATAAGATTAAAAGTATAATCTTATCTTTTAGGGAGATTTATAGCACAATATTAATATGAGAGACTTAAAACTTATTTATTCAAGACACAATATGACAGCTCTTGCCTCATCCATCGTGTCACAGGTCATTCCCTATTGCGAGCTTACCTTGGTAATTCGAGGACATCTTGACTATTACGTAGACGGCACGCACGTGCCGCTTGAAGACGGCGACGCAATATTCATTCCCACAGGTCACGTTCGCGCGCGCGACATTCCCGAAAGGGTATGCGACTACGTCAGCTTCAATTTTGAAACGGAAGGCGACATCAATTTACCCACGCACATAAAGAGCGCCGTGCATAGCGAGGAGCTTTTTCTCATTGCCGCGCTCGACAAGATGAATAGCCGATATTATCCCGACAACGACGAAAAAATAGGTCATCTGCTCGCCTGCACGCTGGCACTGCTCGAGGATAGAGTAAAGATGCACAATTACAGTCACCTGACGCGAAGCATCATAGCGCACGTAAACAAGAACTATGCCTTGCGCATAACTCTTGACGACATAGCCGCCCTGACCTACTTTTCGCCCATTTACTGCGATACGGTTTTCAAGCGCGAGGTGGGACGGTCAATTATAGATTTTCTCATTGACAAGCGCATAGAGGAAGCTAAAAAGCTGCTTTTGGCGCAAACCGCCGCCCTGACCTCGGTAGCCGAGCGCGTGGGCTTTTCCGACTACAACTACTTTTCGCGCGTTTTCAAAAAACGCACAGGCTATACCCCATCCGCTTACCGCCAGATGATACTAAGAAGATAAAGCCATCACAAAGACCAACAATAAAAATGTCCCCCGCGGCTCGCCGCGGGGGAGTTTGTTTATGTGATTTTTAATTCAATGGCTTTTACTCCTCGGAATTAGCAATTTGCTTGATTTTTGTAGCATATTCCAACATCTTTGCCTCCACCGCATCGAAATCATTACAGCCGCGCGGAATGCGAATGCGCATAAACATTTTATCGTTTATTAGACATGTATAGTAGTCTCCTGTTTTCCCTACGTACACATCACTGGCGGAATCGTATTCGCTATTGCTTATTACATCAGCGGTATTTACGCCGGAATCTTGATAAACCAGTCTTACATATAGTTTTTCTTCCAATTGACCGCATTGCCACATTATTTCAAACTCCCAATTGGGATTTTGCTGCCCCTCCAAAAGAAAGTGTTTACCATAATATATAGATGATAGTTGCCACCCATCCGGCTCTATCAAATGAGATACGATTTGAACTTTTAGTGTCCCTTGTGCGAGATCGGGCATATCGCTTTCCCTTGCTTTGACTAAAAACTCATCTTTGCTATACGCATAGATCTTAAATTGAATAGGATTAGGATCCGAAATATCGGGCACCCTTGTTTCACAAGAGGAAAGCGCAATAATAACAACAAGAAAGACTATTCCAATCAATCGTATTTTCTTCACCTTTCACTTTCTCCTTTCAATCAATGCATGTTTGAATTAGAACGCATACTGTCATCTCATTTGACCCGACACGCCCACGTGGCGCAAGAGCAGAGGGATATATCGGTCAATAGGTTTTTTGGGGCGAATAATTTTCATCATTCTATCCCTCCCTTTGATGTTTTTGGTATCTATATTATACCATATATAGCCCCGTTCGTCAATATTTGTGACAGAACGTCAGGGTTTTCGACAACAAGTTGTTAGAATTAAACGAAAACCCAAGCTTGTTAAATGCGAGGAAAAACCTTAATTGTTTAGTTTTTACAAAATTTTCGGATATAATAATTGTCCCCCGCGGCGAGCCGCGGGGGACATTAATTATTCTGTCTTTTTGGCTTGATCCTGTTGAGGCTTGACTTTTTTGAAAAACACTATCGTTACAACAACGATCGCAACAGCGGCGGGAACAAATGCATCTGCAAACGTTTTGGCATATTCCCAAAAGCTCTCAAACTCATATCTCGTACCCGTTCGTCCAATCGCCGTGCACACAGTTAAAGCGGTTGCCTGAAAGATCGCCGCGACAAAGTTGAGCAAAGCATTGATCCACTTATTGAATTTATTTTGCCTTGCAAGCTTTGTGGCAAATATTATCATAGGTATCTGTATCCAAATAGCAAGATTATGATACCAGCTATTGTTCAATAAAAACGTTTTGAAAGATATAGCCGTTACAAACAGATATATGCTCACAAGAACCGGTTCTATAAAAACGATCACGCCGTATTTTATCTTGTTTTTCACAATATGTTGCTCCTTTCGCAAAATGATACCGTTTTCTTCAATAAGCCTTATTACGTTTTAACCTTTTTCGTTTATTATCGATCTCCTCTGTATGATCAGGTAAGATATGAAATAATTACCGCCGCTATAAATATTGCTCCGCACGAGCAAAGCAGTATAAGCGTTGGACGGTAGGCTATAATTCCCTTTACGTCCTCCGCGAACGTGCCGAGCGAAAGCGTTTTGTTATTTTGTCCGCCTTCTCTCGCTCTTTGCGACTCTTGTCTATATATTCTCGCCGACTCGCCGAAAAACAAGGCTGCCGACAAGAACAAAAGAACAAACATTACGACAAGTATCAATCCCTTAGATGCCGTTGACGTGTAATAAGCCGCAATGTTGCTCTCCCAGAAAAGTCGGTAGAGGTTAAACAACAGCTTTACTATCACACACGACCAAAGCGAACCCGTTGTATAGAAAACAAAGCAGCAAACGGCTGCCGCAACCACCGTAGGAATAAATCCGCCGAGGCTGAAGCCTATAAGTCCGCTCATCACTGCAGACACCGCCGCCGCTGCGGCAAATCCCGAGTCCTTCAACTGCGAAAACACCATACCGCGCAGTAAAAGCTCCTCGCAAATCGCGGGAAGCGCGGCATACACCAGCACAAGATACGGCCACGATACCGAAAACTCATGCTCACCTGCGGTAAATACTCCAAGCAGAGTAAATCCCTTCGCCATCGAATAAGCTCCGCCGAAAATGACGGAAGCTATCATTGATGCGCTCATCATAAACAACGCCGCAAACAGCATAAAGAAAATGTGTCGCGCGCCGATCCTTCTGTATCCCGCAGTCCTCAAAAAATCCGCCGCGGACTTATTCGGATATATCGACAAAAGCACCAGATAGCAAGGAAAGGCAACCGCCAATATCTCTATGATGGCGGGGGCAAGCAGCCCATTGCCAAATGGATATACAAAGGCATTTATTATCAATGCCACAAGCGAGACCGCCATAGAGACAAGACACAAAAACATGGGGATCGACGCATCCTTTTGCACGCGCGCTGATTGGGGTGCGTCCGTCTTTCGCGGTGTCGCATTCATCTTATTTTCATTCATTTCATTCCTCTTTTTTCGGGATCAACCGAATACAGAATTTCTGATTTTTTCGGCAGTCTCGTCATCACGAAGCGCCCTTACAAGCTCAAGTCCGAATTCAAACGCCGCGCCCATTCCCTTTGCGGTAATTACGCGTCCGTCACGCACGACCGTGCGCTCTCCGTCAACGACAGCACCGCAAAGCTCGTCCTCAAAGCCGGGATAGCAGACCGCGCGCTTGCCCTCAAGCATCCCTCTCTTGCCAAGCACAAACGGAGCCGCGCAAATAGCCGCCACAAACGCACCCTTACGATGTGCCGCGCGAAGCGCCGCATCAACCGTTCTGCATTCGTCAAGATTTTTCGCGCCGGGCATTCCGCCGGGAAGAATTATCATCTCGGGATTTGCATCTCTGTACATGGTATCGGGAATATCGGCAAAAACCGTTATGCCGTGCGCGCCTCTTATAACGTCCCGTCCAACACCTACCGTGGTGACCTCAACGCCTGCGCGCCTCAAAATATCAAGCGGACAAAGTGCCTCGACCTCCTCAAAGCCGTCCGCCAAAAACATATATACCATAGGACATCTCCTTCTTACTTACTACCCTTTGATTATATCATACCGCCGCCGCCTTGTCAATCAAAAAAAACGCGCGTTACAGCACACATGCAACTGCTTGGCTTCAATTCTTAAAGTTTATTAAAAATCTTGATTTTTATATGTGCGCATGTTATAATTAAAGTTGGTATTTAATACGAATTTTGACGAAAGGAGCAGCTTTATGGGATACGGAGCAGTGTTAAGAGAGCGTTTTCCGCTTATTAAATTTTTGGTAAATGCGCAAAAGACCGTATGGTATCCGATACTGTTTGCGGTTCTGTGTATCATCTCAGGCTCAAACGGTCGCGACGTGTACGTCCCCATGATATGCATTCTTTGCTCCTTCATTTTATTTTCGCTGTTTTTCTCGGATGACAACAAGGTTCTTTTGGTTCCCATACTGATGGTATACTACTCCCTTGGCATGGACAACCCCGAGGCGCGTCCCGGCGGCACGACCGGAGATTCCCTGCTTTCGTCCTTTGACCTCGAATCCTTCATCGTTATAATTTCGCTCGGCGTTATCGTCTTTTGCGCGTTTGTTACTCGTCTCATAGCGGACGGCTCAATAAAGGCGGCATTTGAGAGAACAAAGGTCGGAACGGTTGGTATTCTCGCGCTTGACGCGGCGTTTATGCTCAACGGAATTTTCAGTCCCGATTATCAGCCCATAAACCTTCTTTACGGCTTTATAATATCGGTTGCCATAACGGTCTTCTATTTTGCGGCAATCGGCATGATGAAAAATTCCCGCGACGTTGTTCCTTATGCCTGCAAGACCATGGTCTGCACCGCGTACGTCGCGTTGATCCAATTTTTGATAAAGGCTTATTGGGTGTTTACCGAGGGCAGTCTATTTATTCTTAACTCGCAGTCCGAAATAATAAGAATAAACAGGTCGTATCTCAATCTCGCCTGGGGACTTTCAACCCAGATCGCCGCGGTATTCGTTCTCGGCATTCCCGCCGCGCTTTATCTTGCGAGACGCTGCAAATATGCGGTGCTCTCCTATGCGTCCGCGTTTGCATTCCTTGTCGGCACGGTGCTTATAAACACCCGCTCGGCAATGCTCGTCGGCGCGTTCGCTTTCGTTGCCTGCTCCGTCCTTTGTTGCTTAAAAAACAAGGAGCATCCCATAAACGCCGTATACTGTCGCGTGCTTTTCTTTGTGTTTATCACCTTCTCGGGATACGTCGTTATAAGTCTTTTGGATCTTCCCTCGGGGCTTGACGAGCTGCTTTACTATCTCAGGCTCGGCGACCACGATGACTCCGCAAGACTTCGCATATGGAAAAGGGGCATTGAACACTTTTTGCAAAATCCCCTCTTCGGCTCGGGCTTTGATACAGGATCAAATATTGAAAACAACGTGTTCTCAAGCATGTATCATTGCATTATCGTTCAGATGTTGGGCTCAACGGGAATCTTCGGAGCATTGGCGTTTATCATTCACGGAATATCCTTTGGAACAGTATTCTTCAAAAAAATATCGGTTGACAAGGTGCTTTTGCTCTTTATTCCGCTTATGATACTCGGCATGTCCTTGGTAGATAATTTCTTCTTCTACCCCAATTCGCAAATTTTTTACGCGGTATTTTTAGCGCTTGCTGAATTTTATATAGGCTCCGATAACGGTCACGACCGTAACGGAGCTTATATTTTTGTCTCCCGTCAGGCATGATATTCCTACCTTTCCTGCAAAAGGGTGTTGACACAAAGTTATATATATGTTATAATACATTGATAGACGATTGTCATTCATAATAGCCACAAATTACGAATATCAGAGGTATAAAAATGGAAACTACTAAGAATAACGCAAATGCTCCGCTTATGACAGGCGTTGACATTATAGGGCTGGTCTTCAGGAAATGGAAGCTCATAGTTTGCCTTTCCTTGATACTTGCCGTGCTTGTAAGCGTTGGCGCATTTTTCTTGACCAAGGACAACACTACATACGGCAACTCGGTCAACTTCTACCTTTCAAGAAAAGACCCCCAGCAGGTGCTCCTTCCCATTCTCCAATCCGAGTCGTTTGCGGAAAAGCTTTTGCTTGACGAATACGGCTTGCCCGAGGAGCTCGCGGGAACAAACAACGCGAAATACGAGGAAGCAAAGGCCGCCGTTATCGCCTTCAAAAAATCAAAAAATGAACTCAAAGAGGTTCAGATCCTTCACAACAGAATAGGTCTTGCGCTCACAACTCCCAAGGACCCTTATACGGGAGAGACCATCTCCTCCCTTGAGCGCATTGAGCACGAATATCAGAGACTCGTAAACTCATATAACTCCATCAACACTCTTCTCACCACCTACAAGAGTGCTAACACCGATGGAATAGTAACCGAGGGGCACCTCAAAATGACCGAGGAGCTTGAGGCTCGCCTTGAGGTAGCGCGTCAGGAGAGAGAGGCTTATAAAAAGTCGGCATACGATCCCGCACAGCTCGAGGTGCTTGCAAGCTACGAAACGTATATGCTCAAAATGCGTGCCACAAACGACCTGAAGGCAAAGGCAGACGAGCTTGTAGAAGGTCTCCTTGTTGATTGGAGAAACGATGAGGACGTTCAGAAAAAGATAGGCAAGATCATGAACGCCATGACCTTCGGCTATATAATTCCCGAGCAGACCGAGGATGCTCTTCCCGACAACGTATCTCCCGAAAAGCAAAATCAGGTCATCAACTTCTCATTTATTAAGGTTTCGGTAGCCGTTGTGGGCGACGAGGAGCTTGCAAACCTTATCATTTCCCGCCTTAAGAGAACACTTCCCTTGTTCGTTGAGACAAGTCTTGACAGTATGGCATCCACCGCGGACACGGAGTGTGAGCTTATAAGTACCTTCAGCGCAGCTCAGGAGCTTGATAGAGAAAGCTCCGTTACGACCCTCGTGCTTGCATTTGGCTTGACCTTTATCGCAGTCGCCGTAATAGCTGCCATCGCAGTTGTTTGCGCGGAATGGCTCAGAAGATCAGGCGTTATCAAGACAAAGGAAAAGTCAAAGAAGGCTGCCGCCTGATCAAAACAAAATTGACACATAATATCAAAACGGACGGTGATCTCACCGTCCGTTTTTTGTGTATCCGTATTCTTAAAATATTAACATTTGTGACACTTAGAATTAATATAACTTTGATAAACTAAATTTGTATGAGCATTTTTGTCGGGCACAATTTCGTGCCAAATCAATATAACCCTTGAAAGGAATACGACAACATATGGGAATTATGGAGATCATGGGTCTCATTTGCGGCTTAGCCCTCTTTCTTTACGGAATGGACGTTATGGGCAACGGGCTCAAAAAGAGCGCGGGACGCAAATTGAAGACAATACTCGGTAACCTCACATCAAGCAAGCTCAAGGCGTTTTTGCTCGGTCTCGGAGTAACGGCGATAATCCAATCCTCCTCCGCAACAACGGTAATGGTGGTCGGCTTCGTTAACGCGGGCACAATGCTGCTCTCTCAGGCAATAGGCGTTATTATGGGAGCAAACCTCGGTACTGCCGTCACCGCATGGCTTACCGCGCTTAACAGTCTCGGCGACAACGAGGCTCTTGCCGCAACCGCTTGGCTTGAATATCTTACCCCCGATTTCTGGATGCCGATACTCGCTCTTATCGGTATCGCATTCATAATGTTCTCAAAAAGAGAGAAGCAAAAGGATCTGGGCACGATACTGCTCGGCTTTGCCGTTCTCATGGTCGGCATGTCGCTTATGTCCGACTCGGTCGGCGCGCTCAAGACGGATCCTAACTTTGCACAGCTTCTCACCGTATTTGATAACCCCATAGTCGGTGTTCTCGTGGGTGCGGTGCTTACCGCTATCGTTCAGTCCTCCTCGGCATCGATCGGTATTTTGCAGGCTCTCTCGGCAACGGGACAAATATCCTTTGGCATGGCGATCCCGATAGTTCTCGGACAAAATATCGGTACCTGTATCACGGCTATGCTCTCGGCTCTCGGAGCAAACAAGAACGGAAAGCGCACCGCGTTCGTCCACCTGTTCTTCAACGTCATTGGCGTTGTTTTCTGGCTTTCAATGTATTACCTTGTCGGCTGGATGCTCGGAACGGCGAGTGTATTTGATTTCTTTGGATTCCAAAAGCTTATAATCAATCCGTTTGGCATTGCTATCGTCCACACGGTATTCAAAATACTTGCCATTCTTCTCATGTGGCCCTTTACCAAGCTGCTTGAAAAGCTGGCCTGCCTCGTTATTCGCGGCGACGACAAGAAGGGCGACGAATACACCTCTATGCTTGACGAAAGACTTCTCGACACACCTTCGGTTGCTATTGACAGCGCGCGCAAGGTTGCAATTCACATGAGCGACGTGGCTCTCGGCTCTATGAAAAAGGCTATGTCCTTGTTTGATAATTACGAATCAAAGCTCGCCGACGAGATACGCGCCGAAGAAAGTCAGGTAGACGTTTACGAGGACGAGCTGGGCTCTTACCTTGTTAAAATATCGTCACGCGACCTTGACGAGCGCGACAGCGCCGAGGTAACCAAGCTGCTCCACCTTATCGGAGACTTTGAAAGGATTTCCGACCACGCGGTCAACATCGTTGAATCCGTTGAGGAAAAGCGCGACAAGGAGGTGTCCTTCTCGGATGCGGCAACCGAAGAGCTTACCGTTATGACAAACGCTCTTTACGAAATACTTGATATGACTAAAAGCTGCGTTGCCTCAAACGACGTGGAGCTTGCCTTCACCGTTGAGCCTCTCGAGCAGGTTATCGACTATCTGCGCGACGAGATAAAGCTCAGACATACAATAAGACTGCAAAAGAACCTTTGCTCTATTGAGCTTGGCTTTATTCTTTCCGATATTCTTACCAACTACGAGCGCGTCTCCGACCACTGCTCCAACATCGCGGGCTGTCTTGTGGAAATGTCCAAAAAGGAAGCTCTTGATCTTCACCGCTATATGCACGACCTTAAGGACGGCGACAGCGCAGACTTCGATTCTCTTTACAAGGAATATATGGGTAAGTATACCCTGCCCCAAAACGAAAAATAAAAAGAAAACAGCGCGTCTCCGCTCGGAGACGCGCTTCTTTTTTTATTTAACTACTCTTACTCGTTTGACGTTGTAATACTTAAAGCATTTTATGGCGTCGGAGTCTATTATCTCTCCGCACATAACTACGGGCACGGCAGGAGGACACGCAACGCTCGGCTGACCGAGTATCATGCCTTCCGCTTCCTCAACGTCCACCTCTTTTGAGGGTGACAGCATTGCTTCTCTTACGCTCATTGCCCTTCTCGCCGCCCGAAGCGTTGGATACGGTTCAATGACCGCTGCTTTCTTTTCAAGAGCGAGCAACGAGCTTTCAAGTCGATCAATATCGCTCGCATCGGTTTCGGGAGTAAGCATCATAACGCAAAAATCTCTATCCGCAAACTCACAAACCATATCGCGCGACAAGAGATATTCGGCAAGCTCTTCGCCCGTGTATCCATAGCTTTTGGGAGCTAACGTGAGTTTTATGGGCTCGTCTCCAACGACTCGCATTCCTTTTTCGCAAAGTCTTTTCTTTAACTCGTCCACCCTTGCGACAAGCCTTGAAAGTCTTTCGCGATAGTCACCGTCAAGATAAGCATTTGCCCTGTCAAGCGACTGCATTATCAGATAAGAGGGGCTCGTTGAGGCAAAAAGCTCCATTGCGGCAGTCGCGCTATCCACGATTTGTTGCGGAGCGCATTTTGATATATGAAGATACGCCCCTCCCGTAAGCACCGGCAGGGTTTTGTGCGCCGAATCGCAGCACATATCCGCGCCAAGCAAAATTGGATGCCTGTCCTCGCCCAAAAATCTGAGATATGCTCCGTGAGCATTATCCACGAGCAAAAGAACGCCGTATTTTTGGCAAACCGCCGCTATTTCGGCAACGTCACAGGTGTTTCCAAGATAATCGGGACTTGTAAGATACACCGCTATCGGCTTTTCGCCGCGCACGTTTATGGCATTTTCCACCTTTTGCGCCGTGACACGACAGCAAAGCACTCCGTCGCTCTCGTCGGGATATATCCATTCAACGTCTACGTCCAACAGTGCGCAAGCGCTCAAAAACGCCTTATGTACGTTTCTTGCCGCTAATATCCACGGCTTTTTTGAGTCTCCCTTCTTGCCCTCAAGCGCCAAACGAAGCATGGCGCGTATGCAAAGCGAGGAGCCCTCGGTAGAATAGACCGTTCTTGCCGTACCGAAAAGCGTTGACGCGTTGTGCTGACTTTTTGCGATAATACCGCAAGGACTGTAAAGCACGTCGGCTCCGTTGATCTCGGTAATATCCATGGACTCCGTACCGAGAAACCCCTTTCCCTTGTGTCCGGGCATGTGAAGACGCACGGCGGAGCTCTCTGCATATTTTTTTACAAAATCACATATTGGTGTATCCATACCGCCACGTCCTCCTAACATTCAGATTTATTTTTCCGCGTCCAGCGTTTTAGCAACCTCAAGCATTATGGCACATTCCATTCTCTTGCGGAAAAGCTCGCAGCCGTATTTATATATGCCGTTTACCGAGCCCGTTGCATGATAAGCGTTTGCCGCGCAACCGCCCGAGCAATAGAGCTTTGCCCAGCAATCCGCGCATTCGGGTCTTGTGTATACGTTACAGCAAGCGAACTCGCCCTGAACCTCCGTATTGTCAACGCCGTCAAACACGTTGCCGAGCTTGAATCTCTCCTCGCCGACAAACTGATGGCAGGGATAGAGGTCTCCCCAAGGAGTGACCGCCATATACTCGGTTCCCGAGCCGCAGCCCGATATTCTCTTGTATATACAAGGACCGCCCTTGAGGTCTATCATATAGTGATAGAAGGTAAAGGGCCTACCCTCTCTGTGACGCTCAAGCATAAGCTCTGCAAGCTTTTCGTACTGCTCAAGCACGATGGGAAGGTCCTCGCGAGTAAGCGCCGAGGGGTCGTCCTCCGCGCAAACCACGGGCTCCATGCTCAGCTCGTTAAAGCCGAGATCAAGCATGGTCTTTATGTCCTCCAAAAAGTCGGGATTTGCGTGCGTAAATGTGCCGCGCATGTAGTAATTCTTGCCCTCGCGCTCCTTGACGAGTTTCTGGAACTTGGGAACGATGCGCTCCCAGCTTCCTCTGCCCGCATAGTCAACGCGGAAGCGGTCATGGACCTCGCGGCGACCGTCCAGACTCAAAACCACGTTTGAGCATTCGCGGTTTGCGAAATCTATAACGTCGTCGTCAATAAGCATTCCGTTGGTTGTAAGCGTAAAGCGGAAGTTTTTGCCCGCATCCTTCTCTATTGAGCGCGCGTACGCTACAAGCTGCTTTACAACGTCAAAGTTCATAAGAGGCTCGCCGCCGAAAAAGTCGACCTCAAGATTACGTCTGCCCTTTGAGTTGGCAACAAGGAAATTAAGTGCCTGCTTGCCCACCTCAAAGCTCATAAGCGCTCTTTCTCCGTGGTACTTGCCCTGGCTCGCAAAGCAATAAGAGCAATTAAGGTTGCAGGAGTGTGCTATGTGCAGGCAAAGTGCCTTTACAACACCTGCGCTCTTTTCCTTAAGCTTGCCCGCCATTCCCTCAAAATTATCGGGCGTGAAGAGCTTACCCTCCTCGCGGAGCGATTCAAGATCGGAGAAGCATTCCTCTATCTCCTGTCTTGTAACCGTTTCGTCATCCTTATATTTTTCAAGAATTGCGGCAATGATGTCCTCCTTGTCGCAGCTCTCGTACATTTCAATTATGTCGTAGACCACGTCGTCTACCACGTGGACGGAACCTGAATATATGTCAAGAACTATATTGAGCCCGCCAAGCTTATAACAATGTGTCATTTGTTTTCTCCTGATTTTTGCTATCTTGTATCTTCATCAAAAATGCCGCCTACATTGGCGGCATCTTTAATCTCACTTGTGAGAATTTTCGCACTGCTGATTAGCAATCCCGCAAGAGGTCTTGCAAGCAGACTGGCAAGAAGTCTGGCACTCTCCGCAGCCGCCATTCTTCGCGGTCTCGCAAAGGTTCTTTGTATCAAGTGTCTTAATACGCTTCATAATGGTATCCTCCGTTAAAGCTAATTTTAATTACGTATCATTATATCACGTTTTTTTCTTCAAGTCAATAAGATGACGGCAATTTTTCTTTATCTGTAACAAATATTTTTTGAATATGCCACACTCCGCAAATGCGCGTTGACAAAATGGAGGCGATATGTTAAAATAAATTGTAAAAAATTTTCAATTGGAGATTATTATGAAAACAAAGCTTTCGGGTAAATTCTGGCTGGCTCTCGTTTTGTTCTCTCTTATGGGACAGATAGCCTGGGTAGTCGAAAATATGTATCTCAACGTATTTATCTACAAAATGTTCAACGCGTCCGCCGCCGACATATCCTTTATGGTTGCGGCATCCGCAGTTGCGGCAACCCTGACCACCGTATTTATCGGTGCGCTCTCCGACAGACTCGGCAAGCGCCGTGTATTCATTTCGGGTGGCTACATTCTTTGGGGTATTTCAATTTTGGGCTTTGCTCTCTTGAAGCTTGACATTATAGGCCCTCTCTTTGCATCTGTTGCGGGTGCGGCAAGCATCTGTATTACGCTTACCATTATGCTTGACTGCATTATGACGGTTTTCGGCTCGTCCGCAAATGATGCCGCATTCAACGCATGGCTCACGGATTCCACCGACGAATCAAACAGAGGCGCGGCGGAAGGTATTAACGCAATGATGCCGCTGGTTGCAATTCTTGCCGTTTTCGGCGGCTTGATGGCATTTGATCTTGACAAGAGCGAGAGCTGGACAGCTATATTTATCATAATCGGCGCCGCAGTCATTGTGATCGGTGTAATTGGATTCTTTATCATTGACGACAATAAGATCGCGCCCAGTGAAACGGGCTATTTGAGTAACATTATTTACGGCTTCCGTCCCTCCACCGTGCGCGCAAATCCCGCATTCTATTTTTATCTTATCGCTTTTATTATCTTCAATATCGCCATTCAGATCTTTATGCCCTACCTCATTATCTACTATGAGGTTTCTCTCGGCTGGAGCGATTACGTGCTTATTATGGCTCCCGCAATTATAGTCGCATCCGTGGTTACCGCGCTTTGGGGCAGAGTTTATGACAAAAAAGGCTTCTCGTTTGCCTGCGTTTTCTCGATTCTGTGGCTTGTCGTAGGCTTTGTGATGCTGTTTATATTCCGCACAAAGCTTCCCGTATTTATCGGCTCGCTTCTCATGATGTCGGGTTACCTTGCGGGCATGGCAGTTTTCGGCGCAAAGATCCGTGACCTGACTCCTCGCGGAAAGGCGGGCATGCTTCAGGGCGTTCGCATCTTCTCTCAGGTGCTGGTTCCCGGCGTAGTCGGACCTTATATAGGCAGGCTGATCCTCGCCAATGCCGATATGGTGCAAAACAGCGATGGCACCGAATCCTTTAAGCCCGACGCCAATATTTTCCTGGGCGCACTTGTAGCAATAGTAATTTTAGCAATAATTCTCGTTACTCGCGAGCTTATAATAAAGCGCAGGACTCAAAAGCTTACGGAGGTGCAAAATGGCTAATAAAAAACAGCCCCGCCTTTGCGAGCTGACGACTCCCTTTGAGGATAAAGCAAGCGTCACTACCACGTGGGAAAGCGAATATCCCCGTCCCCAGCTGCGACGTGACTCCTATATCTCGCTTTGCGGCGAATGGGCGCTTTCCGTCAAAAATGCGGACGGAAGGGTGTCGCCTCTTGGTCCCATTACAGTTCCCTACCCGCCCGAATCAAGAATTTCCGGCATACAGCGTCAGCTTGAAGGTGGCGAAAAATACGTTTACACGAAAAGCTTTTGCTTTGACGGCGCGCCTTCAACCCACCGCGTAATTATGCACTTTGATGCCGTTGACCAGATAGCGTCGGTCACGGTGAACGACCGCGAATTTTCCGAGCACGTCGGCGGTTATCTTCCCTTTGAGCTTGACGTTACCGACTCCGTGCGCAAGGGCGAAAACACCGTTACCGTTGAGGTGCGCGATGAGCTTGATCATGATTTGGCATGGGGTAAGCAACGCCGCGACCGAGGCGGAATGTGGTACACTCCCATAAGCGGTATATGGAAGGCCGTTTGGCTTGAGGTCGTTCCCAAAAACTACATTCAGTATCTTCATATAACGCCCTCACTTGACAGCGTAACGGTTGAGATGCGCGGCGGTAAAAACAACAAGACCGCAACGCTTTTTGACGGTGAAAACGCAATAAAACAGACGTTTTCGGGCTCGTCGGTCACGTTGAAGCCCGAAAATCCGAAATTATGGACACCCGAAACGCCTCATCTCTACGAATTTGAGATAAGCGACGGCGTGGATACCGTAAGATCATATTTCGCCCTGCGCACCGTCTCTATTGAGAAAAAGGGCGAAAGATCCTACATTTGTCTTAACGGAAAGCCCTATTTTTGCCACGGCTTGCTTGACCAGGGCTACTATCCCGACGGAATTTACACTCCCGCCTCGCCCGACGGTCTTATCTACGACATCAAAAAGATGAAGGCGCTTGGCTTCAACACCCTGCGCAAGCACATCAAGATAGAGCACGAGCTTTTCTACTATTATTGCGACAAATACGGCATGCTGGTATTTCAGGATATGGTCAACAGCGGCAATTACAGTTTCATTCTCGACACCGCACTGCCCACCATCGGCTTAAAACGAGGCATAACGCACCGCGCCACCAAGTATCGCCGAAAGCACTTTATAGAAAATTCCAAGGACACCATCGCGCTGCTCTACAACCATCCGTCCGTTGTATATTACACGATATTCAACGAGGGCTGGGGACAGTTTGACGCGGACGAGATGTACAAAACGCTCAAGGCTTGCGATAAGACCCGCATCTTTGACGCAACCTCGGGTTGGTTCTTCGGCAAGCAAAGCGACGTTACAAGCGACCACATATATTTCAAGCCCTTAAAGCTTAAAGGTCGCGCCGACCGTCCCTCCGTGCTGTCCGAATTCGGAGGTTATTCCCTCAGAGTTGAAGATCACGGTTTCAACCTCGACAAAAACTACGGCTACTCTACAATGCAGTCAAAAGAAGAATTTGAGGACGCATTTTGCCGCCTCTATCACGAGCAGGTCATACCTCAAATACGCAACGTTGGTCTTTGCGCAACCGTATACACGCAGGTGAGCGACGTTGAGGACGAAACAAACGGTCTTTTGACCTATGACCGTCGCGTATGTAAGGTGGACGAAGCAAAAATGCAAGAGATAGCGAACGAGCTTCTGGCGGCATTTGAGAAAACGGCACTTCAATAATAAAACAATGATTTTCCGCCCCGATGTGTCGGGGCGGTTTTGATATATTTATATAACTAAATTATTAGGTTATTTATATTGACAAACCCTTCGTTGTATGATAAAATGAATTTTGTATTTAGTATTTTAGAAATCAATCATCAGGGGGTGATTTTTTGATATTTGGAAGACATATCAACAGGTACTATTTGAAATATTCCCCCATGCTGCTTTTCGGCGTTTTGGCTCTTTTATTGGTCGATTATATGCAGCTGGTAATACCCGAGCTTTATCAGTTAGTCATTAACGGAGTTTCAGACGGTTACGTTTTGATAGACGGCGCACCCGTAGAGTTTACAATGGACTTTGTGCTTACAAGGATTTGTTCGCCCATGCTCTTCGTTGTGCTTTGCATGATATTCGGACGCTTCTTGTGGCGCATTTGCTTCTTTGGTGCGGGAATACGAGTTGAATCCGACCTTCGCAGCCGCATGTTCGATCACTGCAAGGACCTCTCTCAGCAATATTATCAGGTCAACAAGGTTGGAAACCTTATGTCTTTCTTTACCAACGACCTCGACACCGTTCAGGAATGCTTTGGCTGGGGCGTTATGATGTTCTTTGACGCGGCGGTGCTTGGCGTTATGGCTATCGTAAAGATGGCTCAGATGAACATATATCTTACCCTGCTTTGCCTTATCCCCATGTCGCTTTTGCTTGTCGCATCTCTCGTTGTGGGCAAGTACATGACTATAAAGTGGGACAAGCGTCAGGCGGCGTTCTCCTCTCTTTCCGACTTTGCGCAGGAAAACTTTGCGGGAATCGCGGTTATCAAGGCTTTCGTAAAAGAGGCTCACGAGCTTTTGGAATTCAAAAAGCTGAGCAAAAACAACGAGGAGACCAACGTTGACTATACCAAGCTCTCCATGTTTTTGCACGTTTGCCTTACCCTCTTTATCGAGGCGGTTATTTGTGTAATTATCGGCTACGGCGGATATCTCGTTTACTCGGAGACCTTCAACGCGGGCAAGCTTGTTGAGTTTATCGGATATTTCAACGTGGTCCTTTGGCCCATCATGGCAGTCAGCGAGCTTATCGGTATGCATGCGCAGGGCAAGGCTTCTCTTGACCGTATCAGCGAGCTTCTCGATGCAAAAATAGACGTTTGCGATGCCGGCGACGTTGAGATTCCCGACAACATCGAGGGAAATATCGAATTTCGCAATCTTACGTTCAGCTATCCCGGTGAAAACCGCACCGACGTGCTTCAAAACGTATCCTTTAAGATAAACGCGGGCGAAAACGTTGGCATAATCGGTCGCACGGGCTCGGGTAAGACAACGCTCGTTGACCTCATTCTCCGCACCTATAACGTTCCCGACGGAACGCTGTTCATAGACGGCAAGGATATAAACTCCATATCCATAAAATCGGTACGCGCCGCGGCGGCATACGTGCCTCAGGACAACTTTTTGTTCTCCGACACCATTGAAAACAACATTGCCTTTGCATCCGACGATACGGCTCACGAGCACGTTGAGCATGCGGCAAAAATGGCGGACGTTCACGACAACATCGTGGACTTCCCGCTGCAATACAACAGCGTTCTTGGCGAGCGCGGAGTAACGGTTTCGGGCGGTCAGAAGCAGCGCATATCCATAGCGCGTGCGCTTATGAAAAACGCTCCCATTCTCATTCTCGACGACTCGGTTTCGGCGGTTGACGTTAAGACCGAAAAGGCAATACTTAAAAACCTTCGCGACATGAGACAGGGCAAGACCACCATTCTTATCGCACACCGTATCAGTACGATTGAGGGCATGGACAAGATAATCTTTATCGACAAGGGACTTGTAGTCGACGTGGGAACACACCTTGAGCTGTATTCCCGTTGCCCCGATTACAAAAACATGGTCGATCTCCAAAAGCTCGACGATTCTGGCCTTTCAGAGGAGGTGAAGGAAAATGCATGAGTTCTTTCCTCTTTTGATAGTTGGAGCTATCATCGGTGTTTTCGCCGCAATATTCCTCTTTGCCTACATCTTTATGAAGGACAAAAAGGAGGCCATCGGCTTTGACCGTAACATGAAGGATTCCGAGATAATCCGTCGGCTTATGAAATACGCAAAGCCCTACACAAAGCATTTCGTGCTTGTATTGGTGCTTATGATATTCTCCATAGCGCACGAGATAATCTCTCCTCTTATCATCGGAGACCTTATCAACACCGTTGGCGGAGACGGCGGATTCACGCTTCCCTATCTTTACAGCACCATTGCTATCTATGCCGCTATCTTGGTGGTGTCTCTTATATGCTCATATATTCAGGCGCTCATTTTGCAAAAGGTAGGTCAGCGCATAGTTTCAAGCATCCGCGAGGACCTTTTTGATCACATTCAAAATCTTTCCCACAATCAGCTTCACAAAATACCCGTCGGTACGCTTGTAACGCGCGTTACCAACGATACAAATGCTATTTCCATCACGTTTACCAATATAATGGTAAACCTTGTAAAGAACTGCTTTATCATTATAGGCGTGCTTGGCGCAATGCTCGCGCTCAACTACATGCTGACGTTAATGATACTTTGCTTCGTTCCCTTCGTAGTCCTCTTTACCTTCGTGTTCCGCAAGTTCTCGCGCCGCGCTCACCGCAAGGTCAAGGACGGAACAACGGATATCAACATCTTCCTCTCTGAAAACCTTTCGGGCATGAAGATAATCCAGATATTCAACCGCGAGGAAAGAAAGAAGGCGGAATTTGAGGAAAAGAACCAAAAGCTTCGCCGCGCGAAGATGGGACAGATATTCGTGTTCGGTATATTCAGACCTATGGTCTATATGCTCTACATCTCGTCCGTGCTTTGTCTTTTCTACCTCGGCGCGCGCGGATACATCTATAAGACCGAATTTTTAGGTCAGATAATAGATGCGGGCGTTATCGTTTCCTTCTATGCATTCATATCCAAGTTCTTCAACCCCATACAAAACCTCGCCGAGCAGTTTAACCGCTTGCAGGCGACCTTTGCCTCGGCGGAAAAGATATACAAGATCTTTGACATCGTTCCCGAGGTGGTGGACGAGCCCGACGCTATCGAGCTTGATCACATTGAAGGCAACATTGAGTTTAAGAACGTATGGTTCTACTACGTTGAAAACGAGTGGGTGTTAAAGGACGTTTCCTTCAAGGTAAACGCAGGCGACACGGTTGCTTTCGTTGGATCAACGGGATCGGGTAAGACCACCATTCTTTCGCTTATATGCCGAAACTACGACATACAAAAGGGCCAGATCCTTATCGACGGCATCGATATCAAGAAAATAAAGATATCCTCCCTGCGCCGCCATTTCGGTCAGATGCTTCAGGACGTATTCCTCTTCTCGGGAACTATCAAGTCCAATATAACTCTCGGACTTGAAAACGTCAGCGACGACGAGGTGTTGGCAGCCTGCCGTTACGTTAATGCCGATAAATTCATTGCGCGACTCCCCGACGGACTTGAGGAGCCCGTTCGCGAGAGAGGTAACAACTTCTCCGCAGGACAACGACAGCTCATAAGCTTTGCAAGAACCATTATCCACAAGCCCACCGTTATGATCCTCGATGAGGCGACCGCCAACATCGACACCGAGACCGAGGTGCTTATTCAGGATTCGCTTGAGCGAATGATGAATATAGGCACGATGCTTATGGTTGCTCACAGACTTTCAACCATACAGCACGCCGACAACATCATTGTTCTCTCACACGGAGAGATAATCGAGCAGGGCTCACACAACGAGCTTCTCAAAAACAAGGGTAACTATTACAGGCTCTTTACCCTTCAATACAACAAAGAGCTTTTGGAAAAACAATAAAACAAAATGCAAGGCAGCCCCATTTTGCGGGCTGCTTTGTTCGGGAAATTTAAAAATGCAAACAACCTCAATAAACCACAAAAAACTTCCCATACAGCTATGGGACGGAACCTTTTGGCGCACGATGCTTGCGCTGGCAATACCCATAGCCCTGCAAAACATGCTGACGGCGTCATTCTCCCTTGTGGATACGCTTATGGTTGGACAGCTCGGCACGATAGCTCTCTCGTCGGTCGGAATGGCAGGTCAATGGAGCTGGCTTTTAAATATGATGCTGTTCGGAATATGCTCGGGCGCATCCGTCTTCGTTTCTCAGTATTGGGGAAACAAAAATACTGACGGAATACAGCGAACGCTGGGAATAACCACCGTTTCCTGTCTCGCGCTTTCCTTGATATTCGCACTGATAGCCGCCATATTCCCAAAAGAAGTTATCTACATCTTCAATAAAGACCCCGAGGTAATAAAATGCGGTGCGGAATATCTCCGCATTGCCGCAATATCCTATCCCGCCATTGCGCTAACCAGTGTATTTTGTACGGTTTTGCGCTCGGTCGAGCGTCCTTGGCTCCCCATGGTAGCCTCGGGAATATCCACCGTCACAAACGCCGTTATGAACTACGTTCTGATATTCCCTGCGGGACTCGGAGTGTCCGGTGCGGCTATTGCCACCTGCATTTCCTCATGGCTTGGACTTTTGATAGTTGTAGTGGTTTCTCTTATTCAAAGAAACATACTCATAGCGCCAATACGCAAGCTTTTTGATCTCGACCGCGCATTTTTGCGAGAGCTTGTGCGCAAGGCTTTCCCCGTTGTAGCCAATGAAACGATGTGGGGACTTGGTACGGTATGCTATAACGTTATCTTTTCCAATATGGGATACGAGCAATACGCCGCCATCACCATAGTCCGCACCTTTGAAAACATAACCTTTTGCTTCTTTATCGGTCTTTGCAACGCCTGCTGTGTAATGGTAGGCAAGTCGATAGGCTCGGGCGAGATACGCGAGGCGATACGCGATTCAAAGCGTTTCAATATACTCATGCCGACAATGTCCTTTATAATCGGAGCCTTGGTTATCCTTTTGCGTTCTCCCCTGGTTTCCATCTTCAATCTCGGTCAAAAGGTTTCTCCGGAAACGCTTGCCATTGCCGAAAGCATCCTTATAATATACGGCCTGTGGGTTGCATTCCGAAACGTTGGATATATTCTTATCGTTGGAATATTCCGTTCCGGCGGTGACACCGCAACGGGAATGAAATGGGAAATGCCGATACTTTGGTTCTTTGCCATACCCGTAACCTATATCGCAGCTTACGTTTTGCACCTGCCCTTCCTCGCCGTTTACGTTATTATGTATCTTTGCGAGGACGTACCGAAAATAATAGTTTTCACCCGACACTACATTTTGGGTAAATGGATAAAGCCCGTAACGCCGGACGGTGTACGTGGACTTGAACAATTCAAGCTGCCCTGATGAATAAAAATATCCTTTCTTGGTAAAAATACTTTTGTCCCACAAAAAGCCAAGAAAGGATATTTTTTATGAACGAAAACAAAACTAATCAAAAGACAAATTCCAAGAACCAGTCGGGTAACAACTCTCAGAACAATTCCAAGAATCAGTCACAGAACAATTCCAAGAATCAGTCGGGAAATTCCAAGAACAGCACAAGATAACAAAAGGCGCGGACGAACGTCCGCGCCTCTGATTTTTACAGCTGAGACAGCCCGTTAATCGTTATTCCCAAGATTATAGGCACTATACTGCAGCCCATAACTATTATGTCGCTCTTTTTTATCTTGAAGCTTCTGCGATATATGATATATCCCACAAGCATCATTATATACACCATGACAAGAAGCGTGTCAAAGCTATCATTCAGCGCAAACAAGAATATAAGCGAATATCCGTAAGTAGGAATAAGAGTTTTATATCCAAACCAGGAGTTTGAGGGCTCGCCCGCAAGGTGCGCTCCCTTGCGCTCAAAGCTGAATATAAAGCCTATTGCCGCGCCGAGTCCCACAACCGTCCAAACTACGAACATATACCATAGATTCAAATATTCGTATGCGTTCGTCGTTTCAAAGATATATGGAATACGGTGTCGGTTTACCTCGATAAGCTCGCGGAATATTTCGGTAAGTCGGCTTATGGGCATATATACTACGCTCCACTCGGCGTGGTCCATTATGCCGTAATACACGTCTCTGGAATAGTGGTTAAGAATATCGGGATCCCATAATATCATTCTGCAGCATTCCGCAAATACCCACATTGTCACATATACCACCCCGGACCACAACACACAAATTATGATTCCGTCCACGACCGTATTGCCCTGATGGAAGAAAAAGCAAAAGAAGGAATACATTGCAAATCCAACCACCAAAGACAAAAGGTAATACAGCGGCATATATTCAAGCAAAAAGCAATCCGCCGTTGTGACAAGGCACACGTAGTGCGCAATAAAGGTTACGGTGTATATTGCAACTATCTGAGCAAATCCGCTCAAAAAATGCACCAGCGCCATTTTCTTGCGCTCTATCGGGAAAAAGAACAGGGTGTCAAGATTGCGCCTGTTTTTGAACTCGGAAAGCTCAAGAACGGGGATCACCGTACAAAGTATACCCAAAACCGTTGCAAGAAAGGCGATGTCGGTCCTTTTCCACTGATCTCCCTCTATCCTGAGGCTATTGGGAACGGTTATCAGACACATAAGCACCGCTATGGCAGTGAAAATAACGGTACGCCAAATGTTTTTCTTTAAGTCATACCAAAGATATCTTGCAGTCGTCTTCATTTAAGATACCCCCTTCCCTCAACTTCTCTTATGAACAGCTCCTCAAAGTCCATTTCCATCTCTTCCATAACGGCAGGCTTTAATGCCTCAAGCCTTGCTCTCGCCGTCTCCGCGCTCTCGCGCATGACGACACGTACAAAGCGACCGCTCTTTTCAACAGATACGGCTCCGAGTGAGTCAAGCGCCACGTCGTCAACGACCTCGGCAAAGGCGAGCTGGAATTTACAAAAGCTGTTTACTCTCTCGGATATGTCGCCCGAGGAAACGATGGTTTTTTGGTCTATTAATGCATAGCAATCGCAAAAATCCTCAAGCTCGCGCAAGGAGTGGCTGGATATGAGCACGCTCATGCCGTCATTTTCCACCGCCTCGTTTATAGCGCGCTTAAAGGATAGACGGGCAAGCGGATCAAGTCCGTCAAACGCCTCGTCAAGCAACAGATACTTGGGCTTTACCGCAAGTGCCAACGCGACGAAGAGCTGTCTTCTCATTCCCTTTGAGAAGTTGCGTATGGGCTTGTTTTCGTCAAGACCGAATCCCAATAAATGCTTTTTGTAAACCTCAAGGTCAAATTCGGGATAGAATACGCTATACATCTTGCGCAACGACTTTCCCGTGGTGTGCGTGGTAAAGTACGGATCGTCGGGCAAGAAGAAAAGCTTTTTTCTTGCCTTTTCATCCTGCGTTGTCACTCCGTCACAAAGCACCACGCCCGCGTCCGCACGGTAAACTCCCGAAATGAGACGGAGCAACGTTGTTTTGCCGGCACCGTTTATGCCGACAAGTCCCATTACGCTTGCTTCATTCAAGGTAAGATCGATGCCGTCCAAAATGCTTTTTCCGCCAAGACTCAGCTTAATTCCTTTGATCTCAATCATTCGCGTACACCTCCTCTATAAGCGCCAAAAGCGCCTCGCGACTGATACCGCTTTGCTTTATAGCCAAAAGCATCTCGCGCTGCTCGTCATTTTTGGGCGAGCCTTCCGCACAAAATATAACGAACGCTCCCTTCTTGGGAACGGAGCGGATATATCCCTGCTCCTCAAGTGCCGAATATGCCTTGGCTACCGTGTTGGGATTTACGCCCATCTCCCCCGCCGTCTCTCTCACGCTCGGCAGCTTCTCGCCCGTTTTGATAACTCCGAGCTTGATATACTGCACGAATCGGTCGGCAACGTCGAGATAAACGTCCCTCTTTCCCGATAGATTCTTATACATAGCTTCCTCCGTTTTTGAAGTTAAACTGTACTATCTGTATTAACTGTGTTATCTGTATTATATCACGTCTATTTGAGCTTGTCAACACTTTTAGTTGTCTTTTTTCAACAATACGCAATTTAGGCGGCAAAAATTCTTAATAAAAAACATTTCGGGAATATGCGACGGCAGGCGGCAAAAACTTGCACGTTTTTGCTTTTTTCTTGTCCCCAAAGCACTTTATTTTGCGAGCTTTGACTCACAGCGACAGTTTTCTCTCTTTTTTTCGCCGCAAAATGTGACCTTTTGCGCGCGCGACATCAATTATAATCTTAATGGAAAGATTTTACAAAAAGTCCGCCTTGTGCGGCACAAACCGACAAAAAAGAGGATATCAAAATGCAAAACGATCAAAACAACAAAAAAAGTCAGGACAAGCAGCAAAACGCCAAGGAGGGCCGTGGCGCGTCGCTTTTTGCCAAAATAACGGCACGGCTTAACGAAAAGGATGAATGGGAGGTGCGAGGCAGGGTTTCTCGCGCGGTCGGATTTATAACCGCGGCTGCCGTGACATATCTTTTGGGCGGAGTTGAGCTGTTTTTCGGCACATATCCCATTTGTATTGCTCTCGCCTGCTCGGACAGAGGCATGCTCATGCCTATTGCAACGGGAGCCCTGGCATTGATAATCACGGGCGGCTTGCCTCCGCTGTATGCCTTTGCCGCGTTCTCCGTCATACTCATACGCGCACTTGTAGCTCTTGTTCCCTTTATGCTTGCCGAGCTTAACGGCAAAAAGGAAAATCAAAATCTGCCGGTACCAATAGATCGCGGTGACGAGGAGAAAAAAGGCTCTTTTTTCGGCAAAACGGCACAACCAAACGAGGATAACGCAACTCGCGCGCCCACGTATGCCGACGCGCTGTTTTGCGAGCCCTTCCACAAAACGTTGCTTTGCGCCGCCACAGGTGGACTTTTATGCGGACTTTTCTTAATGATCCAGAGCGCATTCTCGTTTTACAGTCTTTACGGCACACTTTTTATGACGGTAGCGTGTCCCGTGCTTGTCTTTGCGTTTTCGGGATATCTCGGCAAAAATGAGTTTAATACGCCGCCGCGAGCCTTTATTGCCTTTATGTCCATAGCGCCATTGTGCATTATTTTTGCAACGCAAAAGACCATTATAGGCATGCCGATGGCTCCCTTCCTTTGCATGCTTTTAACTCTTTACATATCATCAAAAAAAGGCATGATATGGGGCGTGGGCGCGGCTCTTGTGTGCGGATTGGCATACAATTACACATACGTGCCTCTTTTGGCGTTCGCCGCCATAATCTTTTGCATAATTTCAAGCTTTAAGGAGGGCGCGGGACTTGCCGCCGTGTGCGCCTTAGTCGTTATATGGTGCTATTACATAGGTGGCTCCATCGGACTTGTATCCGTGCTTCCGCCAATGCTTCTTGCGATCCCGATCTATATGTCGGTGGATAAATACCGCCGCATCATGCACGCGCCATACAACAGGGATGCCATTTTGTCGGGCGGAGTATTCTTTGCCCAAGCGGTGACAGAAAAGACCAAAAATCAAGCCGTTTGTGACAGACTCGGCGCGCTTTCGGACGCATTTGCCTCAATATCCGAGACCTTTTACAAGCTGAGCGACCGACTTCGCCGCCCCGATATGCTGGATCCCGCAAAAATATGCGACGATGCCTTTTCCAAGCATTGCAATACGTGCCACAATCGCGAGCTTTGCTGGGGCGCTGGCTATTCCGATACGCAAACCGCCATCAAAAGCGCGGCGGGCGCGCTACATTCACGCGGAGATGCGCGTGAGAGCGATCTTCCCGAATCCTTTCGCTCGGTTTGCACCAAATACAAAAAGATACTTTTGGACGTTGATCGCTCGGTCAAGGAAAAGACCGAAAGCATACTTAAAGGAGAAAAAATAAATCTTTTCGCCTCAAGCTACGAGGATATGACCGCCATATTAAAGGATGCTCTGGGAGCTGACAGCGAGGAATATCAATTTGACACCGAGGCGGGCGAGCGCATCTTCGACCTTCTGTATTCACAGGGCTTCAAGCTCAGCGGTGTTGCCGTGTACGGCAAGAGATGTATAAACGTTGTAATAAAGGGTGTTTCCATAACCGATAAAATAAGTCTCAAAAAGCAATCCGAGCTTTGCGCAAGGATCAGTGAGCTTGTCGGGGTTGAGCTTGGCGAGCCGAGATTCGAGCTTGGTCAGGACGGAACGCTTATGCGCCTTACCTCCAAGCCGCAATTCTCCGCAAAATGCGCCTGCGGAAGCATATCCGCCGCCGAGCTTACCGCGTCGGACGGCTCGCGCGTGCTGACCGTTGATCCCTTTGCCACCGCCGATGATGCGCTTTGCGGAGACACGGTAAATTCCTTTATTTCGGATTCATCATATTTTTACGCGCTCGTAAGCGACGGAATGGGTACGGGAGCCGAGGCGGCATTCACGTCGGGCGTATGCTCCATGTTCATTGAAAAGATGCTTTGCGCCGGCAATCGCTCCGACATTACCCTACGCGTGCTCAATAACGCAATTCGCTCAGAAAACAACAGCCGCGGCGGAGAAATATCCGCAACCATCGACCTTTTTCAGCTTGATCTTATCGACGGCTCGGCAATATTCATGAAAAGCGGCGCGGCTCCCACCTACGTCGTTCGCGGCGAAACGGTGTATAAGATAAATTCCCACACTATGCCCATAGGCATAATCAAGACTGCCGACGTCAAGCTGACGCGCTTTGACACAAAACGCGGCGACATCATAATTATGATGAGCGACGGTTGCTGTCCCGACAGCGACGACTGCACGTGGCTCGTTGACTTTCTTTGCGAATACACCCGCCGCGACCGAAGCAACCAAAAAAAGAAGGACGAGCCCTGCGATTGCGAGGCTCTCCGCGACACACTGCTTTCCTTGGCAAGGCGCAACTACCCTGCCGACCGAGACGGCGACGATATTTCTCTGAACGTTATTCAAATAGGATAAAGAAAAATTTTTTTATTTTTTCAAAATACCCCTTTACAAATGCGAACATTTGTGCTATAATTTGCTTGTACATAAAAAATGCAGGAAAGGAGCGCCGATATGGACCGTCCCGACAAAATAAATACTGTATGCTTCACGGGACATCGCGACATTGACGTCTCCTCGGCAAGCATATTACCCGCGATATTGAAAAGCACAATGCGCAAAATGGTAGCCCGCGGCGCACGCCGCTTTCTTGCGGGCGGAGCTATGGGATTTGACACCCTTGCCGCGCTTTGCGTACTTGAATTGAAGGAAGAATTTCCCGATATTCGTCTTGAACTTATTCTCCCCTGCCGCAACCAGATGCAAAGGTGGGATGCGCGGAGCAAAATGATATATGAAATGATAATCGAGCTCGCGGATAACGTGGAATTTCTTCACGACACGTATAATCAAACCTGTATGCACGACAGAAACCGTCGCCTCGTAGACCTCTCCGACACCGTCATCGCCTATCTCAGCCACAACGGAGGC
>JBGVJM010000005.1:0-11736 GCA_045129415.1 Eubacteriales bacterium
AACAACACGGTGTGTTGTTTCGGAACGGTGACCGAAGAATTTTTCAAAGCATAACCTATGATCCAATCTGAAATGCTTTGAAAAATTCAAGAACGAATCCCTCTCTCTCCGCCATAAAATAAAGGGTGGCTAATGCCGCCCTTTATTTTATAATTGAGAAATTTTGTCAGTCGAATTTGATCTCCAAAGCGTAAGCTTTGGAATAGGTTCATAATCCCTGACGTAAATATTTGATAAGTCTTAAAAAACTATTGAACTATTTTCCGGTTTATGATATAATTATAAAAAGCGAGGTGATTACTATGGAGAAAAGACTTTACAAATCAAACAAAAACAAGATGCTTGACGGTGTTTGCGCGGGTATTGCCGAGTATTTTAACGTCGATCCCACGTTGGTGCGCTTAGGTGCCGTTGTTCTTACTCTTGCGGGCGGAAGCGGAGTTTTGGCATACATTATCGCTATGATAATTATTCCTCGCGACCCCAACGAGAATCAGGATCCTCAATAATTATTAAAACTAAAAGCGGACAGCCAAAGCTGTCCGCCTTTAGTTTATCTTAATTAAAGATACTTTTTAAGGAAATCAACCGCCATTACTATATCAGCCTCGGGGTCTGCGCCCGTTTCACGCTCGATAGTAAGGAAGCCGTCATAGCCGATCTCACGAAGAGCCGCCATATACTTATCCCAATCAACGCCGCCCTCGCCCAAAGGAAGCTCCTCAAAGCCTGTGCATGCGTTAAGTGCGTCAACACCGCCAACTGCAAATGCATGGTATACGTCGGTAGGATCCTGATCGGGATCGAGCATTACGCCGTCCTTTGCATGCGTGTGAACGATATAATCCTTAAGAATATATACCGCCTCAACCGCGTCCTGTCCCGTTACCATAGTGAAGTTTGCGGGGTCGAGGTTTACGCCAACGCCACCCTTGGTGTCCTCAAGGAAAGCAAGAAGAGTCTTTGCCTTCTCGGGTCCCGTCTCGATAGCGAGAGTAACACCACGGCTCTTTGCATAAAGACCGCACTCGGTAAGCGCATCAAGCATTACCTTATATCTGGGGTGGCTCTTGTCGGCGGGAATAACGCCGATATGCGTTGTAACAACGTTGGTGCCGAATTCAACCGCAAGATCAACTATCTTATTGGTCTTTACGATACGCTCCGCGTTGTCCTCAGCTCTTTCAAAGCCGTAACCGCCCATATCTCCGCAAAGCGCGGATACAACGAGTCCGCTCCCGGCGAGAGCAGCCTTATACTCCGCCTTTGTCTCCTCGCTCATCTCGGGAGAAAATTCACCGCTTGTAGCGTATATCTGAACTCCGTCAATGCCAAGATTTGCGGCAGTTTTGATTGCATTTATATTGCCCTTTTGGAAGCAATCGGTTATTGCGCCTATTTTCATAAGACACCTCTATTAAAGCTTGATCTCTCTCTTCTGCTCTGCAGATACGTAGAGAGTGTCGAGAAGCTTTGCGCTCTCAAGAACGAACTCAATGTTGTTCTTATCCTTTACGCCGGTCTGGCAGGAGTTGATGAACGCTGCATCCTCGCGGTGATACATGTTGGGGATCTCGTACTCGGGAGTTACGCTACCGAGGTCCTCTGCGCTCCAGAATGTGAACTTACCGCCGTAGGTAAGACGTGCGCCGCCCTTGTCACCAAGGAAGTCGATGAACATCTCGCCCTTGTCGATGTTCTGTGCCCAGGCACCGTTGAAGGAAATGCTTGCCTTGTTGGTTCTTACGTGACCGGAAATGTAGTCGTCAACGTCGTTGGTACCGTTCTCGATATCAGAGGTATCCTCTGCCCACATTCCGTGGTACTTGTATGCCTTCATATCCTTTGCCATCTCGCAGTATGCGTCGCAGGTAACAGTCTCGAGCTGTGCGCCGCCGAGAATGTAAAGAATGAGGTCAAGGAAGTGTACGCCCCAGTCGATAAGAACGCCGCCGCCCGACTGAGCCTTTGTTGTAAATGCGCCGCCGAGTCCGGGAATGGAACGGAAGCTGCGGAAAGAACAGTAAACGTGATAGATCTTACCGAACTTGCCTGCCTCTACCCACTCTCTGAGAGTCTCAACAGACTTGTGATAACGGTTGCAAACACCGATATTGAGCATCTTGCCCTGCTTTATAGCCTCTTCTGCCATCTCGCAGGAGAGCTTGTAATTTACGGTAATGGGCTTCTCGCAGAAAACGTGCTTTCCTGCTCTGAGAGCATCCATAGTGATTGTATAGTGAGCATAGTTGGGAGTAAGCACCCAAACTGCCTCTACCTCTTCGTCTGCAAGAGCTACCTTATAGTCAGTGATAACGTTCTCAACCTTGGGGAACTTCTCTTTAACAACCTGTGCCTTGGACTCGATAAGGTCGCAAGCATACTTGATTCTTACGTCGTCTAACTTTGTGAGCGCGGGAAAATGTGCGCTATTAGCGATTCTACCGCAACCGATGACAGCAACTGTAAACATATTTCATCCGTCCTTTAATAAAAATATTGTTTAGGGTGTACAAACCCCTACACCTTAAGTCTATCACTTATACAGCATTTTGTATTTGACATCTTTCCATTTTTTATTTAACATTATTTGCTAAAACTTGCGGTAAAATGGGCAAAATGTGTTGACAGATAAAGATTTTTCGGCTATAATGATGGTAGTCTTTAATACGGAGGCTCATATGAACGTTCACTATCATTTCGACAAGCATCCCGAAACCGAGGGGCTTACCTTTGAGGGACTCAAAATACACCAGGTAGGCGATCTTTTTTGCAAGTACAATACCGTTGTAGGCGAGCATCTGCAAAACTGCGCCGAGCTTACCTGCGTTATTTCGGGACGCGGAACAACAAAAATAAACGGTCGAGAATATCCCCTGCGCCCGGGCGAGATAAATATAGTTTTTCCCGGGGATATGCACGAGATCACCTCCGACTCGGTCGATCCTCTGCGCTATTATTTTTTAGGTTTTTCAGTGCTTGAGGGGCATCCTTTATACCGCGCGCTCCAATCCTTGCATTCAAAGCAGGCTAACGGAGAAAGATTTTTCACCGACGAGCTGAATTTGCGCAGTACGATATCAAATGCGCTTGCCGAGCTTTATTCACCCAACGAGTTTTCCAAAATTCTTATAGAAACCTACATCACGCAAATTCTCATCTATACTCTACAAAGCTTTGACGGAATATATCCCTCCTACAAGCCCGACCTCAACGATAAAAAGAAGCTTGCCTTCTCCATGGTCAACTACATTGATAAGAATATTGAGTCGGTGCAATCCATACACGACGTGTACAAGAACTTCGGATATTCGGAATCCTATCTCGCGCACATATTTACAAGCGCCGTCGGCACAAGCCCCTCCGACTATTTGCACGATGCGAAAATGGAGCTTGCGCAAAGACTGCTCCGTCAAAACGGCTCGGTCACGCGAACTGCCGAGCTTTTGGGGTACTCTTCAATTCACCCCTTCTGCCGCGCATTTAAAAAGAAATTCGGCATATCGCCCTCGTCATTCATTGAACAGTAAAGCAAAAGGACTGAGATTTCTCAGTCCTTTTTTATTATACGTCGGCATCAAGTCCGAAATACATCTGCTCCCAGATCGCGTTGTCGGCAACGACCGTTTCAACGACCTCGTTACCCTCAAAGCGCTCCAGCGTTACCTTGCCCGTAAATCTTATATAGCTCGGCGAGAGCTTCATAAGCTTGACAAGCTTTAGCATCGTCTTGCTCGCTTTTGCACGTGCCGTGCCCTCTCCCTCGGCGGCTACAAAGGTCTCGATGATGTTTTCGGCATTGTACGTAACGCGGAAATGATTTGACTTATCGTTATAATCATACACCAACGTTTTGTGATAATGCTTTTGCGTTATAGGATCAAATTCCTCGTCACGCTGCTCATATTTTATGGCATCAATGTCGCAGCCGAGTCTCACGCCGTTCTTATAGATAACGAAAATGGGAAAATGCTCGTAGCCGTATTCCTCGTTTGCCGTTATATAGCTGGAAATGACCTGATAGTCACCCACCTTTGCGCGTCCCCAATACCAATGGTGCATAAGCCAGAACATACCGACGTTGCCCCAGTTGTGATCGTGATAGCCGCTGCCCTCAAAGTGATATTCGCTGCCCTCAATGTTGATGTCAGCCTCAACCTTGCCCTCGGGCACGGTGGGAAGCCATGCGAAGTATTTCTTCTCACCAAAGAATATGTGTCCCGTCTTATGTCTGTAGCTCTTGGCAAGACCTTTAAGGGTGACGTCACAGTTTATTCTTTCGTTTTCAAAATGTACGGTATAGTTGCGGAGGTCGCCCTCAATTACGTTGTTGCCTATCTTTGCATAGCAGCGCTTGCGCTCAAACATGCACTCCTCAATAGGTGCGCTGACCTCCTCCAATATCTCGTTTCCGCGGCCCTTAAGCGAGAAATAAACGCTGGGCGCATATCCGACGGTTGCCGCGGTTACGGGCTGTGAAAAGAATACTATGACGAGCGAATATCCGCCGTCCAGCTTTGCGTCAAAATACCACCATTCGTATTCTCCAAGCCTTCCCGAGGTGCGCAATCCGTCCTCTCTTTGAAGTATTCTGTCAGGCTTTATACCTAACTTTTTATAGTCGTTCTCCAAGGTGCCGAGTCTTGCAATTTTTGATTTTTTCATTGTAAAACTCCTTTCCGATTCGTGTTATTACATAAAGAGTGCCGCCGCACCCAAGAGTCCCGCATCGTTTTCAAGCTGTGCGATCATTATTTTGACCTGGGGACCGCGTGTGCCCGCGAATATCTCTTTATCGAGATAGCTTTGCAAAGGCTTTGTCAGCTTTTCTCCCTGACTGCATACACCGCCGCCCAAAATGATTATCTCGGGACGAAGCTCGTTTGCAAGGTTAGTGATGCCCACTCCGAGCTTTTCTATATAGCCGTCAACGACTGCCTTTGCCGCGTCGTCAGTCTCGTAATAGTCAAAGGGTGTTTTACCCGTTACCGCATCGAGTGAGCCACATTCCCACATTTTACTGCTCTTATCCGCCTCCATAGCGCGCCTTGTATCGCGTATAAGTGCCGTTGCCGAGGCGTATGCCTCAAGACATCCGCGGCGACCGCAGGTGCATCTCTCACCGCCCGCAACTATAACGGAATGGCCTAATTCCGCGCCTGCGGAGCGATTGCCCTCAAACAGCTTGCCGTCAATAACGATACCGCCGCCAACACCTGTTCCAAGCGTCAGCATAACGGAGCTTTGGTGGTCCTTGCCGCAACCGAACTTGGTCTCGCCAAGTGCCGCTACGTTTGCGTCATTTGCTATTTTTACAGGCAGTCCGAGTGCATTTTCAACCTCTTTTGCAATGGAAAAGTCTTCCCAATCAAGATTGTTTGAGTAAACGACTACGCCGCGCTCGCTGTCTATCATACCGGGAACGCCCATTCCGACACCGACAACGTCGTCCGTCGTAAGATTTGCATCCTCAAGCAGCATGCGGCAAAGCTTTACTATGTTTTCAGTTACTCCAAGGTCGCCCTTGTGACTCTCGGTGGGTATCTTGTTTCTAACCACTATGTCACCGCAGTCGTCAACGATTCCACCCTTGATAAAGGTGCCGCCAAGGTCTATGCCTATGTAATATTTGCGAATGTCAGTCATAATTATCTCCATTTTGCCCTCAAGCGTATATTTTCCGTAGCCTGCGGGCACGAAATAGCTGTCTCCGAGCGATATTTTTTGTCCGTCAACACATCCCTCACCCGACGTACAAGTGAGGCAATTAAAGCTCTTGTCGGTGGCGCAAAGCTCAACCTTTCCGTCAACCCTTAATCTTTGAACGTTGAAATATTTGCTCACGCCAAGCGTATTGCCCGAAAGCGTCTTACGTTCGTATTTTTTAAGATCGGTTACGCGTAAAGCCTTGTCAACGTGAAGCTCACGTGTGTTTCCGTTCTTGTCACGACGACCGTAATCGTAAACGCGATAGGTCAGATTGCTGTTTTGCTGTATCTCGCAAATAAGACAGCCTGCACCGATGGCATGTATCGTTCCCGAGGGGATAAAATAGCACTCGCCCGACTTTACGGGATAGAAATTAAGAAGCTTGGTCAAGGTATTTTCCCTTATCGCCTGCTCGTACTCGTCAAGCGTTACGTCGCGGTTAAAGCCAACGTAAAGTCCTGCGCCCTCGTCCGCCTCAACGACGTACCACATCTCGGTCTTGCCGAACGAGCCCTCGTTCTTGAGCGCATAGCTGTCAGACGGATGCACCTGCACGGACAGGTCCTTTTGCGCATCAATAAATTTGATAAGCACGGGGAAAAATTCAAAATCCGCCGCATTTTGTCCTATCTCGGCACAACTTACACATTCTTCAAGCGTGCGACCGTCAAAAAGACGCGTTTTTCCGTCCTTGTGGAAGGAAAGCTCCCAGCTCTCGGCACAAGGTGACAGGTCGGTGAGCTTACCGTATTTATTTTTAAGTTTTTCCCCGCCCCACAAGTAATCCTTGCATACGGGATAAAGCTTTTGTATCTTCATTTTCATATTCTCCTCAGGGATTTTGTCTTTTTAGAGTCCGAGAAGCGCGGCAAGTCCTGTAATATCCAAAATAACGCCGCAAATTATGCCAACTGCAAGTAAAACGCCCGCCAGCGCGAGATTTTGTTTTAAGTGCTTATTGGTACGGAACAAGACTAAAAGTCCTGCGCCCGCGCCAGTCAGAAGTCCCGCGATAAGCGCACCGCCCGAGATTATTCCGCGCGTCCACAGCGTAGCCACAAGCACGCTTGCCGCACAGTTTGGAATAAGACCGACTATGGCGCAAATAAGCACGTCGAGAAGCGGAATTTTTCCAACGATAGCCGCGATCGCGTCCTCGCCCGCAAGCTCCAGCGCCGCAGTGAGCACGAGGTTTATAATGAATACAAAGGCGAATATCTGCGCCGTGTGAATGAGTGACGACAGCCAAACACCGCGCTCGCCGCAATGGCAATTCTCTTCCTCGCAAAGCTCGCTTATTTCAAGCTCACCGCGTCTCTTTGCCGTCAGCGCGTCAACCGCAAAGCCAACTCCAACCGCAACGGCAAGCTTTATGAGCAGCACAGTCAAAATTTTGAGTGGCGAAACGTTCGCGCCGAGGAATATGGGCAGCATTTCGTCCGAGGTTGCGAGAAAAACTGCAAGGAGCGTGCCGGGAGTTACTATTCCGCCCGCGAAAAAGCCTGCACAAGCCGCTGAAAAGCCGCATTGCGGTATCAGTCCCACAAGACCGCCGAAAAGCGGTCCCGCACGTCCTGTGCGCGTTATAACACGCTTCACCTTATCACCCGCGCGATGCTCGACAAGCTCCATCAAAAGATAGGTCAGAAAAAGGAATGGCAAAAGCCACAAGGACTCAACAAGCGCGTGACTCAATACGTGCAATATATCTTCCCACATACATCTAACCTCTCTTTCTAAAAATTTTCCGCACAAGCGAACTTAATTATTTTATCACTTTTTTGCGGATTTGTCAAGGGGAGTATAGTTCATTCTAACCTACGTGGTCAATAAAAATATAGGACACATTTTTGCATATTTCAGTAGCCTAACTCCGACTCTTTTTGTGTAACTGACACAAGAATGCAGCACATTTTTGGTAAATGTGCCGATAGATTGAGCTGGTAAATAGTGGTATAATTATATTAATATAATTTTATGTGGAGGACAAACATATGAAAAAAATCATCGTTTTAACCGTATGCATTGTACTTCTGTCGCTCGTACTTTCAAGCTGCAGCGCGGCACTTTTGCAAGCGGAAATATGGTTTCATACAACTATCAAACGGTAGGTACTATTGCCGGGGTTAAAGTTTTGCAAGGAATAAATGGAAAGCATGGTCTTCCTGAAGAATCACATTCCAGTAATGCATACATAAAATTAAAGCCCGATGGAACATTTCATGAAATGAGAATTTATGACAATGATCATTTCTTAGTGAAAGAAATAGCATACCACCCTGAACCCAACCTTAACGGTGGGAATAAATCAGAAAATGTGTTGCACATTCACGAATATACGCGTGATAACTTTAGAGATCGAACACCGAGATTAATGACAACCGAAGAGATCAAACAATACAAAAAATATTTGAAAGGTGTGAAATTGAAATGATAAATGGCGATGTTAAGGATTTTATAAATGGACTACATTATGGTGACGAGCGATTTTTCATTTACGACAACAAAAAATATTTCATACAAGGTTATATCGAGAACAACCATCCTGTGTTAGAAATATATGTGTTAGAACCAATTGATTGCGATTTCAAATGGCGAGCATTATCTTCAAACAGTAGTTATCCCGTTTTAGAGTTTGAAAATGCTAAAATTTTCAACAATAAGGCTTTTTGGGATGTAGAACAAGATATAGAGTGGGTGGATGACTAAGGAGCATATATATGAAAGGTAAAAATATTTCCGAATTTATTGATTCCCTATATATCAATCCTGAAATGGAATTTTCTTTTTCAAATAAGCGTTTTCTGATTTCAGGATATTGCGAAAACAATGAATACACGCTTCGAATCGATTCAATCGAAGCGGACAGCGTCAATGTTTTCTTTGTCAAAGGTAAAAACGCAAAAGATTGCGTCAATGAATTTGAGCACGCTAAAGTATTTGACGGCAAAACAATTTATGAAGCACACGATAAAATAACCGTATTGTATGGTTGATAGAGGTTCACAATGGCAAAAACATCATAAAGCATTGTAATATTAACATCCAAATTAAAATAACGGACACCTTGCGGTGTCCGTTTGTTTTTTACGCTCTGCCACATGATCCGAAGAGCATCATTTTGTTCATTACTGCCTTCTTCATTGCCTCAACCTTGATGGCGCGCAAGGAAAGGTACTCGTTAAAGCCCGACTTGTCGCCGATATTGTTGGCAACGGCTCTCTCACCTGCTACACAAAGGTCGGTGAAGATATTTACCTTGGCAATTCCGTTCTTTATGGTGTTTCTGAAATCGTCGTCGGAAAGTCCCGAGCCACCGTGAAGCACGAGGGGCGTATCGATGGTATTTCTGATCTCTTGAAGTCTGCCGATGTCAAGACGGGGCTTGGTCTTATATGCGCCGTGTGCAGTGCCTATCGCGATGGCAAGCGCGTCAACGCCCGTTGCCTCAACGAAATCCTTTGCTTCCTTGGGAGTTGTGTACATATCGTCAGTTGCGTTGTCGTCATTCTCCGCATCGCCAACGTGACCTATCTCTCCCTCAACGGTTGCGCCAAAGGTGTGCGCTATCCTTACTATCTCTCGGGTAGCTCTGAGGTTCTCGGAGAGCTCGTTAGCCGAGCCATCAAACATTACGCTGGTAAAGCCAAGCTGAAGCGCCTCAAGGCAACGCTCAAAGGTAAGTCCGTGGTCATAATGAACTACAACGGGAACGGACGCTCTCCTTGCCATATTTACCATAGCGGGAGCGATGAGCTGAAGCTCGCCGTAAGGCAAAAGCACCTCGGCAGTTCCTATGATAACGGGAGAACGAAGCTCCTCGGCGGCGGAAATTACCGCCTCAAGCATATCGGTATCGGTGGTGTTGAAAAGTCCTACACCGTAATGATTTTTTTGCGCGTCGTACAGTACGTCGTTAAGATTTGCAAGCATTTTTCTCTCTCCTTTGAATTAATCGTCTATAACGGTTGCTCTTACAAGACGGGGATCGGTGAATACGTCGGTCTCGTCGGTTGAGCGTGTTGAGAACTCGGAAATTACCGCGCCCTCAGGTCCTGCCTGGAACCAATGCCAGGTCTCGGGCATAATGGTGTACTGCTCACCGGGGTTAAGCACTACCTCGTGGAACACGGAAACGTCCGTGGGCGGAATGTAGCCCTGAATATCCTCTTTCTTACCCTCGCCCGATACGTAAAGGTAGCATTTACCGTATCTTACGCGGAAGGTCTCCTCCTTGCCCTCCTGACCGTTGGTGGGCACGTGCATGTGCTCCGCGCAGGTCTGTCCGGGAAGAAGCACCATTTCTTTGGCGCAAACTCTCTCGGTGTTTATGTAGGTGATGATCTCAAGACCCATGGTTTCAAGCATATCAAGTCCCCAGTCAACTACCTCAACGCTGTTCTTTTCCTTTTCGGTGAGCGCGATGCCCGCCTTTTCATACATTTCAAGGGCTTTCTTTACGTAAAGCTCATATCTTTCTTTTGTCATAACGTCAACCTCCCGTATTTTTGTGCAAGAATTAAAATTTCATTTCTCGGCTTCATGCCGTCAACCGCGTTTGCTTCAAGCAAATTGCAAGCCGCCGCCGCGGACGCAAATTCAAGCATTTGCGCATCCGTGTAGTTGTTGTAGATTCCATACAAACAGCCTGCGCAGAACGCGTCGCCCGCGCCAACCGTTCCCTTTATATCCTCGCGCGGAACCTTGAGCGAGGGGACCGTGGTAAATCTTCCCTTTGCGTCAAGCGCAAAGCTACATTCCTTACAATGCACCACGACCTTATCGCGAACGCCCGCGTCAATGCACTTTTGCATCGCCAAGCGCACGTTATCAACGTTTATTTTTCCGTTTTCAAGTCTTGGATCAAGCTCCCATATTCCGCAGCACTCAATTTCGTTTATGATAACGTAATTGCAGTATTTCAGCACGGGAATTACCTTTTTGCCGTAATTTCCCGAGCTGTCGCTGACAAGGTCAATGGAGGTCTTTATTCCCTTTGCCTGTACGCGACTCAAAAAGCGCGCCATGACCGTTCCGTACTGCTTATCCTCGGCATCGAACATATCAAGCAAAAGTATGTATCCGATGTGGAAAATGTTGCAGCTGAGCGAGTCGACGTCTATATCGTCGGGGCAAAACTCAGCGTTCGCGCCCTTCTTATGGAAAAATGTACGCTCGCCCGACGGCACGCTCATTACGTCGCAAAAGCTGGTGGGATTTTGCGAGGTGTAGCACATTTTCGACACGTTTATACCGTATTTTTGAAGCGTGGACACGATATATCTTCCGTTTTCGTCCGTACCGACCTTGCCGATGGTACTTATCGGAATACGGCGGTCTATCTTGGCAAGATCTATCGCGGTGTTTGGCAAGCAACCGCCAACCGCGTAATTGATATCGTGGATATTTACCAGCATTCCCGCCTCGGGGTATCTGTCTATATTCTTGACGATATCTACAAGCGTTGTGCCGGCAATGGTGATTCCCTTTTCCTCGCCCAGCATCAGATAATCAAGCGAAACGCCGAAAAGGTCCGACATAACGGGAAACAGCGTGATATCGGGATAGCCCTGACCGCTTTCCCACTTACTGACCGCCTTGCCGCTGACGCCAAGCTTTTCCGCAAGCGCTACCTGCGTCCATCCGTTTTGTCGGCGAAGCTTTGCTATAACGCCGCCAATTGATTTACTGTCCATCTCTAACCTCCCCAAAATCGTGTTGGTCTCTAATTCAATTATAACACATTTTTTGATAAAATCAATCCACCAATAGAAGAAAACACAGTTTTATTGTTCACCCTTCGCACAAATATCCACCCTTGGTGGAACCATTCGTTTGCCAACAAAAAACGAAAGGCACCCCGAGGGGTGCCTTTTAGGTTTATAGATTTGATTAATCCTTCTTGTAGCCTATGTTTTCTTTGCTTGAACTAATTATATCCCATTTTTGACAATATGTCAATAAAAATTATAAAAATATGCCCGTATAAAAAGTGAGAGCCGCAAGCGGCTCTCACCAATATTTATA
>JBGVJM010000006.1:0-4420 GCA_045129415.1 Eubacteriales bacterium
TAACGTATTTGTTGATGCCGTCAAGGACTGTGACGTCTTTGAAACGACCGTTGCAACGGATGCGGTCAATTTTGAGGCTCTTTACAATCCTCTTACCGGAATTCCTTACGATATATCCAGCAATGACGTGGGCTGGGTAGACAACGGTTGGACAAAATATGACGATAGTCAGAGAATAACCGTTGATAACCTCAGCTGGAACGCTTGTAACTATACCATGGATAACGTAATGGTTCATTGCGGACATTCCAGAGGCTATCTCATTAAGTCCTCGGACGTAAAGGTAAAGAACTGCACGTTCAGAAACATTTCTTATGCGGCGCTTCTCATCAAGCCCGAAAAGAGCTGGGCTGAAAGCTCAATTACCCGTAGATTGCTCGTTGATAAGTGCTTGTTTGACAATACGGGTTATATGTCCAACTTCGTATGCCACCGTGAGTTTGCATGTATCACTATCGTTAGCACGAGTAAGATAGCAAACGAAAAGATGCTTCCTATGGACGATATAACGGTTTCTAACTGTAAGTTCACAAACAACAAGCAGAGAAACGCTATGTTCATCAATTCCGCAAAGAACGTTAAGATCATCAATAACGTGTTTGACGATAACGTTATCGACATTCATCCCGAGGCAAAGGGCGTTGCGGCATTGCTTGACACGTGTGCCAACATCGAGCTGTCGGGCAATACCTACAATTACGCTCATTATAACGGTGATATCAGAAACGTTGTAAAGGGACAGAACTTCGTAAACGTTTTCGGTAAGGATGCCGTTGACGCACAAGGCAACCATCTTATTGCTGACCAGATAGACGGTCAGTAAAACCAAAACCGCAGTTGGATTCCAACTGCGGTTTTTATATAAAAGAAAAGGGAAGACGGTCGTCTTCCCTTATTTTTACTGTTCGTCAAACATGTCAAGCTGCTCGGCGCTCTTGTTCTGTCGGGGCTTCATGCCGAGATGCTCGTAAGCAAGTCTCGTAACACATCTGCCGCGAGGCGTTCTTGAAAGGTAGCCTATCTGCATAAGGTACGGCTCATAAACGTCCTCAAGCGTGATTGCTTCCTCGCCGATGGTTGCCGCAAGTGTTTCAAGACCAACGGGGCCACCGTCATAGAACTTGATTATGGTTTCAAGCATGCGCTTGTCGGTGGAGTCAAGTCCAAGCTCGTCTATTTCAAGCTTGTCAAGCGCAAACTGTGCTATCTCGCTGTCAATGGTGGTCTTTCCCTTGACCTGAGCAAAGTCACGCACGCGCTTTAAAAGACGGTTTGCAATACGGGGCGTACCGCGAGAGCGTGAAGCTATCTCATAGGCGCCCTGCTCATCAATGTCAATGCCGAGAATGCCCGCGCTTCTTGTAACGATGGTCGCAAGCTGCTCGGGAGTGTAAAGGTCAAGCTTTAATACCACGCCAAAACGGTCGCGCAAGGGAGTGGTAAGCTGACCGGCTCTCGTTGTAGCTCCAATAAGAGTAAATCGGGGAAGGTCAATGCGGATGCTTCTTGCGGAAGGACCTTTTCCTATTATAATATCAAGCGCAAAGTCCTCCATTGCGGGATAAAGTATCTCCTCGACCGTTCTTGAAAGACGGTGTATCTCATCGATAAAGAGAACGTCTCCCTCGGATAAATTGGTGAGAAGTGCCGCAAGATCGCCCTGCTTTTCGATTGCAGGACCCGAGGTAACGCGGATATTAACGCCCATTTCGGTTGCAATTATTCCCGAAAGCGTTGTTTTTCCGAGTCCGGGAGGGCCATAGAGCAATACGTGGTCAAGCGATTCGCCGCGAAGCTTTGCCGCGTCAATATAAACCTTGAGGTTTTCCTTTACCTTGTCCTGACCGATATAATCGTCAAGCGTTTTTGGGCGCAGGGAAACGTCGGTATCCGAGTCCTCGGCGCTATAGGAGGTGGAAACTATTCGGTTTTCAAAATCAAGCTCTTCGTCAAACATAAAACAGTATTCCTCCTTTATTTAATAAGAAGCTTGAGCGCTCTCTTGATAATTTCTTCAAGCTCAAGCGACTGAGTGTCAATGCTCTTAAGAACGTTAAGCGCCTCTGAGCGAGAGTAGCCGAGAACGAGCAGAGCATCCTGTGCCTCAGCCAGCTTACCGCTGTTTGTGGGTGCCGCGGTGCTCTCAAAGGTTGCGCCTGCAACCTCTCCGATGTCCGTTGTCTTGATAAGCTTGTCCTTAAGCTCAAGAATAACGCGAGCCGCGGTCTTGGGACCTATTCCTTGTGCCTTGGCAATAGTCTTTCGGTCCTCGGTGCAAACGGCGAGTGCAAATCTTTCGGGAGTGAGCAAGGAAAGAATGGAAATTGCCGCCTTTGGACCAACGCCCGAAACAGTCAGCAAGAGCTTGAATGAGGAAAGCTCCGCCTCGCTTATAAATCCAAACAGCTCAACGTCATCCTCGCGCACAGCCATATAAGTGTAAAGCCTTGCGTATCCGTCCGAATTTGTGCGGGGGAGCGCGTTGAATGTGTTTTCGCTTATTGTCATTTTATATCCAACGCCGCCCGCGTCAATAACTGCGGTGTTGGGATTTGAGTATGCAAGCTTACCCGAAATGTAATAAAACATAGGGAAGTCCTTTCTGATGGGGTTATTTAGACCTGTCAAGCTCCGCATAAGCGGAGCATTGACTTATTTTTTCTTGTTGTTTTTCTTTTGTGACTTTAAATTCTTTTGGCTCTTAGTGGCTGTCTTTGTAGCCTTTGGCTTTTCATTTTCATTTGTAAACTCGGCATCAAGCACGTTCCATTCCTCAGCCGTAGCGAGTCTCATGCTTTCGTCGTCCTCGTCACCCTCAACCACGAAGAAGAATTTGACGAGCTTTATCTTTTTAAGCCATTTTTCAAGAATGATAATGAGAATGAATCCCGAAAGAGAAACGACGGTTACAACAATGCCAACGTTGTATGCGTCGGAACGGTAGAGGAAGCGAATATCATGCTCGCCGGCATCATCAATTTTGAAGGAAACAAGCGCATCAAGCGTTTCGTATGTCTCAACCTCTTGTCCGTCAACGTATACCCTCCAGCCCTTGTCAAAGGGAATGGTGGTCATTATTGTCTGATCATCATTTTTTGTGGTGATAGTACCGGTTATATCGTCGTTTTCAAAGGTGGCATCCATAACCATCTGAGTGTCCTGAATGCGAGCGAAGACCTCGTTCATAACGTCCATATCAACGTAGTAGATAAAGGACTCCTCAAGCTTTGTATAGAACTCATTTCTCGTGTTGGATATGGTGACCTTGAGCTTGTAGGTAGTTCCTTCGCAAGCGCCAAGCTCAACTATTCTGTCGTTGCACTTGTCAAGCTTGGTTGTGCCGTCAGCAATAGACATTGTGGGAGAGGAGATCTTTATTTCGCGATTGTAGTAAGCAGGGAAATAGAGATAAAGATTTTGTCCCTCGGGAACGGTGTAGGTGTAGGTTACCGTGCCCTTTTGGTCCTTACCAACGTACTTGTTGTGATTTGATGATTCCTTAAAGGTCACTCCGTCGCTAAGCGCAGGATCGCCGTTTTGCTTTGCAGGCTTGAAGAGCTCAATCATCTCGTCCTCGCCGAGAATTGCGGTGATAAGCGCGTTCATGCGAGCAAAGGGATTGGTATAGCCGTCGGGATTGTATTTTTCCTCGTAATCCTTGCTGGTTTCACTTATCCAGGTGTTCTGATCCTTGAAGTTTACGTCATAAATGTCGTCATCAGCGGCAAATGCCAAGGAAAGCGCCCATTTGTTGCGATAAATGTTGATGTCAAGTGCCGAAAGATCCTTATATTCGTCGGCAAAGGTCTGCTCCTTGAGCTCGTCAAGGGTGATTCCGAGATAGTCGGCATAATCCTGACCTGTGAGAACAGGCTCTCCGTAGATATGCGAAAGATCCTTTTCGGATATAATATATTTGATACCTACAAGCGAATCGCCAACGGGGTTTCCGCCCTTGTACTGCGACTTGTGGGACTGGGAATAATATCCCATCATTCTAAGGAAGTTTACAGTATCACGGTTGAGGGTTGACGTAGAGTTGGAAAGACCTCTGATGCCAAAGCCCATATTATCGTTGTATTTTCTGTGGTAGGTCTTCTCAAAGCGGTAGAAGGTCGTGTCGTAATCGTTTTTGAGCGTATCTACTATCGGGATATAAAGCGCTTGGAACTCGTTGTATTTGTTATATTCGGTGTAACCAACGTCCTTGTCAAGGTCGTTGATGTTGTTAAGTCCGCTGATAAACAGCTCAATGCATATAACTCCCACAAGACCTGCACAGACGAGATCCTTGTTATCAACTCGTTTCATCAATGTTATCAGCACGATATAAATTACCAGCGCGATAACCGTCAGCAGCACAGTCGCAAAGGGATGAACAAGGAAGTCCTCCTCGTTGGGACCGTAAGAAAGCTCAACC
>JBGVJM010000007.1:0-5572 GCA_045129415.1 Eubacteriales bacterium
GTTCCCGCAAGCGAATGGATGTTCAATGCATCGTCGCCAAGACCGTCGAAATAGCAGTTTTTCATTTCAAAGCGGCCGGTAAGTCCCGTGATATGAACTCCGTCACAGTTGCAGGACATAAGCGCGGACGAGCCCTCGCGCACGAGCATTTTAAGTCCGTCGATCACAAGATTGTTGCAACGGTAAAGCACCATAACACCCATTCCTGCCGTCGCGTGCATGGTTATGCTTTGGAGCACGGTGTCGTCGGAGTTGCGCAAGGCGATCGTGGCAGGACCGTACATTGTGTAGCGAATACAAATCTTGTCACCCGCGACAAGCTCCTTCACCTCGTGTCGCTTGACCTGAACGGCGAATCGGTTGTCGCCGAGATACTCGTAGTCCGCGCTTGAAAAGGTGTTTGCGCAAAGTATCTCGCCCTGTATCAGAGTTATGACCGAGGGGTCGGGATTTAGGTGATAGTGATGTATGCGGTAGTCAAAAGAGCCGTTTTCGTCCGCCGAGATGAGTGCCATAAGCACCTCGCGTCCCGTCATGGGAAACTCGTCGTCAACACGAACGGTCATGATTCCAAGCTCCAAGTCAACCGACTCGACGTAAGCGGTAACGGTTGGAGCTACGTCGGTATCAATGACAAAATTTTTCATAACAAGGCCTTGACAGTCCTCAATAAGAAATGCATCGGCGGAGGACGTGTAGTGGCTCGCGCTGTCGTATTTGCATATAACGGTCGCGCCACATCCGTCAAGAGTGACGTTTTTCTTGCCGCGTATAACCACGCGGCGCTCTATATAATATTCCTTGTCCGAAAGCTCGCAGGCTTCCCCGTCGGGAGTGGAATTTATCAGCATTTCAAGTTCTGTAGCTTGACACTTTTTCATAAAAATTCTCGCTTTTTACAAAGATTTGCGTTTCCGCACTTCAATTATACCATATTTTTCTCGCTTTTCAATAAAAAAGAAAAAACTCCGCAAACCTTTTTGGCTTGCGGAGAGTTTTTGTGTTCAAAAATTATAAGGTCGAGCCGAAATCGGTTACGATAGTCTGGCCTGTGATGGCTCTGGACTCGTCGGATGCGAAGAAGAGCAGCATGTTAGCAACGTCCTCGGGGAAGCAGGGCTGAACCTTTAAGTCGTTGTGCTTCATCATCTGTCCGAAAATGTTCATATCCATGTTTGCGGGGTTCATACCTGCAACCATGGGAGTAACTATCGTTCCGGGGCAGAGCGCGTTGCAGCGAACGTTGGTGCCTGCAAAGCGGAGCGCGGTGTGTCGGGTAATGCCAAGAACAGCCGCCTTGGATGCAACGTAAGCGGCGCCGCCGCAGCCCATAACGCCTGCAACGGAAGCAACGTTTACGATAGAGCCGTAGCCCGTCTTTGCCATCTCCGCGGTGATCTCTCTCATCATGCACATGGTACCCTTGGTATTGATGTCGATAACGCGGTCCATGTCCTCGTCGGTAAAGCTGTCGATAGCCTTAAGTCCTCCGTCAAGCACGCCTGCGTTGTTGATAAGAATGTCAACCTTGCCAAATGCTTCAAGCGTAGCCGCAAGAACTCTCTTTGCGTCCTCTGCCTTGGATATATCGCTGACAACGGGAAGAGCCTCGCCGCCTGCCTCGCGTATTTTTGCTGCAACCTCTAAAAGAGGAGCCTCGCGGCGCGCCGTGATAACTACCTTTGCGCCCTCAGCAGCGAATTTGAGCGCAGTTGCCGCGCCAACGCCCGAGTTTGCACCCGTTATAATTGCTACCTTGTCTTGTAAACGTCCCATAATTGCCTCCTGAATTTAAATTAAATTTTGCAATTTTATTATACACTATTTTTGGCGTGTTTTCAATAGAATTTAAGAAAAACAAGCGAAAAAGCAAAACGCTCCGATGATGTCGGAGCGTTTTTATACTTAGTTTGTGTAATTATCAAAATATCCCTGAACGAGAACGACGGGAGTACCCTTGTCGCCCGAGCCTGAGGTAAGGTCGCAAAGCGAGCCTATAAGGTCGGTGAGCTGACGGGGAGTAGTACCCTGAGATGCCATGTTACCAACGAGGCTTGTGCCGTCCTTTGCTTTAATGGAAGCCGCAATAGCCTCACGAAGCTCCTCGCCCGAAAGGTTTGCAAAATCGTTGTCGGCGAGATACTTGAGCTTGAGCTCGTTGGGAGTACCGATAAGACCGTCGGTAAACGCGGGGGAAACAACGGGGTCGGCAAGCTCCCAGATCTTTCCCTGAGGATCTTTAAAGGCACCGTCGCCGTAAACCATTACCTCAACGTGCTTGCCTGTTGCGTCAAGAACGTTTTTCTGAATGGCAAGAACGAGGTCGCGGCACTCGCGGGGGAAGAGCTTGATCTTGTCCTCGGTGGATTTATTTGAGCCGAGAAGACCGTACTTTTCGTTGCAGCCGCTGCCGTTTACGGGAGCGTTCATAAGGTTGTCAAGCGAGCAAACCACCTTTGCGCCGTTTGCCAAAAGTATTCTCTTGGTGCGAGTGCGTGTGTGAATGTCGCAGTTTATTACGTGATCGGCGTAAGGGAGAATAGCCTTTGCCTGATTTGCAAAGATTATCTCGATCTCGGCACCGCATTCGCGAACGAGATTGCCGTAATATTCAACGTAGTCAACGCCCGTGAACTCGTGCTTTTCATAGCCGAAAAGCTCGCGGTACTTTTCAAGCGTGAGAACGTCGGAATAGGGATTTACGCCCGATTCGTCTATCTTGTCAATGCTTACAAGGTGGTTACCAACCTCGTCGGAGGGGTAGCTGAGCATAAGCACGACCTTTTTGCAGCCCATAGCGATTCCGCGCAGGCAGATAGCAAAGCGGTTTCTCGAAAGGATAGGGAATATAACGCCGACCGTACCGCCGCCAATCTTATTTTTAACGTCGGTTGCGATATCGTCAACGGAGCAATAGTTACCCTGTGCGCGAGCAACTATGGACTCGGTGAGCGCGATAACGTCGCGGTCGCGAAGCTCAAAGCCGTCGCAACGGGCCGCGTCAAGCACGGCTTCGGTAACCATAACCGAAAGATCGTCACCCTCGCGGAATATAGGACAGCGGATTCCTCTTGATACAGTGCCAACTTTCCTTGTGTTTTGCATAAAATATACCATCTCCCAATATAAATTTAATCTAAGAGTGCAAATTTGAAAAGTCTTATTGATAAGAACAAACTTACATTATATTATAACAAAATTCTACGCACAATTCAACAGTATTTTTTCAACAAAATAAAATTTTTTGAATTTTTCAAAAAAATGTATTGCAAAAAGCTAAATAGTATGGTATAATAACGAGCGTGGCACAAAAAGCCGCAAGGTACAGGGGTATAGCTCAGTTGGTAGAGTACTGGTCTCCAAAACCAAGGGTCGTGGGTTCAAGTCCTTCTGCCCCTGCCAAAAACAAAGGGATGGTCAACGACCATCCCTTTGTTTTTGCAATGAGTAGTTGGTTTCGCCGAACTCTCGGCGAACGAAGTTCGCGCCGTGGCGACGTTTGCTTGCAAACTCGCGCTTTGTCCCGCCGAAGCGGGCAAAGCAAGGTTCTAAGTCCTTCTGCCCGGGTTTAGTTGAAAACTTTTTCAACCTTAAAATCGTTGGAACCGAACATATACATATATCCGTCAATATAGACGCCGCGTTTGTTGGCGAGCTCTCCCGCAAGAGGAACGTTAACAAGCTCAACAAGCTCATATCCATCGAAGTGAAGGACAATATATCTGTTCGCTTCATTTGAAAATTTGTCATTCTCGAAATGGCTGTAATCGACAATTCCGACGCCTATGAGTTGATTTTCGCGGTCTACGTAATAGGATTTATACTTGGTAGAATATTCGGCGCGCTCTATCTCATAAGAACATACGGAACGAACGCCGGTTTCAGTTTCCTCGTACACCTCAACCTTAAAGCTGCTCCAACTTCCACCTCTACCAATGCCAAGGAGATAACCGTTACCAAGATTAATAAGAGAAGTAGAGAAGCCCTCGATGGTGCCCGTGTCCTTATAAGTGATGTTATTAAGGTCAGACATATCAAAGAAGAATACGGGATCGGACATCTCGATGGACGTGCAAACATATGCAGTTTCCTTATCGAATCTTACAGACTGAATTTCCTCACGCGGAGGTGCAAAGTCGATAACCGATGCTACGATCTCAAAGGTAGAAAGGTCGATGCAGTAAAGACTTGCGTTGGTTTGGCTTGTTGAGGTTGGCATAGCGTCCGTTAAACCGTCATCGACGATATAATAAGCTTGCTTGCGAGTTTTTGTGGTGTACGTAGTGGTGAAGACGCGAAGAATTCCCTCGTACTCATCCATACTCCATTGATCCTTGACAAGACCGCGTATAGCAATGCTTGCTTTTCTATCAAAGCTCTCGCCTGCATAAGCCAGACATGAAATTTCGGTCATAGCGTTTCTTGTTGTCGTACCGTTTTCGTCAAGGACGCTTTCCGAAAACTCATGAGCCAGAAATACGTTGTTCTCGGAGACATATATTTTTTTTGAATAGGAAAGATATGCCGCGGTTCCTTTTAGCTCAAGCGTGCTTTCGTCAAGCTTTGTTACAACGGTGTAACGAGAGGTGTTCAACGTCTCGGGTGAAACTATATCTTTTGCGGGAATGCTGTAAGGGCCGTTGCCTTCATCGATTTGGGGGAGGAATGTGGCTTCGTTGCCGAAATCAATCTCGTCACTCATGATCACAAAATCGGTAATGAGCAGGATGCTGCCATTAGTCATACGGGACGAGACGTAGCTGCCCGTAATGGAAAATTCTTCTTTTTTTACAACGTTGGCAGGGTCACTGACGTCAAGTGAGATCAGATCAACGCAACGGCCAAAATTATTTTCGGCTTTGTTATAATACTGAGTGATCACGGTTACGGTCTTGCAATCGCTTGAAAGATAGAATTCCCATTGATCTAAATAATAATTATCGCCGTTGCCGTAGAGGACGTAATTCCCGACCTCTTTGGTATTCTCCTTGTCTATCTCGTAGATGCGCAGAACGTAGTTATCAAGATAATAAATGTGTGTATCGCTCCGTTTGATGCGGTCGGCTTCAATAATGCCGCTAACTTGGTTATCGGTGATCTCTTTGTAGCTGCCCGTTGCGTTTACATAGTCATCGGGAACACTTTCTTCCGGAGTCGGAACGGTGGGAGACATTCCATTTGGGCCAAGCAGGGAATGCTTAAGACCCGATAACAGTTTTTCTGCGTTGTTTTTGTATCGCGGCTGCACGTATGTGAGAACGTTCAACTTTTGAATAAGTCCATAGTACTCGCTGTCAGTATACCGTGACACGTCGGGCGGAGTAGTGCTGAAAGGAATAAAGAGCCAAAGGTTGCCGATTATCAATGCTATGCACGCGCATGCGGCCACGACTCGAGCAATGATCTTGCTCTTTTGGGGCTTGATCACACCCTCGGGATGCGCCTCTGTGATATATTTATCATCGGCAAGGCTCAGGCTACGATACCAATTCTTTTTATTCATACAAATATACCTTCTTTCGTAAGATAAGCCTTGAATTTATTTCTGGTTCTGTGTAGGATCACACTGACG
>JBGVJM010000008.1:0-6332 GCA_045129415.1 Eubacteriales bacterium
TCGGGAACGGTATCAAGCGTTTGCTTGTCCTCAAAGAAGGAAAAACCAAACCATTTTTCGCTATTGTTTACCAAAATGATTGCTGCAACCGCCAAAATTACCAAAATAAAGATGATTATGGGAGATTTTCTCACCTTATTCTTTATCTTTCTCTTTGCTTGGCTCTTGGCACGGCTCTTAATCTTTGACTCAATGCTTGCCATAGTTACCTCTCTTAAAAAGTCTTATATTCTTATATCAATACTTGGGCGCTTTGTATTTTTTTGCCTTTACATAGAAGGAATTGTGGCAGCGAGGACAGTTGACCTTATGTCTTCCCTCGCGGCGAGGCAATCTTAAAACGCTGCCGCACTTGGTGCAATCACGGAATATATGCTGCGCATCATCAAGGTTGCGGCTCTTGGTCTTACTTGAAGTATTGAAGCTGAAAAATCTCTTTACGGCTCTTGACGCCTTGAGATAAGCCTCGTTCTCGCGGCGGCGCTTATAAATATTGCGCGACATGGTGCGAAAGGTCATCCACACGATAACTCCCGTTGTCAAAAGTCCGAATACTACGGACAAGATTCCCTGAAGCTGTCCCTCGGGTATAATGGCAAGCACGATAAGCTCAACCACCCAAAGAATGAAGAACAGCACCATCAAGAAATTATAGAGCTGGTCGGTGCCGTACCGACCGTACATAAATCTATAAAGCTTTTCCTTAAACTTTCCCATTTTATCTCCAAAACGATATATTTTTCTTTATACCTTATGATACCACACATAAATGAATATCGTGTGAAGATTTGCAAATTTTTATGATTTTTATTTGACGAAAAAAGGACGGAGCCTCGGGCTCCGTCCTTTTTTATCAATCTCTTGAACACTTTTCGGCGTCGATTGCAAGCACTACCATCAGCACGGAAAGCGCATCCGCATCGTTGGGAACGTCCAAAACGTATGTATCCGTCCAGCCAAACTGCTTTGTTATGGTTGCAACGGGAAGTCCCAGATTGTCAACGATGGTATAATCCCATTCAAGCCAATTTCCTTCAACCCGCCAGCCGTTCATGTCAAGCTGAAAAGAGGGGCGGAAAAAGGTAAATTCCTTTTTGATGCAGCCTACGTATCTTCCCTGCACGTACATCTCAAAGGTAGGCAAAAAGCGGAACACCTTTTCCTCCAGCATTCCGATGGGTCTTCCCGATCTATCGGAAATCTCAAGCTTGTGTCCCCAAGCCATTCTTCCCCTTACCGTGAATACCGTTTCATTTGCCTCATTATAAATGTCGTAGCTGTCAAACCACGAGAAAAATCTTTGCTTGAATAAAAGTCTCATAATGTCCTCCAAAGAAATTATCTTCCGAAAAAGACTATGTTTTTAACGTACTCAATAGCGAACTCGGTCACCTGCTCGTTGCTTCCCATCACAAAGGGGCGCATAACACACAAAACTGCATCCTCGGGAATGGTCTTAAAGGAGTCAAAATACTCGTACGCTCCCGTGTCGGTGAGCTTTATACCGTGTGACAAGGCTCCCTCGGGCTTTTGCTCTCCGAATATCTCCTCGGCAGACAAAAGCAGCGATACGTCCTCGCGGCGCGACAAAAGGTCGTTATACATATACTCGCTAAGTATCATAACCGAGCATTCTCCCATGCCGACCAAGCTGTTAAACTGCTGTATCTGTTGCTTATTGAAGGCCTCATCCGCATAGATCACGGGGTTTCCGTACTCGTCGGTCTCCGCCTCGTTTGCCTCCTTCATCTCACTCTCGGAGTATATCTTAAAGGTTTTGAGATTCAAGAGCTTATTTCCGTCTTCATTGCGGTCACGCGGCATCAGTGACGAAAGATCACGCTCAAGAGCTGCCACGTTATTCTTATCGTATATTGTATGCGTGGCAACTGTAACGGTTGCATCCGCTTCCGTCTTATTTGCCATTTGCACGATACCGACTACGAGAAAAATCGCAAAAAATCCGATTATAATGACCTTCCACTTGTGATGATACCAAAAATTATCTAACCACGCAAAAGCTTTGCTGCTTTGTGCAAGACTTACGTCCTTGCCCCGAAGCTTTTCGCTATCGCCGGAATTGCGATCCATATAATACCTCTATTACTTCTGCGCTCTGGTTACGTCTTTGATCTCAAAGTGGATAACCACGCCGTGAGGAAGCTCTATTGCAAGCTTTGCACCCTTCTTTTGTCCCATAAGCGCTCTACCGATAGGAGACTGGTCGGAGATCTTCTTCTCAATGGGGTTTACCTCGTTGGAGCCAACGATATTGTAAACAAGCTCCTCGTCCTCCTCAACGTCGTAAACGGTTACTGCCGAGCCGAGAGAAACAATATTTGCGTCGATCTTGCTTTCATCAATGATCTGCGCGTTTTCGATAAGTCCCTCAAGCTCACTGATGCGAGCCTCGTTCTTGGTCTGCTCGTTTCTTGCCTCATCATACTCGGAGTTCTCGGAAAGGTCACCGAAGGAACGTGCGGTAGCAATAGCTTCCTTGATCTCTTCTCTTCTTGTGGACTTAAGATAGTCAAGCTCGCGTACAAGCTCGTCGTAGCCCTCTTGTGTATAAAGCATCTTCTTTTCGTTTGCCATGATGGTAATTCTCCTTTTATTTATAACAAATATTTTTACTTTGTAAGCTCGGCTATCGCAGCCAGCATCTGATCGTCCTTTCCCTCGGGGAGAAGGAAGAAATTGTATTCAAGAGCGTCCTCGGACAAGCTGACCTCTATATCGGGTTGTATTCCGATACCGTGATAATCGGTGTGGCTCTTGGAAAAGTATCTTGCAACGGTAAGCTTAAGTCCGCCCTCCATTCCGTAGCTTGCAAGCGGGAAAAGAGTTTGAACGCTTCCCTTACCAAAGGTGCGGTTTCCTATTATCTTGCCAATTCCGTAATCGCGGAAGGTTGAGGTAAACAGCTCCGCGGCTGAGGCGGAATTTTCATTGACCAAAACCACACAATTCAAGCCCTTATATTTTGCTATATCGTCTCTTTCAACGTTAAGGCTCTCATATTGCGACACGTAATGCTTTACGCGCACGTAGTCAGAATAATTCTCGGATTTAAGCGCTTCACTGTACTCAACCGACACTATAAGATCTCCCTCATCAAGGAAGAAGGACAGCACCGATTCAATAGAATCAAGTCCGCCGCCCGGATTGTTACGTAAATCAAATACGAATCGGTCACAGCCATCAGCCATCAGCGCGTCAACCGCGTTTTCAAACTGACGGGGAGTGGTATCGTCAAATTCCGTTACGTTTACAATGCCCACACGGCTATCCGTTTCACTAACTCGGTAGTTTACGGATGAGGTTATGACCTTTTCTCTCTTTATGGAGAATTCTATCTCCTCGTAGTCGTTGCCCACCGGTCTGAATACTGTAAAATCAGCATATGTGCCCGAAACACCCTTTATGCGATCCAGCGCCTCGGTATAGCCCAAAATGTCAACAAGCTCGCGCTCGCTTCCCGTACCGACGTACATTACGCAGTCGCCAACTCGCACGCCCGCTTTAAGCGCGGGGGAATCCTTGAACACCGATATAACCTGCACTACCTTGTAATCGTAGCCGTTTACGTTGATAACGGTATTGACAACGGACACACCTATTCCCACAAACTCTCCCGAGCGCTCCGAAAAATACTCCTCGTATTCCTCGGCATCAAGATACTCGGCGTAGGGATCGCCCGTTGCTTCAATGTAGGCCTTGAGGAGTGCCTTCTTCATTGCCTCCTCGTCAACGCCCTCGTAAGAATAGTAATTGAATATTTCATCAAGCTGGATAAGTCCCTGCACGTACTCGGGCAGCTCTAAATCGTCCGATACTTCAACCTTGGGAGCCTCCGGCAGCTTTTGCTGTTCGTCGTTGAATATAAAGTTGCACGATGTAAGGCTCAAAGCCGCGCAAAGCATCAACGCCAAAGCAAGACAAAGGCTTGTAAAATGCTTGTTTTTCAACATGTTTTTCATTGTTTTATTACCTTTGAATAAATGACAGTTAAATTATCAATAGGTCAATACAATCCAATAAGCGAAACGCGGCAAATGCCCTGCGTCTCGCTTATTTGGTTTATTTTCAGTCTATCAATACTTGGAGGGTTTGCTTGCAAGGTACTTCTTAACCATAAGAGCTACCTTGAAGGTGATAGCGTGCTCGAACTCGCGGAGATCAAGTCCCGTTATCTTTCTGATCTTTTCAAGTCTGTACACAAGAGTGTTTCTGTGAACAAAGAGCTTTCTGGAGGTTTCGGAAACGTTGAGGTTGTTCTCAAAGAAGCACTGAATGGTCATGAGCGTTTCGCGGTCAAGAGACTCAAGGCTCTCCTTCTTGAATACCTCCTGCAAGAACATGTCGCAAAGCGTTGTAGGAAGCTGATAGATAAGTCTGCCGATTCCGAGGTTTTCATAGCTTATGATGTTCTTTTCGGTCTCAAATACCTTGCCTACCTCAAGAGCGACCTGCGCTTCCTTATATGCGCGGGCAAGATCCTTAAGATTATCAACAACGGTGGAAATACCGATATTTACCTTGGTATAGAACTCGGTTGAGAGAGTATCGGATATATTGGTCGCTATCTTCTCAATATCCTTGCTGTCCGCATCTCTCTTTACGTCCTTTACAAGTACAACGTCATGCTCGCCTACGCTGATAACGTAGTCACGCGTCTTGTCGGGGAACATATTCTGGAGCATTTCGAAGGGCAAAACGTCCGTTTTTCCGGTGAACTTGATGAGGAATACGATCCTGCACTCGTCCGTTCCGAAGTGAAGCTCCTTGGACTTTATGTATATATCGCTGGGGAGGATGTTGTCAAGAATGATGTTCTTGATGAACAATCCCTTGTCGTATTTTTCGTCGTACAGATTTTTGATGTTGGAGAGAGATACTGCCAAAAGCTTGGACATCTTCTCTGCCATCTTGTCCTCGCCCTCCATAAATACAACGTACTCGCTCTTTGTACCCTGTGCGAGAGGACGGTATGTATATCCATCCAAAACTGCGATCTCGTTTGAATAGGTGAGATTCTCGCGCACGCCCTGCTTCACCTCGCCGATGCGGACGAGCTCGGAGCACGCGATAATGACACCGTTTTCGTCGATAACGCCGATAACGCGGTCAACCGCAGTCTTCATTTGATGAATTACGTTCTGAAACAATCTGTTTGCCATGATAAACCCCTTTTGTGTCAATAAAACTTATATAAATATAGAGCTTGAAGCCTCAAGCTTACATTTCAAATTCGTAAACGAGACAGCTCAGCACGAAGGACGATGCCGTTTCGGTTCTGAGTATTCTCTTGCCAAGGCCTACGGGCACAAGTCCTGCCGCCCTTGCGCGCTCAACCTCCTGAAGCGAAAAACCGCCCTCGCTGCCGATAACGATGCTTACAGTCACCTCGCCGACGGTATTCTCTCGCACACGCGCCATTACGTCCTTTAAGCTTTCCGTGCCGTCTCCCTCGTAGCAAAAGAGCGCGATATCCGCCTCGCTCGCCATTTTGAGCATTTCACCAAAGCTTACGGTCGACGCGACCTCGGGCACTATTCCTCTTCCCGATTGCTTTGCCGCTTCCTCGGCAATACGGTTTCGTCTTTTGAGCTTATTTGCCTCGTCACCCTTCTCCTTGGCGATACAGCGCTCGCTATTGAAGGTCACTATACGAAAAACGCCGCATTCAACGGATTTTTGTATTATAGAATCAAGCTTTTCGCCCTTTGGAAGCGCCTGATAAAGCGTTGCTTTAAAGGGTGCTTCGGTTTGAGACTGCCTTTGCTCCAAAACTCTTGCCAGCACTCTATCGGGCAAAAATTCCTCCAAAACGCAGTCATATTCCACCTTTTGCATATCGCAAATGGTAATATTATCACCCTTTGCCATGCGCAAAGCGCGGGAGATATGATGAGCGTCATCACCGAGAATGGTAATGACACCGTTTTCTATTTGGTTTTTTCTGACGAAAAAACGAGGCATGGCTTATCTCCTGCTTAATATAAGGCTTGATTTTATTATCTTTTTGCACAAAAAAACTGCTTATGTTAAAACAAAAGCGCGATTTTTGCGCATCTTTGAGTTTTATTATACTACAAAATAACCAATTTGTCAACTCCCATTTTGTAAAAAATCACATTTTCTTAAACATTTTTTACAATTCCGGCCTATATATAAACCGATTAGAGGACATAACAAACAAATTTGCCATTTTACACAATGGAAAGTTGCACAAAAAGGGCCTCCGTGCCGAAAACCGCGCGCAAGCCCTTAAATTATATTTATTTCAGCTGTTCAAGATATATTCCGCCCGAAATACCCGCGCCGCGATC
>JBGVJM010000009.1:0-4892 GCA_045129415.1 Eubacteriales bacterium
TCTCTCTTCGGCGAGCATTGATATATAGTGATCGCACCGTCTTAGCTGCTCTTGACGAAAGGTGCTTCCAAACTCTGAGCAAAAGGTAGTCATCAGGCGCAAGGGCTCCTCGTCAAGATATATCCTGCTCGCTTCCACAAGCTCCTCAAGTGTGGAAGCCCCCCGAGGACAGTTGAGCGCGTGAAATATTTCGGGCGGAAGCGACGAAAGTATATCGCCGCGCGGCCTTGAATAGCAGTCTATCTGACCTTTTATATAAAATATAAGCGCAGAAAAGCCGTCAAGCGTATCCAGCTTGCGCCATTGAAAGCGGCGGTACGACAAAGCCATGATGACCGAAGCCACTGCCATTGTCGCGCTGCCTATAAGCTTTATGATCATAAGCAATTTTCCCAATAAGTAAAATCATATAAAAATCCGCCGTGTCCGTCACGCGAGATGCCCGCGTACGCGCCGAATATTCTCGCCTCGTGTAAAAGACGAAGTCCCGTTCTTGACAAAAGCTGACGCACGCTTGCCGCGTGTGCGCTTGCCACAAGCGGTACTCCGCAGTTATGCGATGCGACAAGCGACATAGCCTCGTCATAGTCTCCTATCTCGTCACAAACTATGACCTCGGCATTGAGACACCGCGTGGCTATCTCAATTCCCTGGCGGCGCGGATAACCCGACAAAACGTCAAGGCACAAATTTTCTCTGTCGGAGTCAAAGCCAAGCTCGCCGCGCGTATCAATCACAACTGTGCGCAATGGCTGATGCTTGGAGTCTCCCCACTCGCCCGAGGCAAGCCTTGCGGCAACACCGCGCAAAAGTGTGGTCTTTCCCACGCCCGGCGGCGCGTAAACAAGCACTCCGTTTACTCGGTCAAAGCCATTGAGCACGCGACACACCTCATCACCGACGGGACGACTCTTGTGCGGAATTCTTATGGATAGCGAGCTTATGTCGTAAACTCCTATAACGCGCTCCCCTTCAACACCCGCACGACCGCAAACACCCACTCGCACTCCGTCCCGAAGCACGATATAGCCTTGGTTTATAGTGTCGCTGAAGGCATAAAGCGAGCCCTGACAAATTCCCTCAAGCACCGCCTGCACCTCAGCGGGAGACAGTACGGTACTTAGCATCACGTTTTGTCCCGAAACTACAAGCGAGCAACGGCGCGATCGCCTGAGGCGTATCTCCTCTATCCGCGAGCCATAGCCCGTCCGCCGTATCTCCTCGGAAAGCCTGTATGGCAACGCCGTCTCTATGACCGGTGGGAGCGCATTAGTCCTGAGCGTGCCCGCCGCACTTGACCTTATACTTTGCATTTTCTCACCGTCCTTCCCTACAATATATTAGACTTGTCCCCAAAAAATTCCAGCATAACGAATTGCCCGTCGGGCAATTCAATTCATTTATCATGATGCGCGCATCAATTCATAAAAAAATTGCCGCAGGCAAAACGCCTGCGGCAATTTTTTCATTATTCTTTAAATTATCCCCAAACGGGCTCAAAGTCGGAAGCGGGATGCTTGCAAAGAGGACAAACATAATCCTCGGGCAAGGTCTCGCCCTCATAATAGTATCCACAAATATTACACGTCCAGCCGATTATCTTTTTCTCTCGGGGCTCTTCCTTCTTTTGCTCCTTTACAACGACCTCAACGGGCTCGAAATCCGATGCGGGATGCTTGCAAAGAGGACAAATGAAATCGGGATCAAGAGTCTCACCCTCGTGGTAGTATCCGCATATCTTGCAGGACCAACCAACCGTCTTTTTCTCCTCGTTAGCGCTCTCCGTCTTGGGAGCCTCCTTCTTTGCGGGCTTGATGTTCTTGTGATAGTAAGCATAGGTAGCAGGTGCTGTGTCGCAAAGCTTCTTTGCCTCGGTCACCTTTGCAATAAAGAGCGTGTGAGTGCCGAGATCAAGGCTGGAGATAACACTGCCCGAAATATACGCGCAGGACTCGGCGGTAAGGTATTTAAGTCCGTTTACAGACTCTGCCACAGTTGAAAGTCCCGCAAGCTTGTCGGTATCTCTGCCGCTTGCAAAGCCAAAACGCTTGAAGGTATCAAACGTTGCGCTCTCGTCAAGCACTGAAAGGGTGAACTCACCCGTCTTTTTGAGCGTATCGGCGGTGTAATTTGCGTTGTTGACACAAATGCTGACGGTCATCGGCGACGACGTGAGCTGGCAAGCCGTGTTTATAATACAGGCATTGTCGCGCACTCCGTCGTTGGTAAACAGTGCGTAAAGACCGTACGAAATACTGTTCATTGCTCCCTGCTGGATCTCTCCCATAATTTCCATATTTCTTTTCCCCCTTTTAATAGTTGAGTCAATAGCATCTGCAAGCGCCTCGATGCTCTCAAGAGTCGAGGGCTTTACGCTTGACTTAATATCTACAACGTTATCCAATACCGTTGTGTTTTTGATGGTTGATATTATTTCGCGCATTTGCTTTGCGCTGGTGGGCGCCCACGAGCCGTTTTGCATAAATGCCACGGTCCTGTTTTGAATATTGTGAGCCGCAATGTCGCGCAAAAGCTCGTCCATGGTTACGAATATTCCGCCATTATAGGTGGTGGAAGCAAACACGGCGTGGCTGTACTTGAAGGTCTCGGCAATTATCTCGGACGCGGGAGTAACAGACACGTCAAACATAACGGTGAATATTCCGCGCTCGCGAAGCTTTACGGACAGTATCTCCGCGGCATTTGCCGTATTTCCGTAAACCGAGGCATAGGCTATCATAACTCCCTGCTTTTCGGGTGTATAGGTTGCCCACTTAACGTATTTGTCAATAAAATATCCTATATTTTCTCTCCACACAAAGCCGTGCAAGGGGCAAAGATATCTTATATCGAGCTTTGATGCCTTCGTCAGTGCCGCCATGACCTGAGTGCCGTATTTTCCAACGATATTGGTGTAGTATCTTCTCGCCTCGTCAAGATAATCGCGGTCAAAGTCAACCTCGTCGGCAAAAAGCGCACCGTTGATAGCACCAAAGCTACCGAATGCGTCCGCCGAGAAAAGCATTCCCTCTTTTGACTCATAGGACATCATAACCTCGGGCCAATGCACCATGGGCGCGTTAATGAACGACAGCTCATGCTCACCAAGAGAGAGCCTGTCTCCCTCGGCAACGGGATGAGCATACATGTCCGCATCAAAATCAAAGAACTGCTTTATCATTGCAAGTATCTTCGCGTTGCAAACTATTTTTACATCGGGATAACGTCTTACAAAGTCGTTAATGGTAGCCGCGTGGTCAGGCTCCATGTGATGCACTACGAGATAGTCGGGCTGTCTCTCTCCAAGCACGTATTCAAGGTTTTCAAAATACACCTTGGCAACGGCATGGTCCACGGTATCCATAACGGCTATTTTTTCATCAAGAATTACGTAAGAGTTGTAGGAAACTCCCGCGGGCACGGAATATACGCCCTCAAACATAGCGAGGCGGCGGTCGTTGCCACCGACCCAAATTACATTTTCACTTACTTTTCTTGTACAATGCATAATTTATTTCTCCTTAGAGGCAAACTGCCAATGTATTTATTCATTATCATTTTTTGCCATTTTCACTCGGTAAATTCCGTCAATGACACAAAGATCGGCGCGCAAAAACGATATTACCATATAAACCGTCACCAAAACTGCCAAAATCGCGGTGAAAGCAACGGTGAATGTGTCCCATATCTCTCCCCTGCCGCAATACTGCACCACGGCACCGCCGAAATTAAAGATACCGTGCAGCACAACGCAAAGCCAAATGTTTGCCGTTTTAATTATCACAACGGAGCACATAGCGCCGATAAGTGCCGAATAGCCTATTTGCATAAGCACGGCGATAGGCGAGCTGTTGTAAAGATTTATGAGATGGATAAGACCGAATATCACGCTTGATATTACGATAGACAAAAACACCCACAACCTGCTCTCAGGCTTTCTTTTTATAAGACCCATAAGCACCACTCCGCGGAATGCCACCTCTTCAAAAAAGGCAATACAAAGACATTCGAGTGCCAGAAGTGCTATGCGCCAAGCGGGCGCATCTATAACCGCGCCACCTTTAATGATCTGCGAAAACGGAAAATTGTTCACCGCAACCGCAAAAGCTGGCAAGCACCACAAAAGCATTTTTCCTGATGGATTTTTTGCTCCGCCCAGCACCTTATAGCCGAGATTTATCAGCATTGCAAGGAAAATACCGCCGCCAAGCGCACGGGTGACTGTCATATCCACAAGATACCCAAGATCCTCGTCAGCGTCACCAAGCAAAATACCGCCAATGCCCAAAAGCTCGTAGGTCGCAAGCAAAATTATTCCCGCAATGGCACAGGCAAGGCAAATACTTCTTTTATTCGGTCGCTTCATTCTTGCTCTCCTCACAAGCCTCGGCGCGCGCGGAAATTTTATCGGTAACGTACTTTTCAACGAAAACAAGTCCAATGCCCAAGCCTATAAGCAAAATTGCCGTCAGCTGCGAGGGTGTGAGCCACTCAACCACCGTGTCTCCGCGATAGTCGGCACGCAAATTCTCGATGAAAAATCTCCATATTCCGTAAAAGACGAGATATGATGAAAGGTTGTAGACCTTTGTTTTTCTTTCAATAAGCCTGAACGTCAAAAATCCGAAGAGCAGCAAAAGGAAAATTGCTTCCATAAGCTGTGTCGGAACGTATTTCTGATAGCCGTCGTTTCCGTGCATCATTATGCCGTACCAAGCCTTGGTCGCCTGTCCGTGACAGCAGCCCGCGAAAAGACAGCCTATACGTCCGATGGCGTGCGCCAGAGCGATTCCGGGAGCCACACAGTTGGCTATCGGAAAAAAGTAAGCCTTGTGCGAGCCTTCCTTAAAGCGGAAATGACCTGCCAAGAAATATATGGCGAGAAAAACCGC
>JBGVJM010000010.1:0-3313 GCA_045129415.1 Eubacteriales bacterium
GTTCCCGCAAAGGTTGAGGCTTAAATATTTATCCCGACGGTCAGATCCGTCGGGATTTTTTTGTCCGAGCGCAAAAAAACGGTTGTAATCGGTGGGGAAATGTGATATAATTTTTAAAGAAAATCAATTTTGCGGAGGCAAATATGATAAGAATCGGTATTTTCGGTTACGGTAATCTCGGCCGCGGAGTAGAGGCGGCGATAAGACAAAACGGGGATATGGAACTTTGCGCGGTATTTACGAGGCGCGATCCCTCTTCGGTCAAAATCAATACGGAGGGCGTAGCCGTTGTGGGCGCGTCCGACGTTGATAAATATATAGGAAAAATTGACGTTATGATAATTTGCGGCGGAAGTGCTACCGATCTTCCCGTTATCACGCCCGAGCTTGCAGGCAAATTTTCCGTGATAGACAGCTTTGATACGCATGCAAATATTCCTATGCATTTTGCGAGCGTTGATGCGGCGGCGAGGGTCGGCGGAAACGTTGCGCTGATCTCGTGCGGCTGGGATCCGGGTATGTTTTCATTGGCTCGTGTTTACGCCTCGGCGATCTTGCCTTGCGGCAAGGACTATACCTTCTGGGGCCGTGGAGTAAGTCAGGGACACTCGGATGCGATAAGACGAATAGATGGAGTTGCGGACGCAAAGCAATATACCGTTCCCGTTGAAAGCGCGCTCCGTGCGGTGAGACGCGGTGACGCTCCCGAGCTTACTACCCGTCAAAAGCACACGCGCGAGTGCTTCGTGGTAGCAAAGGAGGGTGCGGATAAGGCTCGCATTGAAAAAGAAATAAAAGAGATGCCCAATTATTTTGCCGATTACGATACCACCGTTCACTTTATTACGAAAGAGGAGCTTGACCGCGATCATAGCGGCATTCCGCACGGCGGATTTGTTATAAGAAGCGGCAAAACGGGCTTTGAGGGCGAGAACGGCCACGTTATCGAGTATTCCTTGAAGCTTGATTCCAATCCCGAGTTTACCGCATCGGTCATAGTCGCCTTTGCGCGCGCCGTTGCTAAAATGAAGAAAGAGGGTATAGTTGGCTGCAAGACAGTGCTTGACGTGCCGCCCGCATATCTTTCGCCCAAGCCTTATTCCGAGCTTATAGCGGAGATGCTTTGATAAAATAAAGCCTTACGGTTAAACGTAAGGCTTTTTTGTTTCATATTATGCTTGCTCTGCCGCTTGTGCCTTCCTGTTTTTGAAATAGAAGGGAAGATAGGGTGCTGCATGGATAAATAGGTACATTACGTACACGATGACCACGCACAAGGCGGTGGGGAGAGCCGCGCCTATGGGAGCTAAGAATGCAAACGTCAGCTTGAAGAACATAAAGTCCGAGCCGATAGGCGAAAAATTCATAATGTTAGCGGGAATTGACGTGATGAGCGCGGGAATTGCGGGAAGAAGCAGGTCAATGGGCTTTCTCGCATTTTTGAAGGAATGATAGCCCGATCTGAGCATTACTATGGTGCAAAATACCAGCGCACCGTGATAGAAGAAGGCCTGGAAGCCTGCCAAAGAGATGCAGGAGTATCTGTCAAGCACGGTTGCGGGGTAGACGAAGTTTATAGATCCGCCAAGCATTCCCAAGGTACATACGTAGCCGCAAGCCGCATATCTTACCTTACCCTTGCCAAAGAGCGCAAAGGGCATGGCATACATAAAGATACTGCATGGATAAAGAGGGGTAAGACTTCCCCAGGGCATTCCGACAACGTTGCCCGTTGTTGATTCCCATACTATCTTTATCGCTTCGCCAAACGTTACTACCGCCCAAAAGATTCCCATACCGATCCACACGGTCTTCTCGTCCTTTTTGGCAAGCCAAAGCGCACCGGCAATTATTGCAACGAGCAATATTCCCGAGAAAACAAAGTGCAGGGGAGTGAACATAGTGCCCGGCAGCTCGCTTGGCGGAGGCAAAAAGTCTTTATGCGTAAAGAAATAGCTTAAAAGTTCACCGAAGCTCATAATGTTCTCCTAAAACTGTATATTTTGGAAGGTGTTAAGCAAACTTAATCGATTTTGAAATCAGGCCTTTTTGGTAAGGTCCTCGTGCGCCGATCTGAGCATATCCCGTATTTTTATGTGTTGGGGACAAATGCTCTCGCATTTTCCGCAGCCTACACATTGTGCGGCGGATTTGTTATCGGCGAGAAGACGGCCGTATGTCCACTCAACGTCGGATATGGTATCGTATTTGTAAGCATTGTTCCAGGCCGAGAAAACGCGGGGTATCTCAACGCCCATAGGACAGGGCAAGCAATAGCGGCAATTGGTGCAGTTGACCTTTATACGCTTTGCGTATGTCTCGCGCGCCGCCTTTACTATCTCTTGCTCCTCCTCGGTCATGCAACCGGGATGAACGTTGCTGAAAATACGGATGTTGTCGTCCGTCATTTCGGGAGTGGTGACACCCGAAAGCACGGTATAAACGGCGGGATCGTTGCAAAGCCAACGGAAAGCCCACTCGGCAGGGGAGCGCTTCTCACCGTAGCTGTCAAATACTGCCTGAACGTCCTGTGGAACGCTTGCGAGCTTACCGCCGAGCAAGCCCTCCATGATAACAACGGGGATGCCGAGGCTTTCGGCGAGACGGAGTCCTCGTTCGCCGGGGGCATTACCGACCGCGTCCATATAGTTGTACTGTATCTGGCACATATCCCAATCGTAATCGCGGATTATGTATTCAAATGCATCGTAATCGTCGTGGAAGGAGAAGGCGGCAAATCTTATCTTGCCCTCAGCCTTGAGCTTGTCCAGAAATTCGCGCACGCCAAAGGACTTCATCTTATCCCAGCTTGCTCTGTTGAGCGAGTGAACGAGGTAGAAATCAAGGTAGTCGGTACCGAGCTTTTGGAGCTGCTCGTCAAAGAAGCGCTGCATATCCTCGGGACACTCACAAAAGAAAGAAGGAAGCTTTGTGGCAAGGAAAACGCGCTCACGGTAGCCGTCCTTGAGAGCCTCGCCGACGATAAGCTCATTGGTTTTTTGCGAGTAGTTATAGGCGGTGTCAACGTAGTTCACGCCTGCATCAATGGCGCGGCGGATGATATTTTTTGCGTTTTCAAGGTCAACGACGCGCTCGCCGTTTACTTCAACTGTCGGGAATCGCATGCAGCCGACACCGAAAGCGGATGCCTTGATGCCCAGCTTTTTAAATTCTCTGTATTGCATATTGATCTCCTATTTAGTGATTTATACACTCATTTTAACATAGCAGGAAAGACTTGTCAACAAAAAAATGAGCGACTCAAGCGAGTCGCTCATTAAACTTAATGTTTTTTGTAAAAGCTGTTTCCGCC
>JBGVJM010000011.1:0-6214 GCA_045129415.1 Eubacteriales bacterium
CGGCGCGAGATACGGTGACCTTCGTGACGCGCTTGAAAAGCTGCGTCTCAACGATGCGGCACTCGTGTTCGAGCCCGAAACGAGTATTGCTTTGGGCTTTGGCTTCCGTTGCGGCTTCCTCGGACTTTTGCACATGGAGATAATTGAAGAGCGACTTGAGCGCGAGTTCAATCTTGACCTTATCACAACGGCACCCGGCGTTATCTATGAGGTAAAGCGCCGCGGCGGCGAGATGATAAGAATAGATAATCCTGCGGATTTTCCCACGTCGGACGAAATAGAGACGGCGAGTGAGCCTATCGTCAAGGCAAACATCATAACTCCCACCGAGTACGTTGGCGGACTGATGGATCTTTGTCAGGACCGCCGTGGAATCTTCCTTGATATGAAATATCTTGACAGCACGAGAGTGGAGCTTCATTACGATCTGCCGCTCAACGAGATAATATACGATTTCTTCGATGCATTAAAGAGCCGCTCGCGCGGTTATGCCTCGCTTGACTACGAGCTCAAGGGCTACGAGCCCTCCAAGCTTGTAAAGCTTGATTTTTTGCTCAACGGAGATCAGGTCGATGCGCTTTCCTTTATCGTACATGAGGAAAAGGCATACGGCAGAGCGAGAAAGATAGCCGAGCGACTTAAGGAAAACATTCCGCGCGAGCTCTTCGAGATACCGATCCAGGCGGCGATAGGCTCGCGTATAATCGCGCGCGAGACGGTCAAGGCTATGAGAAAGGACGTTCTTGCCAAGTGCTACGGCGGTGATATTACCCGTAAAAAGAAGCTGCTTGAAAAGCAGAAGGAAGGTAAGAAAAAGATGCGCCAGCTCGGCTCGGTACAGGTTTCTCCCGAGGCGTTTATGGCGGTACTTAAGCTTGGCGATGATAACTGATAACGTAAAAAAAGTGCCGAAACGACGCGTGGGTATTTATATCCACGTGCCGTTTTGCCGTTCAAAATGCTATTATTGCGATTTTTGCTCTCAGACGCGCGTGACCGACGGGCAGCGAGAGCTTTACGTGGAGCGCTTGATAGGGGAGATCAAAAAGCAGGGTGAGAGCGCAATAGGGGTGGTTGCCGACACCGTTTATTTCGGCGGCGGAACTCCGACAATGCTGAGCGCACGTCAGCTTGAGCGCATACTTTGCGCGGTAGACGATGCCTTTGGAATTGAAGGCGGTGCCGAGATAACGGCGGAGACAAACCCCAAGACCGTGGATGCAAAAGCCTTGCGCGATATAAGAAATATCGGGATCAACCGTTTAAGCATCGGCATGCAGAGCGCCCACGACCGAGAGCTGCGCGCACTTGGAAGAATACACACTCAAAGGGATTTTTTATCAACCTTCTCGGATGCAAGAGAGGCGGGCTTTGACAATATTTCCGCCGACCTTATGTACGGAATTCCCGAGCAAACCAAGGAGAGCTTTGAGGAGTCGGTAAGAACGCTTGCGGCACTTTGCCCCGAGCATATTTCATCATACAGCTTAACGGTGGAGGAGGGAACGCCCTTCCATCGCCGCCGCCAAAGTCTTGTGCTGCCCGACGAGGACACCGTAAGCGACATGTATATCTTGATGGGCGATATTTTGCGCTCCTGCGGATATGAAAAATACGAAATAAGCAATTTTGCGCATAAAGGACGCGAATCGCGGCATAATCTTAAGTATTGGAGACACGAGGAGTATATGGGCTTTGGTCCTGCGGCGCACTCCTTCTTTAACGGTCGGAGATATTCAAATTCAAGGGATGTTGAAGCCTATCTCGGCGGCTTGGATATCCGTACCGTTGAACCCGTACTGTCAAGTCGGGAGGCAATGGACGAATACGTGATGCTTGGCATGAGACTTTCAGGCGGCATTGAAAAGTCCGAGTTCAAATCGCTCTTCGGCGAGGACTTTGACCGCATATATGGCGCAACGTTCGCCCGCTTTGCGCCCGAATACGTATATATCGACAAAAACGTGTGTCGCTTTACCGATAAAGGCATGCTGGTAAGCAATTATATTTTATCGGAGACTTGACACGCGGCGCGCGATATGGTAAAATAAATTAAAGAAAAAATAGCGGCGGCACGCCGCGGAAAGAGGACATAAAATGGCAGACAACAAGAACATAAACAAGGACATGGAGCTTACCGAGGAGGAGTCTCTCTTCTGCACTCTCACCGATGAGGACGGCAATGAGATAGACTTTGAGGTTATCGGCGAGGCTGAGCTTGACGGTACCGTTTACTACGCAATGGAGCCCGTTGACGCGGCAGAGGCTGAGGACGGAATCATTGAGTACGTGCTTTTAAAGAGAGTTACCGACGAAGATGGCGAGGATATGTTTGAGACTATCGACGACGAGGCTGAGTTTGACAAGGTAGCCGCTTACTTTGACGACCTTTTTGACAGCGAGGCTGACTACGACGCGTAAAATTTAATTTAAGAAAAAACCTGCTTAGTGCGTGATATCCATTGATTGAGACCTACAACTATTTAATGGAGCTTGGATAAAGTTGCGCTACGGTTTGCAGACCTCCTTACTCCCACCGGTTGACTTGTCCCCGTGGGAAGTGAGACGCTGGGAGCAGTAAAGTAGAGCACAGAGCACCGCCCTGGAATACAGGGTTCCATTTCTTCGGGTACACGGCTCGGCGGGGGAGATTTAGTGGGAATAAGCCATCGGCTTATTCCCACTAAATCAACTATGATCGCCGCGGCGAGTTGTGAGTTGTGGTGCGCTTCGCGCAGTTATGATGTGCCTTCGGCACAGTTGAAGGAGACAAGGCGATCATATTATAACGCTTGCAAAGCAAGCTCTAAACATTTGGCAAGGCCAAATTTATAGTTCTAAACTTATTGTTTTCACTTTACCTTTCAATCAAGGGGTAAAAAAAGAATAAAGCTCATATAATGTACCATTACTCATCTGGGTGGTGGTACTTATTTTTTGCAAAAGAATATCTCAAAGAATCATTTCTATATTTCTTTCAATAATTATATTTTTAAGCTTTACGAGTATTTTTTCGTTATCGGCGGCGGCAAGTAATTGGACCTTTGCCCAGACTCTTGCCATACAAAAGATCAAGCAGGGCTTTTACAGCTTTGACGAAAAAATAGACCTTACGGAATTCGGAGTCACACCCGACGAGATAGCGGATCTGTTCGTCTTTGTCATAAAAAACGATCCGTATCTATTTTTCGTTGACACAAAGCTTTCCTATTATTATAAGAATGACGGCAGCATGTTTTACATAAAGCCCAAATACACGGTGACGCCCGAGGAGGCGACGCAAATGATCACGTTTTGTCTTGACGAGGTGCGGCGCATAGCGGGTTTGGTTCACCCCAAGATGAGCGACGCGGAAAAGGCACTTTTCGTGCACGATTATTTGTGCGAGCAATATACCTACGACCTTTTGTATGCAAGCGACGATATGTATAAATTTTTAGTCAACAAAACGGGAACGTGTCAGGGCTACGCTTGGACGTACATGGCGATATTGCGCGAGCTTTCCATAGAGTGCTGCTACGTTGCGTCGGACACCATAAACCATATATGGAATATGGTAAAAATCGACGGCGAGTGGTATCACTGTGACGTCACGTGGGACGACGGAGAGCAACCGACGCGCCGTCATTTTCTATGCTCCGACGAAAAGGCTTTGGCTCAGGGACACAAGGATTGGTATTCGGCATACGGGCTTAACTGTTCTTCGGTGACGTACGACGCGCTTGATTTTGCAAGCATCACCCACCGTGTCTATTCGGGCGACTGCGACCATGACGGCAAGCTCACCCTATATGATCTGGTGCTTTTGCGCCGTCATATTTCGACGAAAGGCTCGGATATTTGCCAAATTTGTGCCGATACGTCCGCCGACCTTGTATGTGACCTCGACGATGCCGAAATTTTGCGCCAAAAGCTACTTTGCTTTTCAACTTTGCCATAGGTGTTCCTATTCAATAAAAAATAAGGCGTACAACTTGTACGCCTTATCGCAATTTTTATGGCGTGAGGGCGGAACTTTAGTTAGGAGGACCTTGACAAAGATTCCTTGCTGTGCTATAATCAATAGTACAGCAAGGAGGTGTGGTTTAGAATGTGCTGAACATTCTTGCAACAAAATCAACTATTATTTGCCCATAACAGTTAATGATATTGCATACCAACATTTTTAGTTTAAGCATATTGTAAACCCCCTTTCTTGCATTTTTCCAAGCACAAGCACGGCAAGGTGAATTTGTCAAGGGTGAAGGCTGTTTCCTAATTAGGAAATATGGGCTAATTGCTTTGTGTCCCTCGCGGAGCGAGGGATTTTTTTTATAGTGCAAAACGTTCTCTTCCGGCTCAATATTGCAAAATATTGACTATGTAGGCGTTTTATCGTATATATGATCACTTACAATTGCAAGTTGACATTTTTCTTCATTTATTGTATAATAAAGCCGTATAAAAATGAAAAGAGAAGAGCTATGACGAAAAAAGATAAGATAAAATTAGCCGCCGAGGTGGTGGAGCGCTTAAAGAGCGTCTATCCCGAGGCGTTTTGCGCACTTGAATGGGGCGGCGGACTTGAAAACGGCTGGAAATTGCTCATAATGGGTAGACTTTCGGCACAATGCACCGACGCGCGCGTAAATATCGTGTGCCGCGAGCTTTTTGCAAAATTTCCTACGCTTGAAAGCATAGCAAATGCAAGCGTTGAGGACGTTGAGGCGATAGTGCGCCCCTGCGGACTGTATCACACCAAGGCGCGCGACATAGTGGCTTCTTGCCGCATGCTTATAGATGATTTTGGGGGCAATATCCCCGACAATATGGACGACCTTTTGCGCTTGTCGGGCGTTGGCAGGAAGATAGCAAATCTCCTGCTTGGCGACCTCTACAAAATGCCCGCCATCGTTGCCGATACGCACTGTATCCGCATTTGCGGTCGCCTTGGCTTTTATGACGAAAAGCTCAAGGATCCCACGAAGGTTGAAAAGATAATGGCGGAGATAGTAGAGCCCTCAGAGCAAAGCAATTTTTGTCACCGTATAGTGCAGTTCGGTCGTGACGTATGTAATGCGCGTTCACCAAGATGCGCCGAGTGTCCGCTTTCCGATATATGTAAAGGAAAAAGAGAATAAGTAAAAGAAAAGGCGGCATTAGCCGCTTTTTCCTTTTATTATCTGCTTGCCGTCGTGTTTTTGAATAAAAATTTTGCCCGAGTCGTCAACTGTCATGCAAAAGACATCCTTTATGGATACGCCCAGCTTTTTGAGCTTGCGCTCAAGCCAAGCGCGGTCTTTTTTTATAATTTTCAGTCCGCGACTGTCCACGCACCCGTCCGAAATTATGATGTGCATAACGCCGTTGTCCTTGCATTTGACGCCAAGATCACTTTTGTCGGGCTGTCGGTTGGCGTTTTTGGGAATGACCGACATTTTGCCGTTTTCCTCAAGAATGGCGTAGTCCACCTCGGCTATGTCAAAAACACCGTTTTGCCTTATCTGGCTGACCAGCTCCTCAAGTGAGATGCGCACCTTGCGCATTTTTTTGTAGTCAATTACACCCTTGGCAATGAGGACGGCGGGCTTTGAGGAGAGCGCCGTTTTAAATAAGGGGGAGCGCAGGATAAGTGCCGAGGTAAGTATTTCGAGTGAGACCAGCGTGGCGATGGGAACTATGGCTTCAAGCAAAGGACGGTCGGGATTTGTTATGGGCGTCGTGGCTATTTCCGAGAGAAGAATTGTGATGACAAGCTCGCTTACGTCAAGCTCTCCGAGCTGTCGCTTGCCCATAAGACGCATGGTTAAAAGCAACAAAAAATAGATTATAACCGTTCTTACAAATATAGTCAGCATGTCGTACGTCATCTCCTCAAGGCTTGGATTTTTTCATATTTTTGCCCCAAAACACCCCGTTTTAGTCAATGTTAAGCTTTCTAAATTGGCACTTTTGCGCAATTTGTCGTTGTGGATTTGTATGAATTTACAAAATTATTGACAAAAACATAAAAAATGAAAAAAAGTTGAAAAAAGTGCTTGACAAATAAAAGGTAAAGTGGTAGAATAATAAAGCTGTCGCGAAAACGACAGCGAAATTGAAACTTGACAATTGAACAACAGAAGAAGAAAGTACAAAGCAAAAAAGCAAGTGCGAAAAAGAATCTGTCAAAAAAACCAAAGAGAACACAACTCTAAAAAGTAAGTAAAGCTAAGATAAATAGCTCGAATAAGAT
>JBGVJM010000012.1:0-2809 GCA_045129415.1 Eubacteriales bacterium
AAAAATAATTTTGCCTCACGTGTGAGTTCAGAGTCTCCGGCGGACGTCGTTTTTACTCTTTTGCTAACCACACCTCAAGAAAGGAAAAACAATATGAATATAATAAAATCACCCGAATCGGCTCATGACCTTGAGCTTTTATGGAACAAAAGCGACTTTTTAAGCTTCCCCTCGGGAGAGAACAGCATAATAATTCTCGGCTACAAGGTTAAGCTGACAAGGACCGAGTATGACATTTTAAAGCTCGTTTGGGAATCGGACGGGTACGTAACGTCGGAGCGCATAATTGAAAAATGCCTTGCGCACAAGGACGTAACGCGCGGTGACGTGGCGATACATATCCACAATCTGAACAAAAGGATTGAAGGAATAACTGCAAGAAAGCTGGTCGTCGGTGTGCGACAAAAGGGCTACAAAATAGTTGATGATATATAAATAAAACCACTCGCGGATGCGAGTGGCTTTTTTATTTATTCGTCTTTTGCTTGGTTAATTGCGGTTGTGTCAAGCTCGTTTTCGTTTTTTACGTCAACGGGCTGCTCGGTAGTCTTTGGCTCCTTCAAGCCGTCAAGATGCTCCTTCATCATATCGTATTTGCCCATCTTTTTGAATCTGTATTTCATGATGCGCTTTATGATATCGTAAATTATTGCGAATATCGGAACACCGAGAAGCATTCCCGCAAAGCCCCAAAGTCCGCCGAAGAACAGTACGGCGAATATGACGCAGAAGGGAGATATTTTGATGTTTCCGCCAACGATATGAGGATCGAGAATATTTCCGTCAAGGAACTGAACGATACAAACGAAGATTATAAAATAGAACAGCTTCAAGGGATCGTCCGAATGCGCCATGAGAATGATTATACCCGAGGGTACTGCGCCAAGGAAGGGACCGAAGAAGGGAACTATGTTTGTAACGCCGCATATTACCGCAAGAAGTCCTGCGTACTTGATTCCCATAAGCTCAAGCGCGATATAGTAGATAATTCCAACTATCGAGGAATCGATGATCTTTCCTTCAAGGAAGCCCGAGAACATTCTGTCGGCAAAGCGGAATTCCGAGATGATCGCCTTGGCGTGACTTTCCTTGAACGTTGCATACACCAAAAGCTTTGACTTGGCGGCAAACGTGTGCCTGCCTCCGAGCATGAACACCGAAATAACAACGCCTATGGCGAAATCAACGATAAATCCGATAACGTCAACTATTCCAAGCACCAGCGATCCTCCAATCTCGGGGAGCATGGGAACGAGGTCTTTCTGCAACCAGCCCAATATTGCAGTCCATGCGGAATCAATATAGGGCGCAACGTCGGGATTTTGCTCCTTGAAGTCGGCTAACCATAAGGACAACGTCTCAATGTATCCCGGAGCGAATTCAATAAGGTCTTGAATAAACCTTGAAACGCTATCAACGATCTGGGGAACGATTATCCAGATAAGTGCCGCGAAAATTACAAGCCAGGTAAGGTACGTAAGTATTACCGATATAACGTTGGCTATTTTTCTTGACTTGAATTCACTGCGCTTGGTGGATTTTACAAGGCTTTTTGAAAGCAAGCTCTCGTATGCGTTGCAGGTTGACTTTAACAGATACGCTATTACTGCACCCACGATAATGGGGCGCAAAACACCGATAACGGTTGCGATTCCATCAGCTATGGTATCCCATCCGAAGAACAGGAAAAAATAGGTTATTGCCAGGGCAAGTCCTAAGAAAATGGTAAGCGATATGTGTAGATTTCTCTTAAGCTTTTGCTTATCCATATTTTACACATCCTTTACAAAAATATATACAAATCAATTTTATCATATACGGCTTATTTTGTCAATAAGAGTAGGCAAATTTTAACGCTCCTCGGGCAATCCGAGCGAAATGCCCTCCAAAAGATCGGTGTAGCAGTTATTGTCCTCGATCTCAATGCGCGCGCCTTCAATGTGGATGTAGCGAAGGGAAGAAAAATTATAGGAGGAAAGCGGCTTGTCAAGCGCGTCGTTGGTGTGTGCGCAAACCAACGTTTGCCCCTCGGAAAATCCTGAAATTATAAGCGTGTGATAAAAGTCGCCGCTTTCGTCGGCGAGCTGGACAACGTCGCCCTCAACGGCGCGCGTGCTGTCAACCTCCATGCCGTATGGACCGATACCGCCGTTTGCCGCGGTAAATGCGGGATCTCCCGTCATAAAATCGTAAAAGAACTCAACGCTGCTCCAGGCAGGCGCGCGGTCAAGCTCGGTTACGTAATACCAGCCGAAATCGGTTGTGAAATTCATTTGGCAGGTGCCTGCATAGATGCACTGTGATACGAAGTTGGTGCAGTCGCCGCCCCTGCCCGCGAAGTTGACGAAAAGGGGATTTCTCGAAAGTGCCCACCGTCTTGCATAGGCGACGGCGCGTGCGCGGTTGTATTCCTTGTAAACTATCATATAAAGGGTTCTCCTTTTGCCTTGTGGTGTGATCCTGCGCGAATTTTTGTGTTCAGTAATAAAAGCTGTGTGCTTATCATATCATTTAGTGAAAAATTATTTAAAGTCGGAGGAATACGTAATGGATAATTACAGTCTGGTCAATGCAAATCAATACGCGCAGATACCGATATGTGAAAGGGTGACTATGACAGAGCTTGTGGGAGATTTCACTCTGCCCGATTATCAGCCCGAGATAAAAAGATTGCTTTGGGTGTGTGCAAACGTGCTTCCGCCCTCCAAATATCTGGGCGACAGCAAAGCGGAGTTTGCGGGCAATATAGATTATTTCGTTTATTATACGGGAAGCGACAACGAGATATACTGCGCGCCTCTCAGTGAAG
>JBGVJM010000013.1:0-6281 GCA_045129415.1 Eubacteriales bacterium
CATTGCAATGCGGCGTTTTGCCATATTGCTTTGTTGCCAAATGCCAAAGGGGAGAGCGCGATGTGGCGGTCGTCTTTATGCGCTCGTTTTTCGACGAATATTCAATATACGCCGCCGTGGAGCTTGTTTGGAATTATGAAGATGTTGGCGCGGCGCTTGGTAGAGCCGACACAAGCGGAGTTCAGCTATCCCCGGACGTAATGCGCGACGTAAAGCGGCTTTCGGGCACAAGCGTTGCGGACGAAGGGCTTTTGACATACGTAAACAAGCTGTGCGAGGCTTACAAGGATAGATTTTTAATTTATTGGGACGAGATGTCTCCCGGCGCCGATAACGTGGCTGGCATAACCTTGAAAATATGTGAGCTTATCGGAGTTCAGATGACGCTTGACCTCAACGTTACCGATTGGAGCAACAAATTCTCGTGGAAAATATATGCGGAGCTTTTAACGGTGATTGCATGTGTTGCGAGAAAATATTCGCTTGACAGAAAATTGGGCGTGGTGTTTAACGAATTCGGCAGTGAGATAGCGGTAAATTGTCGTATAAATTACGTCGGCGAAGGAGAAAGAGCCGCAGCTGACAAGATTTTGTCGGAGTTTGTGGATATGAGAGGAGACATAGTCTCGTATCAAGCTCCCGACATGTCGGAATATGCGTTTATCCCCTCGGAGTGCGAGCTTGAATTCGCGGGAGTGAAATACAGCCTGTTTGAGTGCTATATGCAGCAGCTCGCGCACCAAAAGCAAGAATAAAACGGATCAACAAAGATAATAATTAAATGAAAGCCTTATGGCTTTGGAGGAAATATGGCAAAATACAGACAGGGAAGAATTAACGACGAATTTCAAAAGGAGATAGCAATGATCTTGCGCGAGGTCAAGGATCCCAGAGTTGCGGGTGCATTTATCAGCGTTACCGCAGCCGAGGTAACTCCCGACTTAAAGTTTGCAAAGGTCTACTATTCGTCCTTGATGGGTGACAAAAAGGAAGTAAAGCGCGGTCTTGCGTCCAGCGCGGGCTTTATCCGCGGACAGATCGCAAAGAGAATGAATCTTCGCATTACTCCCGAGATAACCTTTGTGGAGGATTCGTCCATAGAATACGGCGCAAAGATATCCAAAATACTCGAAGGAATAACATATTCCGACGAGCAGAGCAACGAGCAAGAGGATAAAAATGATTGATAATCAAGCTTCATATCGCGCTCTTGACGCAAACGAAGCCGCAAAAAGGCTGAGCGTTGCGCAAAACGTGCTGATATTGTTCCACATCAACCCCGACGGAGATGCTGCAGGGTCCGCGTTTGCCTTGAGGGCGGCGCTTTGTCACCTTGGTAAGCGGGCATGGTGTGTGTGCGCGGCGGACGTGCCGGAAAGACTGCAATTCGTCAGCTCGGATTCTCAATGCAACGTTGGCGTGTCGGATATTCCCGAGGACTTTGATGCGGACCTTGTGGTGTCCGTTGACACCGCGTCACCTTCGCAGCTCGGCGCGCTGTACGAGAGCTTTGGCGGAAAAATAGACCTTATGATAGACCATCACGAAAAGGGAACACCGTATGCCGACAGCTTCATTGAGGCGGGGGCATCGTCCTGCGGCGAGGTTTTGTACGACGTTATCCGCCGTCTTTATTCTATCCTGGGGCGCGACGAAAAAGACATTCCCCTAAGGGCGTGCGAGCTTATTTATACGGCAATAAGCTCGGATACCGGTTGCTTTAAATACAGTAACGTCAGTCCCGCGACTCACGAGCTTGCGGCAAAGCTTCTCGCGCGCGGAATAGACGCATCTGACATAAATCACAAGCTGTTTGGAATCAAGACCTTAAAGCAGATGCAGGTCGAGCATGCGGGCTTTGAGCGAATGAACTTTTACGGCGGCGGAAAAATCGCCGTTATAACCTTTCCTTACGACTTAAAGGCGCAGTACGGTGCCGAGGACGAGCATCTTGAAACGCTTGTGGACGTGGCAAGATGTATAAAGGGCGTTGAGGTCGCGGCAGTTATCAAGCAGTCGACCGAGGAGATGAGATTCCGCGTTTCAATGCGCTCGTCAACAAATTTTGACGTATCCGAGATATGCGCCCATTACGGCGGCGGCGGACACGTGCGCGCCGCGGGCTGTACGGTTTTTGCGGACTCCATACTTGCGGCGGAGATGGCGATAGTGGTTGCCATAGAGCATAAAATGCAGGATATGCAAAATTAAAATAAAAAAATCACGGGATCTCCCGTGATTTTTTATTATGCTTATTTATTGTACGGTTTCAAACATATAGCTTACGTATTCCTCGGCATAAGAGCCCTCGGGGCATACTATGTAATTCTTGTCGATGCCCTGGAAAGCAAACTCGCCTATCTCGGTTATAGAAGCCGAAAGAGTAAGCGCGCCCTCCGCGTTAAGCGCGGTGCAGCCGTAGAACGTGAGGTTTCCAATGGTTTGGAGGGTGGAGGGCATTGTTAACGACGCAATAGCCTTGCAATCGCCAAAGGACTGGTCGCCAATTGCCAAAAGTCCCTCGGGAAGCTCTATCGTGGATAAAGCTATGCAATCGTTGAATGCGAAGGAATCAATGGTCTCAAGCTCGGTTCCCGCAAAGATCACGGATTCAAGCTTGGTGCATCCCTGAAACGCATATTTGCCGATTCTTGTAACGGAAGCGGGGATTACGATAGTCGTAAGCTCGGTGCAGCCTGCAAAAGCAAAATCGTCGATATACTCAACCGTATCGGGAAGAGTTATCTTGGTAACGAGAGTCTGGAAATAGAATGCCTCTTTACCGATAGCGCTTACGGGACGGTCATTCACCGTGTCGGGAATTACAACCTCGTGCTTTTCGGAAACACCTGAATATTTGGTTATGATAGCAGTCTCCGCAGGACCTTCGGCAAAGGTAAGCGTTCCCGTTTCTATTTTTGCGGTGGTTGCGGGGGGAGTATAGTTATCAAGCTCATTGCCGTCGTCCCTCTCGGGTGAGCAAGCCACCATGGAGAGACAAAGCAAGGCTGCCAATAATATCAAAGCGATCTTTTTCATTTGTGTGCCTCCGTTAAAAAGCGTTCATACACAACAATTATAACTTAAATTCGGGGCGTTGTCAATAGCTTTTGCGCGAGTTTAATAATATAATAAAAGTAAACGGTACAAAAATCCAATGTGATATTGTCAATTTCAAATAATTATGCTATAATTGAATCATAGACCAAAATACCATAGATAAGGACGCAAAAAAATGTTATCATCCATATACAGCGCGGGAATTTTCGGAATAGACGGATATATCGTAACGGTAGAGGCGGACGGTCAGCCGCGCCTGCCCAACTTTGACCTTGTCGGATTGCCCGACATGGCGGTCAAGGAGGCAAAGGACAGGGTGAGAACTGCCTGCATCAACAGTGGCTTCCGTTTTCCCGAGATGGCGTTTATGGTAAATCTTGCGCCCGCCGACAGGAAAAAGGAAGGCTCGGCATATGACGTTGCCATATTGTTAGGTCTTATGAAATGCGCGGGCATAGTGCGCAGTGACATTGACGTTTCGGGCAAATGCTTTGTCGGAGAGCTGTCCTTGTCGGGTGAGCTTCGCTCGGTGCGCGGCGTGCTGTCCATGTGTGTGGCGGCGCGAGACGCGGGCTTTTCCGAGTTTTACGCGCCCGTGGATAATGCAAACGAGGCCGCGGTGGTAGAGGGAATAACCGTTTATGCGGTAAAGGATATGAGAGCCCTGGTAGCTCATTTGAACGGCACCGAGACGCTGTCTCCCGTGACTTGTGACAGACAAGAGATGGCTCGCGAGGCGCTGGATTACGGCATTGATTTTTGTGACGTTAAGGGGCAGCTTCAGGCAAAGAGAGCAATGGAGGTTGCCGCAACGGGCGGACACAACATTTTGCTCATAGGCCCTCCCGGAACGGGAAAATCCATGCTTGCAAAGAGATTGCCAACGATCTTACCGCCCTTGAGCTTTTCCGAGGCGATAGAGACGACCAAGGTTCACTCGGTTTCGGGAACCTTGCCGGACGGAGTATCGCTTTTGTCGTCAAGACCCTTCAGGTCGCCTCACCATACTATGAGCGCGGTCAGTCTTGTCGGTGGTGGAGTAAATCCCATGCCCGGCGAGGTCTCGCTTGCCAACAACGGAGTTTTGTTCCTTGACGAGCTTCCCGAATTTCCAAAGCAGGTTACGGACGCGCTTCGTCAGCCCTTGGAGGACAGACGCGTGACTATAACTCGCGCCGCGGGTAGAGTTACCTTTCCGTGCAGCTTTATGCTGGTTGGCGCAATGAACCCTTGTAGATGCGGATATTTCGGTCACCCAACGAGAAAATGCACCTGCAAGCCACAGGACGTTAAGAGATACATATCTCGCATCAGCGGTCCCATGCTTGATAGAATAGACATACAGGTGGAATTGCCTTCCATCACGTATAGCGAGCTTGCGGGCGACAGCTATAATGGAGAGACCAGCGCCGAGATAAGAGAGCGCGTTATAGCGGCAAGACGCTTTGCGCAGGAGAGAATGAAGGGCGACAGATATTTAAATAATGCCTCGCTTGATTCCGCGGGAATCCGCAAGTATTGCAAGGCGGACGAGGAAGCGATGGAGCTTTTGCGCGTGGCGTACGACTCAATGGGACTTTCCGCGCGCGGATACGACAGAATAATGAGAGTGGCGCGAACCATTGCCGACCTTGATGCAAGCGATATTATTCGCTCCGAGCACATCGCGGAGGCAATACAGTTCCGCAGTCTTGACAGAAAATATTGGGGAATAGAGGAAAACTGATTTTTGGGGAGGATAGCCTTGACGGAATTTATTTGTAAGCTGTTTATCAAGGATAAGGACAATATAAAGGACACGCGCGTCAGAGCCGCGTACGGAATGATGGCGAGTATAATCGGCATCGTGTGCAACGTTATTTTGGCGGCGGGTAAATATATCGTGGGCGCGTTATTCGGCGCAATATCGCTTCAGGCGGACGGAATTAACAATATGTCGGACGCGATATCGCAAATAGTGTCGCTTGTAAGCTTCAAGATGGCATCAAAGCCTGCGGACAGAGACCACCCGTTCGGGCACGCGAGAATGGAATACGTGGGCTCTATGATAGTTTCGTTTTTCATTTTGCTTATCGGCTGGGAGCTGTTGCGCGGATCGGCGGAAAAGATCTTCGGCAACGCGGCAAAGACTACGTTTTCGTGGATAATGATAATAGTCCTCGGCGTATCCGTGCTTGTAAAGATATGGCTTTGGTATTTTAATACGAGACTTGCAAAGAAAATAGACTCATCGGTGCTTCGCGCAACGGGAACGGATAGCCTTGCGGACGCGGTTGCAACCGTTGCGGTCATGGTCGCAATGCTTGTAATAAAGTTTACCGGTGTTGATATAGACGGATATATGGGAGTGGCGGTGGCAACGCTCATCTTCGTTGCGGGAATACGCATATTGAACGAGACCAAAAACTCCATTCTCGGCTCAAGTCCCGATCCCGAGGTCGTTGACAACATAAAGCGCGTTGTCGGTGAATTTCCCGATGCGCTGGGTATTCACGATATGGTCGTGCATAATTACGGTCCCGGCAGGACGATTGCCACGCTTCATATTGAGGTCGACGGCTCAAAATGCGTGTTTGAATCGCACGATATGATAGACTTGATAGAGCAAAGACTCAAAAACGAGCTCGGAATTGAGTCCAACATACACATGGACCCCATTGTTACCGATGACGAGGAGGTCAATGCGCTTCGCGCCCTTGTTTTGCAAAAGGTAAGGGAGATAGACGCGCGTCTTGACATACATGATTTCAGATTTGTGCGCGGAGTAAGTCATTCCAACCTCATTTTTGACATCAGCGCACCCTTTGAGCTTAAAATGAGTGATGCGGCAATAATGGACGCGGTGCTAAAAAAGGTTCAGGAGCACGACGATAAATTCTTGACCGTCACCACGGTTGACAGAGTGTAAAAATTAAATATTGAGCGCGGCTCGCGGAGCCGCGCTTTTTTGTTTTCTGAATTTGAACATAATACGGGCATCAGGGTGTTTATCACAATTTTTGTACAAATTCAACCAATGGGCATTGTGTGAGCTTTTTTGAAGCTAAGAATTTTTGTGCAATATTAATGAAGTTTTGTCGAAATATCTGACCAACTGTCACAAATATTGACGAACGCGGCTATATATGGTATAATATAGATACCAAAAACATCAAAGGGAGGGATAGAATGATGAAAATTATTCGCCAAAAAAAGCCTATTGACCGATATATCCCTCTGCT
>JBGVJM010000014.1:0-5518 GCA_045129415.1 Eubacteriales bacterium
GTGTTATCGCCCCGATAACGAGTGTGGTTGGAGAGATAACCTTCTGGCAGGCAGTTGGCGGAATTGCGCTTGCTTGCGCCATCGTTTCGCTTTTGGCAACAGGTCAGGTTTGGGAGATATTTGTGCTTCTGGGCTTCCTCTTTATGATATTTGAGAAAAATATCGCATACGTTTGCGGTATCGAGGGCGGCGATATCATCAATAACTGGCTTGTATTCGGTTGCTCATTGCTGCTGTCGGCAGGATTTATGTTCATTCTGCCAAGCGGAAAGAGAAAGAAAAAGAAAAACAGAAGCGGTGCAAGCGTGGTGATTAACGTAAAGGACAACGAGCTTGGCGCGGCTGAGGTATATATCGACTGCGAGGAGTTTGGAAACACCGATATGGAGCGCAGCGTAAGCAATAAGCTCGGAGCGCTTGAGGTTCATTTTGAAAATGCCGATAAGTACCGCGGCGGTGCAACACTGCACGTTGAAAACAAGCTGGGCGCGACCGAAATATACGTTCCTAAGAATTGGAAGATAAAATACGGTGACGTTAACGTGTCGCTCGGCAGCCTTGACGTTGAGGCAGGCGAATGGGGCGACGACGACCCGATGCTCATACTTAAAGGCGAGGTAAAGCTCGGCTCTATTGAGGTTGAGAGAGTTTAATAATGATTCCGTAGGGCGGGGGCTTGTCTCCCGCCTCTTTTTTCTCTTAGGAAAGAATTTCATAAAAATCTATTTACAAAGTAAATAAGTTGTGTTATAATGTAATTTGGATTGGAGTGGGCAGGTGTGCCACACTCTCCAAATACTACGTAGAGGTAAAGTTATGACACTCGTTATTCTTGCGGCGGGAATGGGTTCTCGCTACGGTGGATTGAAGCAGATCGACCCTATCACCGAAAACAAAGAATTCATAATTGATTTTTCTATTTTTGACGCAGTGAAAAGCGGCTTTGACAAGGTCGTTTTCATCATAAAAAGAGAAAATCTTGAGGCGTTCAAGGAGACCGTAGGCTCCAGAGTTGAGCCTTTTGTAAAGGTTGAATACGCTTTTCAGGAGCTCGACAATCTCCCCGAAGGATTTACTGTTCCCGAGGGAAGACAAAAGCCTTGGGGCACGTCTCACGCATTGCTTTGCGCAAGAGAGTTTATCGACGACAATTTTGCCGTTGTAAACGCGGACGACTTCTATGGCAGAGACGCTTTCGTAAAGCTTGCGGCTCATCTTAAGACCATAAAGCCCACCGACACGCATTACTGCATGGTTGGTTACGTTCTGCGCAACACGCTTACCGAAAACGGAACTGTTTCCAGAGGAAGATGCGCGGCGGACGAAGATGGAATGCTTGTTTCCATCAAGGAGCTTACCAAGATAAAGACGGCAGGCAACGACGCGGAATTTCTTGACGACGACGGCGAATGGAAGGCACTTTCGGGTGACACCATCGTTTCCATGAACTGCTGGGGACTTACCCCCGCGATATTCCCCGAGCTTGAACGCGGATTTATCAACTTCCTCTCGGGCGAGGGCGGCAAGGCACTCAAGAGCGAATACTATCTGCCCGGCTCGGTTGACGAGATAATGAAGGCAGGCAAGTGCGACGTAAAGGTATATCCCACGTCGGCTTCGTGGTACGGAGTTACCTATTCCGAGGATAAGCCCGCAGTCGTGGCATCCATTAAGTCGCTGATAGACGGCGGCGAATACCCCGCAACACTTTGGAAATAATCTTTTGAGGAGTATTTTATGATCGATCACAACTTGACAGAAAACGACGTTAGAATGTCCGCATCTCACTTCAATGTTGAGGGTGAGATAGTTAACGTTGAGGAATGCCTTAACGGACATATAAACAGAACATATTTCCTTACCTATAACACGGGTAAGAGATACGTTATGCAGATGGTAAACACCGATATTTTCAAAAAGCCCGACGAGGTTATGGAGAATATCGTTGGCGTTACCGAGCATATCAGACAGGGCTACGTAAAGGCGGGAATTGACCCCGACCGCCGCGCGCTCAACGTTATATGGACAAAGAGTGGAAAGTGGGCACACGTTGACCGCAGAGGCATATATTGGAGAATGTATGATTTCGTTGAGGATAGCGACTGCTTTATGAAGGTTGAGTCCGCTGAGATGTTCACCAAGGTTGGATATGCGTTTGGTCAGTTCCAGATGCAGCTCAAGGACTTCGATGCATCTAAGCTCCACGAGTCCATTCCCAACTTCCACAATACCGAGTGGAGATTTGACAATCTCTTGAAGGCTATTGAGGAAAACAGATCGGGACGCGCGCATCTTATCGCGGACGAGATCAAGTTCGCGCTTGACAGAAAAGAGATAACCTCTTACATAAACCGCGGAATCGCAGAGGGCAAATTAAGTCTCCGCGTAACGCACAATGACACCAAGCTCAACAATATCATGATGGACAAAGCAACGGGTGAGGGAATATGCGTTATCGACCTTGATACCGTTATGCCCGGAAGCGTGCTTGCGGACTTTGGTGACAGTATCCGCTTCGGCGCATCGAGCGCGGCTGAGGACGAGACCGATCTTACAAAGGTTTATTGCAGGCTTGATATGTTTGAGGCTTATGCCAAGGGCTTTATCGAGGGACTTGAGGGCAGCCTCTCGGCAGATGAGATCAGAGCGCTTCCCATGGGTGCTATGATACTCACCTATGAAACGGGTATCCGCTTCCTTTCCGACTATCTGGACGGCGACGTTTATTTCAGAACGGAGCATCCCAACCACAACCTTGACAGAGCGAGAAATCAGTTCAAGCTTGTTGCGGACATGGAGAGTAAGATGACCGAAATGCAGGCCATCGTTGAAAAGTATATTTAAGACACAGCATTTTTCACGGAGGACTAAAAGGATGTCAGTTCTTATTACAGGCGGAGCCGGATTTATAGGCTCACATACGGCAGTTGAATTTTTGAACGCGGGCTACGATATAGTTATCATGGATAACTTTTCAAACAGCAAGCCCGAGTCACTTAAGAGAATCAAGACGATAACGGGTAAGGATTTCAAGTTCTACAAGGCAGACCTTCTTGACGTTGCGTCTATGGATAGAATATTTGAGGAAAACCCCGATATAGACAGCGTTATTCACTTTGCGGGACTCAAGGCAGTCGGCGAATCCGTTTCAATGCCTCTTGAGTATTACCACAATAACGTAACGGGAACTCTGCTTTTGTGCGACTCTATGCGCCGCCACGGAGTAAAGACCATAGTATTCAGCTCGTCCGCAACCGTTTACGGTACGCCCGACGAGGTGCCGATCAAGGAAACCGCAAGAGTTGGTAACGCAACCAATCCTTACGGCGAGACCAAGGTCATGATCGAGAGAATACTCAAGGATATTTACGTTTCCGACAAGGAATGGAACATCTCCATTCTTCGTTATTTCAATCCCATCGGAGCGCATCCTACGGGACTTATGGGCGAGGATCCCAACGGTATCCCCAACAACCTTATGCCTTATATTACAAAGGTTGCCGCAGGCAAGCTTCCCATTCTTCACGTGTTCGGTAACGACTACGACACGCACGACGGAACGGGTGTGCGCGACTACATTCACGTAGTTGACCTGTCCCGCGCGCATCTTGCGGCTTTGCGCTACATAGAAAAGGCGCACGGTATTGATTACTTCAACGTTGGAACGGGCAACGGTTATTCGGTGCTTGACATCGTCAAGGCATACAAGGCTGCAACGGGTATAGACGTTAAGTATCAGATAGACCCCCGCCGTCCCGGTGACATTGCGGAGTGCTATGCCGATCCTACCAAGGCGCGTGAGGTTCTGGGCTGGACTGCGCAGTACGGCATAGAGGATATGTGCCGCGATGCTAATAATTGGCAGACCAAGAATCCTAACGGATACGATTGTTGAATAAATATCAGCCCGCCGATATGCTCGGTGGGCTGTTTTCATTGGAGAAAAATATGAAGATAGAAAAGAAATATTTCGGAGAGGTGTGCGGCGAGTCCGTTGACCTTTACGTTATGACAAATGCGAGTGGCGCATCGGTTGGCATCCTTACGCTCGGTGGCGCGGTACATTCCTTGAACGTTCCCGATAAGGACGGAAATATGCGTGACGTGGTTTGCGGCTTTGATAACGTTGAGGCATATCTCAACGATACCGCATATATAGGAGCGCTTATCGGACGAGTTGCCAATAGAATAAGAAAGGGCAAGTTTTCCTTGTGCGGTAAGGATTATCAGCTCCACATAAACAATGGCGAGAACTGCTTGCACGGCGGAAAAGTGGGATTTTCTCACAAGATATGGCGCGCCGAGCCGAGCGTTTCGGACGATTGCTGTGCGCTCGATCTGTATTATACCTCGCCCGACGGAGAAGAGAATTTTCCCGGCACGCTTGACGTGCACGTTACCTATAAATTTACAAACGACAACGCGCTGAACATACAATACGAGGCAAAAACCGATAAAAAGACTATCGTGAATATGACCAACCACGCGTATTTCAATCTTGGCGGTTACGCTTCGGGAACTGCGCTTGACCACGAGCTGTGGATAGATGCCGACACCTTTATTCCCACCGATGCAAGCCTTATTCCAACGGGCGAGATACGTAAGGTTGAGGGAACACCCATGGATTTCCGCAAAGCGAAGACGATAGGCAAGGACTTTGACCTTTCCTACGAGCCTATGGGACTTGCAGGCGGATACGACCATTGCTATAATTTTGTGGAGCGCAAGGATGCGCTTTTAGCACCGAGAGCTACGGCATATTGTCGTGAAAGCGGAATTTTCATGGAGACCTACACGTCGGCGCCCTGCGTTCAGTTTTACAGCGCAAACTTTTTGAATAATGAAAAGTATCCCTTGAAGGGTGGCTATCCTCAGGCAACGCAAAATGCCTTTTGCCTTGAAACGCAAAAGATGCCCGATAGCATCAATCACGAGGGCTTTACCGACATTACGCTTGATGTGGGCGAGACGTACGAAACCGTAACGGTTTATAAGTTTTCTTGTAAATAAAAATAAAAGCCGAGATATCTCGGCTTTTTTTATCTATATAGCAGCTTTTCGCAAAGCTCAATATATTTTTTGTCAGGCGAGGAGTTGAGGATCTCGATATGTCCCTCGTTTTGTGTGTCGGAGAGCATGCCTGCCGCTTCCAAAAGATGCTTTGTGTGGCGAGCAGTACCGCCTCCACCGTCGTAAATTTTAACGGAGTGGGGAAGATGGCGCGAAATAATGTCCTTAATGTGCGGATAGTGGGTGCAACCCAGCACGACCGCATCTATTCCGCCATCCTTGTAGGGCGCGAGAAGCTCACCTATGTAAGAGTCGATCTCCTCGCCGTCAAGCTCACCGCCTTCAACCAGCTCGGCAAGTCGTGGGCAAGGCAAGGGAATAACGGTCTCTCGGTCGGAATAACGCTCAACAAGTCGGACAAATTTTTCTTCAGCAAGAGTGAGCGGCGTTGCCATGACGAGCACGCGCGGATGGTCAAGCTCCATCGCGGGAGGCTTGATGGCGGGCT
>JBGVJM010000015.1:0-13449 GCA_045129415.1 Eubacteriales bacterium
GAGTCCAATCTCACTCGCGGAAACATCATCACCGAGTGGATGAATCACATGGGCTTTACGTCAATGACCGTTGGAAACCACGAATACGATTGGGGCAGCGATGCAATTGAAGACAATGCGGGGCTCGCACAGTTTCCCATACTCGCAATAAACATTTATGACGTTGATACCAATCAGCGCGCAAGCTATTGCAAGGCTTCCGTTGTCGTTGATCTCGGCGAAATACAAATAGCAATAATAGGTGCCGTTGGCGATGTTCATTCCTCCATTGCGCCCGACAAGGCAGCTGACGTATACTTCAAAACGGGCAGCGAGCTTACCAATCTTGTCAAGGCTGAATCCAACAGACTTCGCGCAGAGGGAGTTGATATTATCGTCTACTCGTTGCACGACGGCTACGCTTCAAACGTAAACGGCGTTGGCGAAATAACAAAATCCCAGCTTGCATCTTATTACGACCTTGAGCTGTCGCGCGGCGGTTACGTTGACGTTGTATTTGAGGGCCACACGCACAGGCATTATGCACTTCGCGATGAATACGGTGTTTATCACCTTCAGGGCGGTGGAGACGGTGACGGAATCTCACACCTTGAATTTACCGTAAACTTCGTAACCCTTGATAGCCGTGTAAGTGACGTTGGATACGTTGCGTCATCCGCATACGCTTATCTTTCAGATGACAAAATAGTTGATGACCTGATGGAGCAATACAAGGAAGAGATCGCGCCCGGATTTGAAGTGTTGGGCAAAAACGTTCGTTATAGAAACAGCGACTTTTTGCGTGATCTTATAGCCAAGCTTTATCTTGAAAAGGGACGCGAGCTTTGGGGAGATAAGTACGACATAGTGCTGGGCGGTGGATTTATTACCGCGCGCGATCCGTATAGTCTTTCCGCCGGCAACGTGACCTACTCAACCATTCAGTCGATATTCCCGTTTGATAACAATCTGGTGCTTTGCTCAATAAAGGGAAGTGACTTGAAGAGCCGATTTATAAACGCGAGCAGAGACAATTATTACTGCGCTTACGACGCAGGACTCGCGTCAACCATTCAGGACAACAAAACATACTACGTAATAGTAGACTCCTATTCATCGGGATACTATTACAACCGCTTGACCGAGATAGACCGCTATGAAGAGCCCGTGTACGCACGCGATCTTTTGGCGAAATACATAAAAAACGGCGGACTTGAAAAATAAATAAAATGAGGAGAGGTAAAATGTTTGTAAAAAGTGATATTTTGCGCTCTCCTCACGCTTTTTCAACAAGACGGGGCGGCATAAGTGAGCTTGCGCACACAAAATCGTTAAATCTTGCCTTTGGCAGAGGTGATGACGAGGACGTCGTGCTTAAAAATCTTGAAATCTTTGCAGACTCGGTCGGATTTGACAAGGAAAGCATCGTTTCGCTTCCGCAAATACACTCGGACAGGGTATTCACCGTAACGCGTAAAAATTGCGGGCAGGGATATTTTATTCGTGAAGGTATTGACGAGGGTGACGGATACGTCACAACGGAGCGAGGCGTGACGCTGGGCATCAAAACCGCGGATTGCGCGCCAATTCTCTTCGAGGCGTATCGCGAGGGCGAGGTGGTTGCCGTTGGCGCGGCTCACGCAGGATGGCGCGGCACGGTTGCCGGCATTGCAGTCAGGTGCGCCGAGAGGCTTGCCGAAGCATCAGGAGTTGAAATATCCGATATTCGCGCCTGTATCGGTCCTTGTATCCACAAGTGCTGTTACGAGGTCAGCGAGGACGTAGCCATAGCGGCACGTGAGGGCGTTGGCAGGGGGCTTGCCGAAAGGTTTGTCGTACCAAACGGAGTTGGAAAATATCAATGCGACATTGCAGGACTCAATCGCGAGCTTTTGATAAAACACGGTCTTTTGGAAAAAAACGTGCAAATCATCGACGAATGCACCTGCTGCAACCCCGAAAAGTATTTTTCGCATAGATTTTCGGGCGGCGTGCGCGGCACGATGCTGAGCGTTATATTTATAAAATAGGAAAAAATGATGGAAAAATTAAAATTACTTATAGACACCGACCTCGGCGACGAAATAGACGATGCGCTGGCTCTCTATTTCGCCATGAAAAAGGGATTTGAGATAGTCGGAATAACCACCGTGTTTCAAAATACCGCCGAGCGCGCAAGAATAGCCAAAAGGCTGCTCAAGCTCTACGGCAACGGCTATGAAGCCGTTCCTGTTTATGCAGGTCACGGCACACCGTTAACCGAGCGCGAAAGAGAATACGGACACACCTGTCACTACACAAGCGAGCTTGAAAAAGAGGAATATACCCCCGACGGAGACGGCGCGGTAGACTTTATAATCGAGCAATGCAAAAAATGGGGCAAGGAATTAGTGGTCGTTGCAATCGGCCCATTCACCAACATTGCCAAGGTAATAGAAAAAGACCCCGCGGCGCTCGGATTGGCGAAAAAGGTAGTAATAATGGGCGGCGCGTTCTTTAAGCAGTATGCCGATTGGAACGTTTCGTGTGACGTTGAGGCGGCGGACGTGATGTTTTCCTCTCTTGACAATCTTGAATGTATAGGTGCCGACGTCACTCACAAGCTACCGCTCAGCAACGAGCAATTCCAAGAGCTTTGCGAGCTTGACGGCAACGAGACCGCAAGAGAGGTGGCGCATTTGTGCCGCCTTTGGAGAGAGGCAACGCCCGACAGGCTGCCCGCGCTCCACGATCCGCTTGCCATCTATTACGCGACAAATCCCGACGTTTGCAAGCTAAAAAAGCAACGGATAGCCACCGTTACCGAGGGCTTTGCGCGCGGACTCACGCTAAACGTTACCGAATACAACAAGGCGTGGATGAATCCCGCATACGAGAGCGAGGAGCAAATTCCGTTACACACCGTAGCGTATGACGTTGATAAGGAACACTTTATGGACGAGTTCTTTTCTGCAATGAAATAAAAAACAACGGACTTGACGTGTGTCAAGTCCGTTTTTACCTTTATTGCTCAAGCTCCTCATATATCTCCATCAGGCGCTCCTCTATCTCATTTTTACGCGCGTCAAGCTCGGCGACTCTCTTGTAGTCGGTTGCCGCCTCGCCGTTCATAAGCTCGCAAACCTCGTCAAGCTCAAGCTCAAGCTTTTGCATCTCCTCGCGCAAGCGTTCAAGGCGGCGCGCGCTCTTGCGCGACGCGGCAAGCGCCTCCTTTGCCTTGAGATATTGCTCCTTTGAAGCGGCGTTTGCCGCAGGTGCAGTCGCCACGGCGGCTGCCGTGCCGCCTGCCGACAGCAAGCGGGCTTGTCTATCGGAAACAAACTCACAAAACTCGGTATATGCCCGTCCGTTATTTACAACGGAATAGTCAAACATATCGCCGTCCACGTAAGCCTCGGGCTTCAGGCGGACAATTCGCGTTGCCAGCTTTTCAATGAAATAGCGGTCGTGCGAAACAGCGATTATCGTACCGTCAAACGCTTCAAGTGCCGATTCAAGCGCCTCCTTGGAATCTATATCAAGATGGTTTGTGGGCTCATCGAGAATAAGCAGATTCATGTGCGAGAGAATGAGCTTTGAAAGCGTCAGTCTTGCTCGCTCGCCGCCCGAAAGCACGCTGACCTGCTTGTATACGTCGTCGCCAAAGAATTTGAACCACGCAAGCGTGGAGCGTATCCTTTGCTCGGGCAGGGTGGGGTAGGCATCCCAAAGCTCGTCAAGCACCGTCTTTTGAGGATCAAGATTTTGGTTTTCCTGATCGTAATAGCCTATCTCAACGTTATAGCCAAGCTCGATTTTACCACTCGTAGCCGAAAGCCTTTGCATCATGAGCTTTATGAGTGTGGACTTTCCGCAGCCGTTGGGGCCAACGATAAAAAGTTGGTCACTTCTCTTAACCAAAAAATTGAGATTCTCAAAAAGTCTTTTTTGCCCAAAGGACATCGAAAGCCCCTTGACCGTCATAACGTCGTTTCCGCTGGCTATTGCGGAGGTAAACTTAAGCCTTATGGCGCGCTCCTCGCTCTCGGGAGCCTCCAGCTTCTCCATTTTATCAAGCAGCTTTTGCCTTGACTCCGCGGCAATGATGTTTCGTTCGCGGTTCCATCGCTTTTGCTGTGCGATATACGCCTCGTGATGCGCAATCTCCTTTTGCTGCTCGCGATAGTGCTTTTCGTAGATCTCGCGGTCAATGCGGCGCTGCTCCATGCTTTTCGTATAATTGCCGTTATAAAGCTTTGCTTTGTGGTGCTCTATGGAGAGCGTCTTGTTTGTCACGCGGTCAAGAAAATAGCGGTCGTGCGAGATTATCATAACGCACTTTTTATACTGCACGAGATAATTTTCAAGCCAGCCGAGCGTTTCTATATCAAGATGGTTGGTGGGCTCGTCCAGCATAAGTATATCGGGCTCGCGCGCAAGCTCAACCGCAAGTGCAAGACGCGTTCTTTGTCCACCCGACAAAAGACTTACGTCCTTTTGTATCGCGTCGTCATCAAAGCCAAGCTTTGACAAGATCGAGCGCGAGCGCGAACGGAATTCAAGTCCGCCGTCGGCAATGAACTTTGCGTTAAGCTCGGAATACTCTTTTGTATATGCGTCGTGACTCGGATCGTCCGCGTCCGAAAGCGCGGCCTCCAAAAATCCGAGTCTTTGCTCCATTGCAACAAGCTCGGGGAAGGCGGCAATCATGTGTTCAAGCGCGGTTGAGCCGGCACCGTCCGATTCATCAAACGCGCCGTACTGCGACAAAATTCCAACGGTTTTGCCCTTTGAAATATAGACCTCGCCCTCGGTGGCATCATATTCTCCCGTAATGAGCTTCAAAAGCGAAGTTTTTCCGCTTCCGTTTGAGCCGATTATGCCAAGCTTGTCTCCCTCGTCAAGCGAAAACGACACGCCGTCAAGCACAGTCGTTACGCCAAATTTTAATGTAAGATCACTTACCGTTACCGCTATCATGCGCGTTCTCCTTTCGCCACAGATACTGCCGATTTTCACGGCACGTATTATTTTAACATCCCCGCACCGAAATGTCAAGCGCGACGACAAAAAGCAAGCAAAAAAATAACGGCTCGCGACTGATGCGTGAGCCGTTATGTATTTATTTACGTTTTTTGCCGAATACAAATCCCGCCGCCAGGACCGTTCCAAGCAAAAGGGAAGTGATTCCCGCGCTTGACTGACAGCCCGTCGGCTGTGCCGCCTGAGGAAAGCTCTCGCTCTCACTTTCGGTGGAGCTTTCGGTGTTCATTGCGCTGTATTCCTCCTCCGTCACGTAAACGGCGGTGTAAACAACGCTTTCCGTGATAGTGGTGCTTACTTCCTTATCCCAACCTATGAAAACGTAGCCCTCGGGGGCGGTTGGCGCTTCGGGAACGGTTACGGGCGCTCCGTAATATCCAAAGGATTGAGAAATAAGCTTTTTATCGGGGTTCTGGAAGGATACTACGTGAAATACGGGATCAAATTTCGCCACAAGCGTAACGTCCTCGTTGACCTGCGGAATGGCTCCGCCCGCGCTTATTATTTGATCCTTGTAGATCCAACCCACAAATCCGCTGTTCTCGCGAGAGGGCTTGTTGGAGTAAGTCTTCTTGCCTTGATCCTTCAGCCTGTACTGAGGCGAGAATATCGCGTTGCCCGACTCGTCAACGTATTCTATTTTGTATATCTCACGTGTTCCCGTCACCTGAACGACGTCCGAGCCCTCGGAAATAAAGCCGCTTATTTTGCCGCCCGCAACCGACGCGGAAACAGAAATATAACCGTCGCCAAGCTCGGCAACGTCAAAGAGCGTAAAGGCGTCTATCTCACCAACGACCTCGGTAAGCTCCTTGTTTGCAAAGAGCGTGACTCTGCCGTGAGGAATGTACTGTCCCTCGGTTTTAAGATTGCCCGAATAGTCAACGCGAATATAAGAATCGGTCTCCTTATATTTCGGACATCCGTATCCCACTATATAATCGCTGTCAAGGGGATAAGACTTGATCGCAACGTATTCTCCGTCGCTTGAATAATCGTTGGTAAACGACGTGTTGCCCTCAACGGTATGTACCCGTCCTCCGCTGACGTAGAGAACCAATCCTATATGGGTGCTTGAGAGGGAGCTACCCTTGTCGCGGAAGAATATCATGTCTCCCACCTCGGGCACGTAAGAGCCGCGAGCCTTGTAGATACCCTTTTCAGAGCACGCGGCGATCCATCGCTGACAGCTTATTTCGGCACCTGCGGATGCGTCGGCTTCAACTCCTGCCTGTCTTAAACACCAGTTAACGAAGGACGCGCACCAATAATATCCGTAGCTCACCCCGTTGCCCTGGCCGTTATCAAACTTGCCTGCAAGCACATTGTATTCAACGAAATCGCGCACGCCGTCCGTGCTGTCTCCATCAAAATCGGCATCCGAATCTCCCTCGTGGTATCCAAGCTGGGAGAGTGCTATCGCAATAACGTCCTTGCGCTGATCACCCGTGCGCTTGACCTCGGTAAAGTTCTTATAGAAGCGACCCGCCATATATTCTTCCGTCATCTGATAGGTTGCCTCCGCCGCGGACGCGGTGACGGCAAGCGGATCGTGGTTGGGAGAGACTGCGGCAAAGGCAACGCCAAAAAGCACCACGGCACACAATGCCGCGCAAAGCCTTACAAACACTTTTACCATTTGCTCGTCCTCCCTTCAGACTAAATCACCTTAAATTATACCACATATAACAAAATATGTCAACAAATTGACGCGTGGATTTGTCAAAAAATGTGGCTCTTTTTACTGTCGATCACCACTTTTGTTTCAATATATGCAGGCTTGTCCGCACATATTACCCACAAAAGCCGAAACACAACAAAGCCGTCCCCCATATGTCTTCGGCTTGTTGAACCTTGGCGCTTGCCGTGCAAGATATAAAAAATCTCCACCCTCTTGATTTTTTACGTGTGGCGTGATATAATGAGAAGAGTATAAGTAAGCATTTTCCAAATCTGCCGCAAGGAGATATTTTAATATGAAAATTGTTGTTATAGGAAACGGCGCGCTGGGCGATGCGCTCATAAGCTGCATTTGTAACGAGGGGCACAGCGTAACCGTTATAGACGAGGATACCCAAGAGGTAAACGAGGTCGTTAACAAATACGACGTGCTTGGAGTTTGCGGAAACGGTGCTTCCGTTGACGTGCAAAAAAGCGCAGACGTTGAGAATGCCGACGTGGTTATTTCGGTAACCGCAGGGGACGAGCTCAACATCCTTTGCTGCATGATAGCAAAGCAGCTCGGTGCAAAGCATACCATTGCGCGTGTCAGAAATCCCAGATACCTCAATCAAAGCACGTTTATGCGCAACAGCCTCGGAATCGATATGATAGTCAACCCCGAATTTGAGGCGGCAAGAGAGGCGAGCCGTCTTATCCGCTTCCCCGCGGCAATGAAGATAGAAAAATTTGCAAAGGGACAGGTAGAGGTAGTAGACATAAGCATCACAAAGGGACATCCGCTTTGCGATCTTCCTCTTATAAGCTTTAAGAGCAAATACAACACCGATGCACTCGTATGTGCGGCAAGGCGCGGAGACGAGGCTATAATACCCGGCGGTGATTTTGTGATCCGCGAGGGTGACGTTATTTCCATTGCGGCTTCGCGCAAGGATATGACTCTTCTTTTCAAAAAGCTGGGCATTATAGGAAACAAAATAAAGGACGTTATGCTCGTAGGCGGCGGCGCGATAACCCGATATCTTACAAAGCCGCTCATTGACGGCGGATTTGATGTTAAGATCATAGAAAACGACCGTGAAACGTGTCAGGATCTCGCGGAGCAATTCCCGAGAGCCGCTATTGTTTGCGGAGACGCGACCGATCCCGACCTTCTTGACGAGGAGGGAATAGAACAGACCGACGCATGCGTGGCAATGACCGCAAGTGATCAGACCAACTTTATAATTTCAATGTTTGCAAAGACAAGAAACGTTGAAAAGGTGATCTCCAAGGCGGGCTCGGAGAGCTTTGTAAAGCTGTCCAAAAACGCGGGAGTTATCTCCAACGTAACACCTCATCTCCTTGTGTCATCCAAGGTTTTGCGCTACGTGCGCGGTCTCGCAAATATAGGCGAGTACGGATATCTCAGCGCGATAAAGTCGCTTCACCGCATGGTGGACGGCAGAGTTGAAGCTATCGAGTTTGACGTTGCCGAGGACTTTGATGCCATCGGCGTTCCTCTGCGCGACATAAAAATAAAAAAGAACTTTCTTATCGTTGCGATCATTCGAGAGGGAACTGTTATACACCCCGGTGGAAACGCAACGCTTGAGCTTGGTGATATTGTCGTTGTTATGACAACAAACGAGCACACCTGCGATCTTGGCGACATTCTTCTTTGAGAAAAGAGGCAAGGTGTATGAACTATAAGATGATACAATATATCGTGGGACATCTGCTTTTAGCGGAGGGCACGCTTATGGCTTTGCCGCTTGCAGTCTCGCTGATATACGGTGAAACAAGTACAATACTCGCCTTCATTATACCAATGGTGATCCTGTTTGCTTTGGGCGGCATTTTCTCAATGTTCAAGCCCAAAAACAAAATGATCACCGCAAAGGAAGGCTTTCTCACCGTCGGTCTTTCCTGGATAATCGTGTCTATTTTCGGTTGTCTTCCGTTCGTCATTTCGGGACTCATACCTAACTTTGTAAACGCATTTTTTGAAACGGTGTCCGGCTTTACGACAACGGGAGCAAGCATACTCAGCGCCGCAGACTTTGATAAGCTGTGGTCTCCCGAGGCAGCAAACGTCGGCATGCGCGGAATTTTCTTCTGGCGCTGCTTTACTCATTGGATCGGAGGAATGGGAGTTCTGGTATTCGTGCTGGCAATCATGCCTCAGCACGACTCATCGTCCTCGCGCATGGTCTACGTTATGCGCGCGGAGATGCCGGGTCCAAAGGTAGATAAAATCGTTTCAACGGTTAAAAAGACCTCGGCAATAATGTACCTTATCTACACAGCTATGACTCTTATGCAGGCGGTCCTTCTGCTTTTCGGCGGCATGGACGTTTACGAGGCGTTTTGCATAGCCTTTTCAACGGCCGGCACGGGTGGATTTTCCATCTGGTCGGACGGACTTCAGACAATGGGCGGAATTGCAAACTACGAATTCTGCGTTTGGGTAACGTCGGTGTTTATGTTCCTGTTCAGCATAAATTTCAACGTCTATTTTCTTATAATAACAGGAAAGATCGCATCAGCGATTTTGAGTGAGGAGCTTTGGTGGTTTGTGGGCGTGGTAATAACCGCCACACTCGTAATAACCGCAAACATCTATTCAACTTGTCACAATTTTGGCGAAGCCTTGATGCACGCATTTTTCCAGGTTTGCACCATTTCCTCAACAACGGGATTTGCAACCGTAGACTTCAATCTATGGCCAAATCTTTCAAAAATCGTCTTGCTGGCACTTATGTTTATCGGTGCGTGCGCAGGATCTACGGGCGGCGGAATCAAGGTCGGAAGAATCGTAATAGCCATCAAGTCAACCTTTGGCGAAATAGGTCATATGCTTCATCCGAGACGCGTAAAGCGAGTTATGTTTGAGCGACGCGCGGTTGACGGAGACACAATACGCGGCTCCTTTGCATATCTTGTAAGCTATGCGGCAATATTTTTGGCATCCTTACTGCTCATCGCCTTGATCGACGGGCCGGATATCGAAACGGCATTTTCCTCCATCGCGGCATGTATAAACAACGTCGGACCGGGCTTTGGCGCGGTTGGTCCCATGGAGAACTTTGCTTCATATTCCCCCGCTTCGCTTATTCTTCTCTCGCTCAATATGCTCTTTGGCAGACTTGAGATATTCCCCATGATAATGCTGTTTTCTCCTTCCGTTTGGCGCGGAAAATAATAGTTAAAGGACACTTTCACAAATTTTATGAATAAAACATCTAAATTTATAGTTTTTGAGGGCATCGACGGCGCAGGCAAGACCACGCAGATAAATCTGCTCGCCGCCGATCTCCGCGAGCGCGGAATCGACTGCTTTGTAACCGCGGAGCCCACCACCTTGCCCTCGGGCAAGCTTCTCAGACGCGCGCTTTCGGGACAAATTCCCGCAACCCCCATGGAAATGGCGGAAATGTTTGCGCGCGACAGAGTAAATCACAATCTCGATGAGAACGAGGGCATCGAAAAGAAGCTGTCACAGGGAACAACGGTCATAACCGACCGTTATTATTACTCCTCTTTGGCTTATCAGGGCTCGGAGCTTGGATTTGACGTTGTGTCAAAGCTCAACCTTGAAAACCCTGATATCCGCACGCCCGATTTGTGCGTTTTCCTTGATTTGACGCCCGACGTAAGCCTTGCGCGTATCGGCGCACGCGAGAACGTTCCTCACGAGATATACGAAAATTACGAATACCTTGACAAAACAAGAAAGACCTTTTTCTCGGTTTTTGAAAAATTACGCGAAAGAGGGGAAAAAATAGTTCTTATAGACGCTTCGGGAAGCGTTGAAGAAATAGCTAAGAACATTCTTGACGCGGTTTTACAAATCTTCTGATTGGTGAGTATAAAATGAAGAAAAAGTACAGTAAAGCAGAAATATGGTCGGCATTTAAAAACACTATGCTTGTCATAGTGGGCACTCTTGTGCTCGGCTTTGGAACGTCGATATTTCTTTTGCCCTTCAACCTGGTAACGGGCGGTGTATCGGGTTACTCCATCATCATAAAAACGCTGCTGCCATTTGAGTTTATAACCAAGGAAATGGTGATCGCTATATTGACATGGCTGCTGTTCATTCTCGGGTTCATAATACTCGGCAAGAACTTTGCCATGAAATCGCTGATATCGACCATAGTTTACCCGATATCGACCGCGCTCTTCTCAAATCTCAGAAACGAGGACTTTATGAACGGATTTTTCCGCATTGAGAGCAGCGGATATTCCGAGATCGCCATTCTTTTGGCGGCGGTATTCGGAGGCGCATTTATCGGTCTCGGCTGCGCCTTGTCCTTCCTCGGCGGCGGATCAACGGGCGGCGTTGACGTTATCGCGTTTACCATTTGCAAAATATTCAAAAGAGCAAAGAGCTCCGTTGCAATATTCATAGTAGACGCAACGGCGATAGTTCTCGGTATGTTCGTTATCGGCGATATTATTTTGTCGCTTCTCGGCATTTTGTCGGCATTCATCGCGGCAATGGTCATTGACAAGGTCTTTGTTGGCGGCGAGAAGGCGTTCGTTGCGCATATCGTCACCGATAAATATGAGGAGATCAATAAGGCGATCATAGACGATATGGACCGCACCTCAACCATTATGCAGGCAAAGGGCGGCTATTCGGGCAACACAAAGATGGTAGTTATGGTATCGTTTACCATGAACCAGTATGCACAGCTTATGTCTATCGTTGCAAAGCTCGACAGGGATGCATTCATGACCATCAATCAGGCACACGAGATAAACGGCGAGGGCTTTTCAAAATACGACCTCAAGCCTAAAAAGAAATAACAAAAAAAGCGACCGCTCCGATGAGCGATCGCTTTTTATTTTGATTTACATCGTTACGAACATGAACTTTGCAACGAATATCAGGGCTATAACGGTAGCCATGATATCCTTCTTTGTGTATTTGCCCGTAAAGATCGTGATAAGAACGTAGGCGATACATCCGATTCCGATACCGTTGGATATGGAGTAGGTAAGAGGCATCATGATGAGCGTGAGGAATGCGGGAACCGCACTTCTCATATCGGTCATATCAACGTTCGAGAAATTCTTTAACATAAGCACACCAACAAATATGAGTGCCGGAGCGGTAGCACAAGAGGGAACTATTCCTGCAAGAGGTGTAAGGAAAAGACACGCAAGGAAGCAAAGCGAGGTTACAAGGCTGGCAAGACCCGTTCTCGCGCCGACCGCAACACCGGATGCACTTTCAACGAAGGTCGTGCACGTAGAGGTTCCGAGTGCCGCACCGGAAACGGTTGCAATGGAATCACAAGCCATTGCCTTGTTCATATCAATGGGGTCTCCGTTTTCGTCAAGCATGTGGGCCTCGGTAGCCGCGCCGTAAAGAGTTCCAACCGTGTCAAACATATCAACGATACAGAAGGAGATAACGAGTACAATCGCGGAGAACACACCACCTATGTGCGCACCGTTAAATGCCAAATTCCAAGCCTCGGCATTGAAGAGGCCGGTTATTCCGATCTCGCCGAAATCCTTAAACGCTTGTCCGATGGAAGAAATATCAAATACAGGAACCTGCCAGGTTGCAACATAGTAAAGAACAGAAGAAGAAAGAACGCCAACAAGCACCGCACCCCGAACCTTAAGCTTGGAAAGGACCGCGATGATGACGAGTCCGATTAAGGCAACGATCGCGGGAGCTATCGAGCGCCAAGCATCAAGGGGCGCTACTCCGTCTGCGCTGAACGCGCCGTTTATGTCAACGAACTGAACAAACGTGTATTGGTTTGCCGTAACGATTCCGGCATTTTTAAGACCAATAAATGCGATAAAGAGACCAATTCCCGCGGGAATTGATTTTTTGAGGCAATCGGGCATCGCTTTAGCGATATACTCTCTTGCACCCGTTAGCGAGAGAATGAGAAATACTATTCCGGAAAGGAATACTATGACCATACCGGAGTGATAGCCACCGATAAGATCAACGCCGGCAAAATATGCTCCTGAAATGAAGCACGTGCAGAAGAAGGAGTTAAGTCCCATTCCGCAAGCCTGAGCGTAAGGAAGCTTTGCATAAAAAGCGTATAGCAGTGTTCCTATGAAGGCTACGAGTACCGAGGCGACGAATACTGAATTCCAAATCTTTCCTAATGCCACAGGGTCTGCACCAAGGCCTGCCAGCCAACCCGTCGAGCCTTCAGCGGCAACCTGCGCCGGATTGACGAAAATGATGTACGCCATGGCAAAGAAGGTTGTCAGACCGCCGACGATCTCGCGCCTGTAGTTTGAGCCGCGTTCGGTGATTTTAAAAAACTTGTCCATAATTTTTCATCCTCCCTATTTTTAATTTTTATGGATATAAAAATTATATATCCGAGGTTTGGATAAGTCAATACCCGTAAACGCTTTTTGGATTGTTGAACATAAAATTCGACATGGGTTTATTTGTTTTTGATCATTCTTAATATATCGTTTTAGCACACCAACCGCTATTCAAGCAAAGCACAAAGGGATACGGTAGACGTATCCCTTTTGTTTTGGCATATTTCAAATAAATCGGGCTTTATCCCTCAAGCTGTTTGCCAAGGAAGCCGGCGGCGGTCTGTACCAGCTTTTGCTCGGTAGGCTCGGCAACGGTGTCCGAATCGGCGGGTGCCAGCGAGACGACACAGCCAACGATATCTCCCTCACTGACGATGGGCGCGGCACATCTCACAAAGTGGGCACTTCCGTCGTGAAGGGGATATATCTTTTCGCCGCCTCGAGTGTGAGAATACACGGCTCGGCTCTCGC
>JBGVJM010000016.1:0-8040 GCA_045129415.1 Eubacteriales bacterium
ATCGCTCTTAACGCTAACAAGGTAAGAACCAAGCCTCTCCGCGTTATCCTTAACGGTCTTGGCAAGGACGCCGCTATGATCATTTCGAGAATCAACGGTTTCACATACGTTCAGACTCAGTTCGATCCTTACACTGAGGAAGTTACCATCGTAAAGGAAATCGCATACTCCAACGGTGACAGAGCAAAGGTTAGATGCTACGGCTCTGACTCTGTTCCGGAAGGCGTTGCAATCATGAAGCTTGAGAACGTTGGCGTTTCCATCACCGGTAACTCCACTAACCCCACCAGATTCCAGCACCCCGTTGCAGGAACCTATAAGAAGTGGGCTATTGAGAATGGCGTTGGCTACTTCTCCGTTGCATCGGGCGGCGGTACGGGTAGAACTCTCCACCCCGATAACATGGCAGCAGGTCCCTCCAGCTACGGTATGACCGACACCATGGGAAGAATGCACTCCGACGCACAGTTCGCAGGCTCCTCCTCCGTTCCCGCACACGTAGAGATGATGGGACTCATCGGTGCAGGTAACAACCCCATGGTTGGTATGACCGTAGCGGTTGCAGTTGCTATCGAAGAGGCGAGCAAGTAATTCTTGATTTATAAGGGCTTTTGAAATTTATAGAGCTTTATTTGAGCTTTGTAAAAATCATTTCGCCCAAAATCACAAATAAAAAGTTGGACACATCATAAACGTTTTTTTCGTTCATGATGTGTCCAATATTTTTTTATTTTAAAGGAGGATTTCAAGGTGAAAAAGCTTAAAATGGCAAGAGGAATAACGCTCACTTTTGAGGAGGGCTGCAATAAGTATTTAGAGAATTGTCGGCAGCGAAATTTGAGAGAAGGTACTATAAATCATTATAGGCAGAGCTACCTGTATTTCTATAAATACTTCCAAAAGTCGATGAGTTTATTATACTGGGCAACCACGACTAATCATTAAGTGCCAAAACAAAAAGGTGAGCATTTGCATTGAGCAGTACTCACCTTTTTATAATTAGATTATATGGGCATTAACAACTATGAAATACACAACTGAGATTAATTTGTATTGAGTTTATAAATTAAGCCGTTTCTTCCTAAATTTGACAATTTTATTGGCCCAGTTTTTGTTAATTTCCTCAAATTTATCTAACGGGTTTTTTGCAAAATCAATCTCAAGATGCTTGGCTATATTTCGATAATAGTTTTCTTCAAGAACTAGCAACGCTGTTTCTCTTTTTTCTCCGACATCATAGGCGTAACACAACAAATTAGCATCCGAATATTTACTTCCGTCTTTGGCATGTCGGAAATAATCACATGACACCGGAGTTAATTCTGCGTATTGAGGATCCTGCTCACACAAATCTCCCCACAGAAGGACTTTACACATTTCAATTGTACGATCATCCAAACCGGAATCAAATATTTGGATTTTTTCTGCCAATTGTATCCCATCTGCAACCAATCGAGTCTGATATCCACTTTTAACCTCACCCGAACGAACATTATTAATAATTTCATCCTCCATAGGATCACCATTACGCACTAAGAGTATATCGTATTTTCGCTTTGGGTCAACATATCTAAACGGATATCCTAGTATTACCTTATTGCCACACTTTGAACAAATTGAAGTAAAATATTTTTCCTTATTTTTGATGATTTCGTTCTTAATATGTCTATTAAAAAATGAGGTCTCATAATATTCTATGAAGTTATGTTCGGTTTTATTTCCACACTTTTCACAGATTTCAACTAACTTTTTAATACTTGCCATAACTATACTCCTTTTTAAACGAATTTATCTTTGTCGAGAAAATATCAAAAACTCAATAATCAGTAGATCTAGAATAAACAAATTAAAAACACTCATCTTGTACTCATACGGTTAACTTAAAATTGCTCGTTTGAAGTCTGCGTATGTTTGAGGATCTTCATCATTTATACCAGAATAATGGCTGCCGTCTTTTCCAAACATACATAAGCTAAAAACATGATCATCGGCATAAAGTTCATTTGTATAGTATACTTTGTTGCCGTTTTCAAACATCATAGCAACAAAATTACAATCACATTCGCGTTCAGCGTCATCAAACGCTACTATGTATCCATATTTAGAATGATCTGCATTTTCCACAAAAGTTATGGGGAGATTATTATAGTTTGATGGTATTTTGATACCTTCTTTGGAGCATACGCTTATCGCTGTTGCAACAAGTGCCTTTGCACCCCTTAAGTTGTTATAAAATATTTGAGGCGGAATATCCAAGCTATAAAACACAAGCCTCAATGCGAAGCAAGAAATCTGATAGTTTGCAGAAGGTCCGCTTTTTTTGTTAAAAAGTGTTGATAAAAATCCCATTGTTCAATCCTCCATCGTTTTTATTATCTGTTAAATATAAGTAGGCTTTTAAATAATCGCAAAAATACAATTATCAAAATAACATTACTGTCTATTCTTATAACGCTTAAATATATATCTTGGCACTTTCATTATAACACAATGAAAGTATTTTTTCAAGAGTTCGGGCGATATTTCGATCGCAACTTTTCCGCAAACTCTTTAACCACATCATGTACAAACACGTTAAAACGCGATATAATACACCTGGCAAAATGATGTATTGATTAACCTTTGGAGGATTTTTGCAATGAAAAAGCTAAAAATGGCGCGAGGGGTAACACTTACTTTTGAGGAGGGCTGTAACAAATATTTAGAGAATTGTCGGCAAAGGAATTTAAGAGAAGGCACAATAAAAGCAAAAAAACACACGGTTTGACTCACACGTAGCTGACCTGTGTTTTTTTGTTGTTGATTTTCCGTTCCATATCTGCTATAATAAAGCCAGTAAACATCGGAGGATATAATATGAAAATATTCAAAAATATTCTAAAGGTCTTAGCCATTCTATTGGCGCTGATACTTTTCGTTCTTCTCTTTTACGTTCCCAAATACCTGATAGACAGGCGCACGGTCACGCCCGCCGCAAACGCCGGCGAGGAGATAACCATAATGAGCACCAACGTGCGCTTTTATAATCCGCTTGACTTTTTAAAGAAGAGCTGGTTTTACCGCGCTGACCTGATAGCCGAGGACGTTGAGCGCGTTAGCCCCGACATTGTGGGCTTCCAGGAGGCGACCTTCCTGCATTACGACTACTTAAAGTCCACACTTTCGGGCTACGACTCGGAAATGGCTTACCGCGACGACTTTATTTTGAGCGAGGGTTGTCCGATATTCTGGCGCACCGACCGCTTTGAAAAAATTGATAGCGGATCGTTCTGGCTATCCGAAACGCCCGAGGTCATGAGCAAGGACTGGGGCAGCTCGCATTACCGAATTTGCGTTTACGTAATTTTGCGCGATAAGACCACGAATAAGGAATTTGCCGTCTTCAACACGCATCTTGACAATGTAAGCGACGAGGCGCGCATCAACGGCATCAAGGTCGTGCTTGACAAAATTTCGGAGTTTGGCGATCTTCCCTCCTTCCTCTTTGGCGACATGAACGCCACGGACGACTCCGAGACTATTCTCTCCACGCGTGACAGCTTTGACGACGCAAAGGTCATCTCGCCCATCACCGAGGACACGCGCACCTTTCACGGCTGGGGCGATCCCACCGAGCAGGACAGAATTGACTACATCCTGATAAGCAAGGGAGACGCCGAGGTCTACGAGTACCACGTGCTTGACAACTGCTACGACGGTGTCTATTCCAGCGACCATTCGTCCATCTACATTAAGACGAGGATTAAATAATGCTTGACAAGATATATTTAGAGATAACAAACGTCTGCAACTTAGATTGCTCCTTTTGTCATAAAACCGTGCGGCAAAAAAAGTTTATGACCGAGCAAGAGTTCAATATTCTGACCGACAAGCTGCATGGACGGGCGAAGTTTTTGTATTTTCACCTTATGGGCGAGCCGACCTTGCATCCTCTCCTGCCCGAATTTATAAGAATCGCAAAAGCCCGTGGCTTTTTGCCAATGCTCACCACCAACGGCTCACTTTTGAGCCAAAAGGGTGACTTTTTGCTGGGAGAATTGCCTTACAAGTTAAGCATTTCCCTGCACGCTCCGAGCGCGAATCCCGCCTTTTGTGACGAGGGTAATCTCGACTCTTGCATTGATTTTGCCAAAAAAGCCGCCGCGCGCGGCTGTATCGTGGCGCTCAGGCTTTGGAATCTCGGCACGGATGACGATAACACACCCATTCTCGACAAGCTCCACGCCGAATTTACGGGCGAATGGGGCAAGGTGCGCGGAGGCAGCAGTCTCAGGCTTTGCGACAAGCTGTTTTTGGAATGGGGCGAGCGCTTTGATTGGCCCGACCGCGATGCCGCCGAATCACCCGCCGACGCCGACATTTTTTGTTACGGACTGCGCGACCAAATGGGTATTTTAGTTGACGGTACCTGCGTTCCCTGCTGTCTCGATGCCGACGGCGCATTGGCTCTCGGCAACCTCTTTGACAGCGAGCTTGACGAAATTCTCTCATCTCCCCGAGCGCGCGCCATATACGACGGCTTCTCCCGTCGCCGCGCTTGCGAGCAACTGTGCCGCAAATGCGGATACGCAAAAAGGTTTTCCAAAGAGTAAAATAAAGCCGCACTTTTTTAAAAAGTGCGGCTTTTTGCTTTCTCGGTCACTTTTTTGCCGTATTTTTATCAATTATATTGATAAATGGTTGAAAAACAGCGAGTTTCGTGATAAAATAAGAATGGATATGTGTTTTCACAACGAAATTTACGAGGTGTAATATGAGAAAAGTAACCGTTTGTGCGTCGCGAAGCTACGACGTGCTTATAGAAAAAGGAATACTTAGGCGCGCGGGCGAGCTTTGTCTTTCGGTCACCGCGCCATCCGTGGCGGTCATCGTCACCGACACAAACGTGGCTCCCTTATACCTTGATGCCGTCAAGACCTCGCTTGAAAATAGCGGCTTTGAGACGCGCGAGTTTATTGTCTCCGCGGGCGAAGAGCAAAAAAATGCCGAAAATTATCTCGCCCTGCTCTCCTTTATGGCAACGGGCGGAGTGACTCGCTCCGACGTTATCATAGCGCTTGGCGGCGGTGTTGTAGGAGACCTTGCAGGCTTTGCGGCGGCGACCTATATGCGCGGTACTAAATTTGTTCAGATACCCACCACGCTTCTTTCCATGGTGGATTCCTCGGTTGGCGGTAAGACCGCCATTGACATGCCCGACGGCAAAAATCTTGTAGGTGCATTTTATCAGCCCTCACTCGTGCTTTGTGACACGTCAACGCTTGAAACTCTACCTTCACATATATTTGCAGAAGGCTGTGCCGAGGTGCTTAAATACGGAATAATTGGCGATATTGAGCTTTGGCATGCACTAAAATCGGCTCCAATTATGTCACAAATCGAAGAAATAATACAAAAATGCGTCAGCAACAAGCGCGATATCGTTGAAGCCGACGAGCACGACCAGGGTGTTCGTCACCTTCTCAATCTTGGTCACACACCTGCGCACGCGATAGAAATCCTGTCCGATTTCACGGTGTCGCACGGCAATGCCGTAGCAATGGGAATTGTCATCATAGCTCGCGCTGCGGCAAAAATGGGACTTTGCCCCGAATGTGACGTTGCTGAAATAATTGAGCTTCTAACCGCATACGGTCTCCCCACCGCCTGTCCCTTTGCGGCAAGCGAGCTTGCAAAAATTGCCGCAAGCGACAAAAAGCGCGACCGAGACAAAATCTCGGTGGTTTTGCCGCACGGAATCGGCAAATGCGAGATACACAACATACACGTTGGCGAGCTTGAATCGCTTTTCTCACTTGGACTTTGAGGACGTTGACTATGGATATGACCTTCAAAAACGCAAAAATAAAGTCTTGTGTGCGCGCCATCTCGTCAAAATCCGAGGCACACCGCGCGCTGATATGCGCCGCACTTGCCGACGCTCCCTGCTTTATCATTTGCCGTGACACAAACGACGACATCAACGCCACCGTGAGCTGTCTTTGCGCTCTCGGTGCTAATATACAAAGGCTGGATGAGGGATTTTTAGTCTCGCCCATCCAAAGCGTTGCTCAAAATGCCGAGCTTTGCGTTGGCGAATCTGGCTCTACCTTGCGGTTTTTGTTGCCCGTTGCGGCGGCACTTTCGGCACATTGCAGCTTCCTTATGCGCGGACGGCTTTCACAGCGCCCCATCCTTCCAATACACAATCTTTTGACAAGCAAAGGTGTAAGTCTTTCGCCCGTCGGCTCAAATCCCGTATCACTCAAAGGAAAATTGTCGTGCGGTGAATATTGCATCGCCGCCGACGTATCGTCACAGTATATAAGCGGACTTTTGCTCGCGCTCTCGGTTTGCCGAGGCACAAGCACTCTTACGCTTTCGGGTAAGGTTGAATCCGAGCCATATATTTCTATGACGCTTGATACGCTCACGGCTTTTGGCGCGGATATTTCATTTGACAAAAGCACAAGCACCTATACTGTCAACGGACGTGACCGTCTTGTATCTCCAAGCACCGTTTGCGTAGGCGGAGACTGGTCGTGTGCCGCCCCCATTTTGTGCGCAGGTGCTATCGGCAAAAATGCCGTAACCGTGCGGGGCCTTGAGCTTGATTCCTCTCAGGGCGATCGCCAAATTATTGATATTCTCGGTCGTATGGGAGCGAGGATCGAGTGGATCGAGGACAAGGTAACAGTTTATCCTTCAAGGCTTTGCGGCATAACGCTCGACGCGCGCGACATACCCGATCTTGTTCCCACGATATGCGTAGCGGCGGCTGTTGCCCAAGGAAAAACCGAAATTTTCGGCGCATCCCGACTTCGCTTCAAGGAAAGCGACCGACTTCAAACCACCTGCGACGTCCTTTCGGCTCTCGGCGCGGATATAACGCCTACGTCGGACGGAATGATAATTTGCGGAAAACCGCGCCTTTTTGGCGGCGAGGTCGACTCGTTTTCAGACCATCGCATCGCTATGTGCGCCGCGATAGCCTCGCTCGTGTGCGACGGCGAGGTGACCGTTCGGGGCTTTGAGGCTATAAGCAAGTCCTATCCCGATTTCCTACAAAACTTTGAATAAAGAGGTCTCTATGCAAAACGCTTACGGAGCAAATCTAAAACTGCATATTTACGGCGGCTCGCACGACGAAATGATCGGCATGCGCCTCTACGGCATACCCGCAGGTTACAAAATTGACCCGACGGAGCTTTATGCCTTTTTGTCGCGCCGCGCACCCGGACACGACGCATATTCTACCTCGCGCCGCGAGAGTGACCGACCTGTTTTCATATCAGGACTTGACGGCGACACGACAAACGGCGACGTTATTGAGGCGGTTATATATAACCAAGACCAAAACAGCGCACACTATGCAACGAATACCGATATTCCCCGCCCCTCGCACGCCGATTTTGCGGCAATAATGAAGTACGGCGAGAGCGTTGACCTTCGCGGCGGCGGTCACTTTTCGGGACGTCTCACCGCGCCCATGTGCGTTGCCGGTGGAATTTGCCTGCAAATTCTCAAGACCATGGGAATACGCATCGGAGCGCATATAGCCTCTGTCGCGGACGTTTGCGACAAGCCTTACAATGCGGTCTCGATTACCGACTCCGAGCTTTATGCGGCAAGCAATGCCGATTTCCCGACGCTTGACGCGACCTGCGGCGAGCAAATGAAGGCAAAGATCAACGAAGCAAGGCTTTGCGGCGACAGTGTGGGCGGCGTGGTAGAATGTGCCGTCATAGGCGCACCCGCAGGACTCGGCGAGCATATGTTTATGGGCGTTGAGGGACGAATTTCCGCCGCCGTTTTTGCCATTCCCGCCGTCAAGGGCGTGGAATTCGGCTTGGGATTTGGCTCGTCAAGGCTATACGGCTCGCAAAACAACGATGCATTCTCTACCGACGGTGAAAGAATAACCACCAAAACCAATAACGCGGGCGGTATTCTCGGTGGAATGACTAATGGCATGCCCATCATCTTCCGCGCGGCAATAAAGCCCACGCCATCTATCGCCAAGGAGCAGGACAGTGTTTCGCTCTCGCGCATGGAAAACGT
>JBGVJM010000017.1:0-3808 GCA_045129415.1 Eubacteriales bacterium
ATTGCGATGCCTGCGAATATGTATATCGCGGTCATTATCTTGGCGCTGCCAAGCATGTCGCCGCCGATCGTTGAGGAGATGATGGACGGTATGCGCGCAAAGGTCGTCAAAAGGAGATACTGCCATATCTTCATATCGGTAAGTCCTACGACGTAGGTCAGCATATCCTTTGGTGTTCCCGGAATGAGAAACAAAAGGAATGTCATTGCGTTTCTTTGTGTCGGATTATTGAGAATTGGCAGGGAATTTGGGTCGGTGTCGGGGAAAAAGGTGTAAAACAGCTTAAGTCCCAGCTTTCTTGTCAGCAAAATGGCGATTATGCTTCCAAGTATCGCGCCCACAAGCACGAATACCGTGCCCCACAGTCCGCCGAAGACAAAGCCCGCCGCAACCTCAACAAGCTCGCCCGGGATAAACGCCACAACGACCTGAAGCGCCGTTACAAGTATCATAACAATAGCACCGAGCGCGTAATTTTCGCCAACCGCATCGCGAATAAGCGTTGCATCGGCGAAGTATTCATTCATAAGAATAACGCCTATCACCGTTGCCGCAACGAAGAGCGCGGACACGATGCTCAAAATTGTAGCCGCTTTGATTTTATTGCTTTTTTTGTGTCTTTGTGCTACCGAGTCGACCTTTTCGGCTTCGGAAGTCTTGTTTTTTATCTCATTCATACTTTTTATGCGGGCAGGGTGACCGTAAAGATGCTTCCTTGTCCCAATTTGCTTTCAACTTGTATTTTTCCGCGCGCCAGCGTGACTATTCTTTGAACTATATTAAGTCCAATGCCATGGCCGCGCGTTTTGTGTGACGTATCGCCTTGATAAAATTTTTCAAATATGCGGGATAGCGTTTGCTCGTCCATTCCCACTCCGCTATCGGTTATTTTGCAAACGACGTTGGCGCCCTCGCGGTAAAGCCTGCAAGCTATCTTACCGCCGTTGCCTGTAAACTTGATAGCGTTTGAAAAAAGATTTATCCAAACGTGCGAGAGCATTTCCTCGTTAAAGCTGTACTTAATCTCGTCAAGGTCAAATTCCAGCTCGATATTTTTGTCGTTCCAAGCTTCTTCCAAGAGGATTATTGAGTTCCTTATTTGCTCGTCAAGATAGAATTCCGTTTTGTCGCTTACTATTTGCTGATTTTCAAGCTTTGAGAGCAAAAGAATATTGGTTGACATATTGGCGAGTCGCTCGGACTCGGAAACGATTATATCAAGGTATTCCTTTTTTTGCTCCTCGGTAATATTCTGGCTTTGCATTTGCTTGGCAAAGCCGCGTATCAGCACGATAGGGGTTTTGAACTCGTGTGAAAAGTTGTCTATAAAGTCCTTGCGGAATATCTCAATTCCGTCAAGCTCGGTTGCCATCTGATTGAAGGAATGCTCCAGATCGCCAAACTCGGATATCTTGCTCTTGCTATCCTTCTCCTTGACTCGCGCCTTATAGTTGCCCTTGGATATTTCTCGCATTCCCGCGCTGATCCTTTCAAGCCTTTTGAACAAGAAGCGGCTTGTAATAGACGTCAGCGCAACGCCCACGACTATACAGGATGCCGCGACCGCACCGATAAGCGCCATGCTGGGAATAGGAGTATCAAAGGTGATAAGGCTACCTTGCACGATATAGAATATTCCCGCGGTGAACACGCAGGTGACTAAAAAGAGTAGAAACACCATAAGCGAGAACCAAAATCGCATAGTATTTCTGTGCTTTATCTCCTCGCCCGCGGCGGTAACTATTCTCCAAGAGCGTTTTTTGGGCTCTTTTATCTTTTTATTGGTGCTTTTTTGTTGTCTCATTTAAGATGCACCGCCTTGTATCCGAGTCCGCGAACCGTGGATATCTCAAAATCGGTGTTTTGGCGGTATCTGTCGCGCAAGCGGCTTATGTGAACGTCAACCGTGCGCTCGTCGCTCTCGCTTTCCATATCCCATATCTCGTCCATGAGCTGACGGCGCGTGAATATCTTACCGGGGTAGGACAAAAGCTTGAAGAGCAGCAAAAATTCCTTTTGCGGAAGCTCCATATCGCCCTCATTCGTATGTACGGTCAAGGAATCGTAATAAAGCGTGGTAGAGCCGACGGTCAGCTTTCTCTCGTTTGCAATTTTTGAGCGACGGAGAAGGGCACCCACGCGAAGCACCATTTCTTCTTCGTCAACGGGCTTAGTCATATAGTCGTCGGTTCCGATTATAAATCCGCGGCGCTTGTCAATAGGCGATTGCTTTGCGCTTACCATAAGGATCGGAATGTTACAGTCCGAGCGTCTTAGGGTATCGGTAAACTCAAAGCCGTCCATTCGCGGCATCATTATATCAAGAATTATGAGGTCAACGTGCTTTTTGTCAAGCACGTCAAGGGCATCAATGCCGTCCGTTGCATTAACAACGTTGTATCCGTATTGCAAAAGCACGGTCTCCATAAGCCTGCGCTGATTTGCGTCGTCCTCAACTATCATAATATTGAACATGTTCTTCCTCCACATTCGGATATAATACTACATTATAATTTTAACACCTAATTGTTAACTCAATGTTATCATAATAAAAAAACTCCCGACGGTCGCGTCGGGAGTGTATTTTGTTTATTTGTAGATTCTTACCTCGGTTATCTCGGCTCTTTGACTAAATCTTGCCTCGTTAACGGTTATTCTGACCGCCTCGGCAGGCTGACGCTCAAAGCGTGCTACCATTTGCTTATGGCAGTTGTCGGTCACGTGTGCGGCCTCATGCCATTCGCCGCCGCGAAGGAGAGAAACCGTAAGATCGGTCGCCATTCCAACCGACTGTGTGCTTTGCTTGTAGGCATAGGTGGGATAAGAGAGATCGGTGGTTGTGGTTATGCGTACCTCACTTATCTCGCAAGGCTCCTCAAGTGTGAGAGTGATGCTCTGGGGCAGAGTGCCGTTTGCACTTACCCAGCCGTTAAGGCAGGTGAGGGTGGGGCGGTTGCAGCCGTTTATAACGTTTTCGGGCGAGCAATCGGCAAGCGTCTCCACCTCGCTTGAGAACACGAGCTCGCGGCCCTCGTCCACAAGCATTTCAAGCTCTCCCGTGAAGACGCGCTCGCTTCCCTTATCCATTTTCTCAACGAGAGAATTGCTTTGTAATTCAAAGGTCTTCCACGTTCCTCTTACCCAGATGCGACGGCGCCACATTACCTCGTCGTTTCTATCTATGGACAAGGCAAATTTCGTAATGCCTGTGGTATTGAAGGGCAGGTCTATATATCCCTCAAAGCCTTGGGGCAGAGATGCTTCGCAGCTTTCAAGCAAGGTTAAGTCCTCAATGCTCTCGCCGCGCGCCCATAGCCTTGCCGTGATCTTTGCTTCTCGGTTTGCGGTGTTCTGAAGCTCCGCCTTATAGTGCTGTCTGGGTACGCCTTCAAGGTGTCTATGAGGCGCAACGTAGGTGTCGCTCGTTATTGCACACCACTCGTCGCGCGTGCCGTCAGCGATAAGATATACGTCGTCGGCAACGGAGGAAGCAGTTACGCTTGACCTTCTTGCCAGATCATCGGGATCCTCGTTGAAAATGCCGAAAATGGTGAGGTCGTGTCGCAAAAGAAGCTGTTGAAGTTCTTTTATGTGCTTCTCGTAGATGCCGCGCGGAGTAGTTTTGTGCTTGTGGCAAAGGTGAGCCGCCGCACCTGCCGCCTGACCTAAGGTTGCCAGCGTTGCTTCAACGCGGACTGTTCCCAGCGCTACGTGAGAAACCGAGCAGCATCGTCCGCCAATGAAAAGGTTGTCTATATTCTTGGAATATACCATTAAAATCCGAAGGCACAATCCAATAACTATCATT
>JBGVJM010000018.1:0-14457 GCA_045129415.1 Eubacteriales bacterium
TCGTATGGGGCACTTGGGTAGTCCTTCAAACAGGACTTCTGTTCTTCACGGAATTTGTGCTGACAAATTGGGCATTGCAGTTCTTCATTGGATTCGTTCTTTCTCTTGTGGGACAGTATGTAATATTCTTTGTAACTACCAAGGGTAAACTTGCTCAAAGAATCTTTACCATGCTGACCTATTCGATCTTCTTCTGCATCGCCATGTCGCTCTTTACTATGATAAGCGGCACGTTCAGCGAGCTGCACTGGGCACTTACCGCGATCATTGAAGCAGTTCTGCTTTCGGCTATCGTTACCTATTTTCTTCGCTACGTATGTACCCTTTGCCGCACGGCATCAAAAAACATTACGACGGGTTGGGCGCCGCTGATCTTTGTGAATGTTGTTTTTATCATCACTATCATACTGTCCTCGGTCTTTCCGGTAAGACTTACAAGCTTTCGTGATCCCTCGTTTATTACGTTTGTGTTTTTAAGTATTTCGATCATGGCGGTGTATCCCGTTATTTTCTCAAGCATCAACCACATGTCCGAAGCCGCCGAAAAAAGAGAGGTCGAAACACAAAATAAGCTGCTTGTAGCGCAGATCGAAGCGGAAACTGCCCAGCTTGCGGCGGACAGCAAATCAAGGCACGACAGACGTCATCACAATCTCGTTATGCTGGGACTAGCGAAAAGCGGTGATCTCGAAACGCTGACGAAGCATCTGACAAATCTTGTGGATGACGACAATAAGGTGTGGGGCGAAACCCGTTACTGTGAGAATAACACGGTAAATATGATCCTGACCATGTATAAAAGGCGAGCAAGCCAAAACGGTATCTCCGTAAAAATTTCCGCCAAAGCAAGTGGTAGCCTTGCCGTGCCTCCGCAGGATCTCGTTGTGGTGATCGCCAATCTCTTTGAAAATGCCATCAACGAGGTAGCAAATTTGAAGAGTAAGGAAGGTTACATAGATATTCTGATCAAAGACAGCCCCGAACGGTTGCTCATAAAAATAGACAATCCGTGCAGGGCAAATCTGACCTTCGATGAAAACCTCTACGGCATTGGCATTCGCTCGGTGATCTCCACCACAAGCAAGTATGAAGGCATGTATGATTTCACCGCCGAGGATGGCGTCTTTTCTGCCAAAATCATCTTGAATTTGAAATAAAAACTGCAATCTACGCCAAATCAGATACAATCTACGCCAAACTCCCCTTTTTGGGGAGTTTTTTTATTATGATGTAAGTAATATCAATACCGCGAAAGGAGCGATGAGATTGACAGAAAAGAGATATGCGGATGATGGATTTCTCATTGTATCCGAGCTTGACCGATGTCCGTTTTTTGAAAAAGGCGAAGCCGCCTCGCAGCCCTGCTGCGGCGACGATTGCTTCTTCTGCAAATTCTCGGATTTCCGCAAGCAGGAATACATTGAGCGGGTGAGAACCGATGCCCGACGTGGCGTACTTTACAGCGTATGCCACAACGAAAAGAACAAAAACGCAATATAAATTTTGGAGGAAAGAAACATGAAAAAACGAATTTTAAGCGTACTGATTACGGTTGTCATGCTGATTGGCATGCTGCCAACCGCCGTTTTTGCAGAAGGCACCACCCCCTATGACCTTTACATCGGCGGCGTGCAGTTTACGAGCGGTAACCTTGTAATAGACAGCACCGACAGTGCGGCAATCTCAGGCTCGGCAACCTATAACCCTGAATTAAACACACTTACCCTTAACAATTTCCAATATAGTGGTCCAGGTTACAAAAATGAAGAATACGAGTATCTCTATGGCGCTCTTCGTGTAGAGGGGAATAACGACCTCCGTATTGTCTTTACCGGTCAAAACGTTATAGAGTGTACAAACGGCGATGAACTGTGGGGGCTTTATACAGATTTTAATGGCGACTTGCACATTAAAGCAGAGACTATAGACAGCTGCCTGACATTTATTGGTGGTGATGTGGCATGTGGTAGGGTCCCGGTGTTTGACGGAAACTTTGTCATATATGCAGGTGACAATGAAGCCGATGCCAAAATCACGGCAGAGGATACTTTTGCTTCGCAATACTACACATATTCTTATGTCAGATATGAACCGACACTGATGGTTGTTACATTTGACTATGGCACACTGGGCAGTGAAACCAAGACGGTTTTGAATGGCGAAACAGTTACACCCCCTGCACCCGTATTTGCGGGCAAGGTTTTGGTCGGTTGGTATACAGACAGCAATTTTACCACCAAATTTGATTTCAGTGATGCTATCACCGCAGATAATACCACCATCTATGCAAAGTTTACTGCGGCAGTAGCAAAAATCGAAAAGACCGGAACAAGCGGTCTTGTAGATACCTACACCATCACCTACACCGACGGCACTACCACCATCTTTACCGTTACCAACGGCGAAAAGGGTGACGAGGGCGATCAGGGTATCCAAGGTATTCAGGGTGTTCCCGGTGCTGACGGTCACACTCCGGTTATCACCATTCAGAACGGCTTCTGGCACATCGACGGTGTGAACACCAACCAAGCCGCACAGGGTGTCAAGGGTGATACCGGCAACGGCATTTCCGACATTTCCAAGACCGGCACAAGCGGTCTTGTAGACACTTACACCATCACCTACACCGACGGCACTACCACCACCTTCACCGTTACCAACGGCGAAAAGGGTGACAAGGGCGACAAGGGTGACACCGGCGCACAGGGCGCTCAGGGTGAAAAAGGTGATAAAGGCGACAAGGGTGACACCGGCGCACAGGGCGAAAAGGGTGATAAAGGTAATACAGGCGACGCAGGTGCAGACGGTGTTGGTATTGCAAATATCGAAAAGACCTCCTCTGACGAAAACGTAGACACCTACACCATTACACTTACCAACGGAACTACATACACCTTCACCGTAACCAACGGCACAAACGGAACGGACGGTAAGGACGGTAAGGACGGTGTCGATGGTAAGGATGGCACAAATGGAACCAACGGCGTTGACGGAAAAGATGGCGCAAACGGAACGGACGGTCAGACTCCCTACATCGGTGAAAACGGAAACTGGTGGATCGGCGATACCGATACAGGCGTGAAAGCTGCGGGAGATGACGGCAAGGACGGCGCAATTATTGCTGCAATCGTTGTCGGCGGCACTGCACTCATAAGCAACATCGCACTGATCGCTTGGACACTTATTAAGAAAAAGGGATTATTCTAAAGAATAATGATAGCCGTATGAATAACAAAAGGCGGTGTGACCTTTTCGGTCACACCGCCTCTTACGTAAATACTTCGTTATGGGGCTTGCGCTAAAAGCTCTGTCCTTTTATTTTAGAAATTTTCGAGCAGATACTTCTCTGCCTCGGCGCACCAAAGTCCGTTGTGCTCCGTTACCAATTTATCAAGTGTCGCAAAGCGACTATCGGTCCTTCCAAGCTCGCAAAAATCCGCAAGCGCTGTCAAGGGAAGCTCAATGTGCGTGTAGATAAGCTTCTTTCCGCCTTTTATATTGGGAAGATTGAGAGTCGTATCTATTGCGGCATCGATTCCGCCTATATGCGTTACCATAACGGCAGGATCTATTCGCTGCTCTCCGATAAGTCTGACTATATCCTTAACGTCCTCGGGCGTGCTTCCGCTGGTTCCCGCATAGTGATGCTGCGCATAGTGAACGTTATAGAAGTTCACGGGTGCGGAAAAGCTCTTATCGGTAGGGCCCGCAAAGAAGTTGAGGCAACCGTCAAAGGCGAGAATAGAGTCGCCAAGCTCAACAACCGCGGGTACGGGCGCGTAAACGAATACGTCGTCGTATCCCTCGTCGCCGCTTATCTCCATAAGCTCGTCACGGGACGTGGTGTTGACGAACACGAGACGAATTCCGTCTTTTTCAGCCTTTTCGGGACTAAACAGTGCTTGCGCTCTCTTGAGTCTATCGTTGTCAAGGTCGGTTACTACCAACAAAGAAGGCTTTTTATCTCCGTGCAAGGCACAGTCAATGGCAACAAGTCCCATAGGACCGCAGCCGGCTAAAATCACGGTCTTTCCTCTCTCTTTTATGTTGGTGGTGGGATTATCACCGTTAAGCTCGCCCAAATGATAGTTTGATTTATATCCGCGCAAAACGCAGGATGCAGGCTCTATAAGTGAGCCCTTGAAAAAGGCATCACTTTTGAATTTTATCAGAAATCCGTTCTCAATAATATGCTCATAAACCACGGAATAGGTAGATGCTCCACCTATTTCGCAAAAGGAATATCCGATAGTCTGATTGCCACCAAGGTAGCTCAGAACAGGCGGAATAATTACCTTCTCGCCCACCTCATATTCACCCTGCCAACGACCTCCGACCTCAACTATCTCGGCGCAAAACTCGTGACCTACTATTACGGGATTTTCGGCAACGTTATCGGGCACTCTTAAATGCTTTGCTCCCTGCTTTGCCGTTTTATAGGTGGACATACAAACGCTGTCCGAAATTATTTTTATAAGTATTTCTCCGTCCTTTATGTCGGGAAGCTCAAACTCGTCAAGGCGGAGATCGTTTTCTCCGTAAAGGCGTACCGCTTTAGTCTTCATAAGCACCTCACACTCTACCGTTACTGCCAAAGGCGCGTATCTTGGATCTTATTGCCTCTTTCATTCTTTGTCTTGCTTCCTCAAACACGAATACAGGCCAGGTGGACGGATTGGTTATTGTATTGAGCTTGTTTTTAAGTCCCGCGTTCATTGCGCCGACAACGTCGGAATAGATATTTATCTTTGTGATGCCGTGCTCAATAGCCATTTTCATCTGATCGTCGGGTGTACCGCTTCCGCCGTGCAAAACAAGAGGACAGTCACAAACCGCGGTTATCTCGTCAAGGCGGTCAATGCGCAGGGTGGGAGTTTTGAGATATACTCCGTGCGCCGTGCCTATCGCGATTGCAAGCGCGTCAACGTGAGTCTCCTCAACGAATTTAACGACCTCCTCGGGAACGGTAAGCGTATCCTCGGGATCCTCGTTTTTGACGGAATCGTTCTCGTTTCCAACCATAGCGTTTCCAACGTGTCCAAGCTCCGCCTCAACGGTCACTCCGTGCGCGTGAGCAAATGCGGTAACCTCCGCCGTTCTTGCCGCGTTCTCCTCAAAGGACAACACGGAGCCGTCAAACATTACCGAGCTGAAGCCTGCCGCAACCGCCGCCTTGATGGATTCAAGGTCAGTCGCGTGGTCAAGATGGAAGCATACGGGAACGGTGTAAAAATCCGATGCGGCGCGCACCATTGATGTGATAAGAGGCAGTCCCTTGTCCGTAAGGTCAACGCCAAGTCCCATCAGAAGTGCGGGGGAACGCTCCTCCTCGCAAACGTCGAGAACGGCGCGCATCATCTCATAATTACTAACGTCAAATGCGGGAATTGCATAGTGATTTTTTCTGGCATCGGCCAGCATTTCCTTCATTGAAACTAACATAAAATTCTCCTTTGTCAAATTGTTCATTTTGTGCTTGACATTGTGGTATCTTTCTAATATAATGATACTATACGAACATTTACGTGTCAATAGATGTTCGCAATGTTCATTATCGAACATTTTAACAAAAGAAAAGAAACAAATCAAGGTGTAATTATGGCTATGGGCGAAAGACAAAAGGAAATATTGGAGCTGCTTTACAAAAAAGGCAGAGTGACTGTAAGTGAGCTTTCAAAAACGCTCTACGTTACCGAAATGACCATCCGGCGCGACCTTTCCGATATGGAAAAAGGCGGATTTTTGCGCCGTTTCCGCGGCGGAGCCGTTCTTAAAATAAACGTCGGTGAAATGCCAATAAGCGAGCGATTGCTTATGGACCGCGAGGAAAAAGAAAGCCTTGCGCGCAAGTGCGTTGACTATCTTCACGACGATATGACTGTTTTTATCGACAGCTCCTCCACGTGTCAATATTTGCTTTCGCACATTGCAGGGTATAAAAATATAACCGTTGTTACTAACTCGATAAGCTCGCTTTTGACCGCAAGCTCGCTCCACATTCCCTGCCTTCTTGTTGGCGGACAGTATTACGAGCAGGATATGTGCACGGTGGGCTCGCTTGCCGAAAGATACGTGCGCGAGCTTAACGTTGACGTTGCCTTTTTCACCACGGCGGCAATATCGCACGACGGCATAATTTCCGATTTCGATGAACAGCAAACCGCCATCCGCAAGATCGTGATGAAAAACTCAAACCAAAACGTATTTCTCTTTGAGAAAGAAAAGCTTGGCAAAAAGCTGCTTTACACTCTTTGCACGACAAAGGATGCAACCGAGGTTTTCATATCCGAATAAAAGAAAAACAGCGCGATATTCGCGCTGTTTTTTCATATTTAAAGAGCAAAATGCTCCTTTATCATTTGTGCCACCTTATCGGGAGCAAGATTGGTATTGTCTATCTTGATATAGCTCTCAAAAGGCAGCTTTTCTCCGTCATAGGAATTAAGACGATGCTCGACGGTGGTCTTGCGCATTTCCCTCTCGCTCCATTCAAGATCGCGTTTGGATTCCTTGTTGGCAAGTCGGTTTTCCGTTTTATTGCGTTCAAGGCGCACGTCAAAGTCGGCGCAAAGCTCAACCACGTGACACTCCGCGCCATTTTCCTTGAAAAGACTTATCACGGAGTCAATATAGTCAAACTCGCTCTGCATATCAAAATCGCACATGTAGGTAAACACAAGTCCTGCAAAATCACCCTTTGCAAAAAGCTCAAACACCTTTCTTCTTATGGTGTCGTTAAGCTCGCACCATTCGGGCTCGGAGTGTGCAAAAAGCTTTCTTGTAAGCTCTATGGACATATGGTTATGGAAAAGGCGCAGGTCGGTGATTTTGCAAAGCTCCTGACCGACCGTCATTTTCCCTACCGCGTGTGGGCCTATTATAATAACAAGGTTTTTCATTTTTCACCTATAAGTTTATATCATATCGTTACCGACGGGAGTTTGGAAAAGACGGGCAAACTCGGAAGCACTCTTGCTCCTCGGCAACGCCCACATGACCTTTGCCACAACCGCCTCGGTGGTCATGTCGTATGCCTCGGGCAGCTCGTATTTTTGCTTTATACGAAGTCCTACCTGATATACACCCATATCACTTCCCTCGTGAGGCACCTGCGTGGTCATAACGATGCGAACACCCTTGTTTATAAGCATTTCTATCTTGCTTGCAAACTCGTCGTTGTCGTAGTAAGGCAAGCCGCCAACGCCAAAGCTCTCAATTATAACCGCGTGATATTTGTCGGCGATATAGTCAAATATATCGGCGCTCATTCCGGGAATAAGCTTTACAACGATGACAGAGGGGTCTATCTCGTCAAAAAATGTGGGCTCTCCCTCCACGCTCTCGTGGATATAATATTTGACCGAGCCGAGTATGAAGCCGATCTCGGGGTAATTTATGCTTGAAAAGGCGTTAAAGCTCTTGGTGCGCGTTTTTCTGGCTCTGGTGGCGGCAATGATCTTGTCACCGAACACGATGTGCACACCCGAGGCTCCGTCGTCAGATGCATACGCGAAAGCGTCGTTGAGATTTTCGCGCGCATCGGTATCGCGACTTGAAATCGGAATTTGCGCGCCCGTAAGCACGATAGGCTTTTTACTGTTTTGTATAAGGTAATGAAGCATTGCCGCGGCATAAGCCATTGTATCGGTTCCGTGAGTTATAACGAAGCCGTCATAATCGTCATACACACCGCGAATGTATTTGGCAACCTCAAGCCAATATTCAGGGCGCATATTGGTACTGTCAAGGTTATATAACTGAACGGTGGACACGGAGCAAATGCTCTTGACCTCGGGTACGTGCGACAAAAGCTCGTCCGATGCCAAGGCGGGAACAAGTCCCTCGGCACTGTAGGCGCTGGCAATAGTACCGCCCGTTGTTATCAAAAGAATGTGTTTCATTTATTTACCTCTTTTAGCTGTTCGCGTATTATCTTTTTTGCGGGAAAGAACTCGCCAAGCTCAATGGCTACGATCTTAGCATCGATGGGAAATTCAAGCGCGGGAGCATTTTGCCTTGCGACCTTTACCTGCTCTTCACTTCCGCAAAACAGTGTTGCGTGGGGTACCCACTCAAAGCTATGCGCAAAATCGTTTTCAAAGCGGTGGCGCAATTCCACAAGTGAGACTTCACGTGAAGGCTCAACGAAGAACACTGCGTCCCCAAAGCTATTGTAACCCACAAGCCTTATAGGAAAGGCGCAAAAGTCATTTGCGGCTTGCTTTACGCGCTCCGTAACGGCGCAAAGCTCATTGGTGTCGTAGCTTCCAAGCGTTACGTGGAAAGGAATACCCATAGTCTGAGTTCCCTCGCCTGCTTTTTTGATTATTCTGTTTTGAACGTCCGTCAAAATAGCCTGCGTTTTGTCGTCAAGCACCGCCATGACGGTTAAAAATTTTTTATTTTGCATATTATCACCAATATATACCTAATTTGACCGTTGCGTAAAATTACTAAGGTCAAACGCCAAAGCCGCCGTCTACGCCGATAATTTGAGCCGTAATAAACGACGCCTTTTCGCTTGCAAGGAAGCATACAAGCTCGGCAACCTCGCTCGCGTCTCCGATGCGGTAAAGAGGCGTTTGCTCGCAAAGCTCGGCGATATCGTCCTCGTCGTAGCAAGCGTTCATGTCGGTGTCGATAACACCGGGCTCAACGCAGTTTACGCGCACACCCGAGGGACCAAGCTCCTTTGCCAAGGACAAGGTAAGTCCGCGCATTCCTGCCTTTGATGCCGAATAGATAGCCTCGCAGGATGCTCCGACACGTCCCCATACCGAGCCAATATTAACGATAGCTCCGCTTTGCTGACGAACGAAGTCGCGCGCGGCAAAGCGGCTCATATAAAATGCGCTTGAAAGGTTGGTATCCATCACCTCGTGCCAAGACTCGTCGGTTACGTCAGTTATAAGTCCCGATTCGCTGATACCCGCATTATTCACGAGAATATCAACGCCGCCGAGATAGTCCACCGCCTTATTGTATGCCCATTCAGCCTCCGCCGAGTCCGAAAGGTCCGCCTTTATAGCGTGCGCACCTGTTCTTTGCTCGCACTCCATTGCCTCGTGGTCGCTGCTCTTGTAAATGAATGCCACAGCGCATCCCTGCTCGGAAAACAACTCAACACAAGCGCGTCCTATTCCGCGCGATCCGCCCGTTACGATAACTTTTTTCATAAATGTCCTAAAATCCTTCCAAAATTCGTTTTTTCAAGATTTTTGTTAATATACTTATATTATATCATTTAAAATTACTGTTTTCAATAGAATTTGTGATTATTTTTACGGTGTCGCCCAAAAATAGCTTATGACGTGTACATTAGTCAAAATCAAAGGCAACCGACGTATGTCGGTTGCCCGTTTTTTACATATTATTTCTCATCGGAAACGTAGTTGTAATTTATTGTGGCATTGATCAAAGGTGAATTGTTTGAACCTATGGTTATGCTTGCCCACTGCTCTTCACTTCCCGTGTAGTTTACCATTGTAAGACTTGTACAACCTTGGAATGCATTATTTCCGATACTTTGGGGCTTGCTGTTTTTTTCAAAGGTTATGGTCTTAAGACTGCTGCAATCCCTAAAAGCATTTTCTCCTATGTTAGTCACACTGTCGGGGATATCTATGGCCTCAAGGCTTGTACAATTCTGGAATGCATTGCTTCCGATGCTTTGGAGTCGACTGTTTTCTCCAAATGTTATACTTGTAAGCTTTGTACAAGCAGCAAAAGCAAAGTCGCCGATACCGGTTATTGATGACGGTAACTCTATACTCTCAATATCACTGCAGAAGAATGCTTGGTTGGGTATTGTAATACCGCTTGTTATTACAACAGTCTTCAAGCTATCTTGGGGGATATACGAGATCATATAGGTGGGCATAGCCGCGCTTTCAATATTCGTACATCCCGTAAACGCAGTATCACTGATACTAGCGATAGAATCGGGAATAGTTATGCTTGTGAGGCTGGCGCAAAACCAGAATGCACTGTCTCCAATACTCGTTACACTGCCATCTGCGGGAATAATACTGCTTTTACATCCAACAATCAAAGTTTTGCTTGCAGTTTCTATTATACAATTATCAGTGCTGTGATACACAGCATTGTCCGCAGCAACGGTTATGCTTATAAGGTTTTTACAGCTATTTAATGCAGTTCTATCGATACTTACAACGCTTGCCGGGATTTCTATGCTAGTTATGTTTGTATAAGAGAATGCATTATGTCCAATGAACGTAACGTAGGCTGGAATCGTTACGCTTTCAATAGTTTTCAAATAGAATGCAACAGAATCTATAATCTTTACAGCAATGCCGCCTATATACGTAGGAATACAAACCGTCTTATCACTTGCGGTGTATGAGTTAATCGTTATAGAATCTGTTCCCGAATAGGTAAAGTCGCTCGGTTTGTTTTCTTCCTTCCAATATGCGTAAAGCGTTACATCAGTTGCGGGGACAGATGTGACTTCAACAGAAAGGTCTACATCGCTGAACCATCCACCAAAAGTATAGCCTTCTCTTATAGCTTCAGGTAAAGTAGATTCATATTTCATCTCGGGTGACGTGAGATTGTCTCCACCGTTTGTTATGTACATTACCGTGTAGCTGTTTCTCTTGTATTCATAGATAACAACTCGCGAACCGCTGGGAAGAACGGTAACTGTCTGCGTCGCAGGGGATGTAAAGCCTGAATAGGTCTTGGTTGCAGGTGTTACTGAGCTATCAGTTGTGCCAAATAGAGTTTCAGTGTCAATAAGCTCGTAGCCGCCGCCAAGCTTTTCAATATAATGCTCAACTGTATACACCGTATTGGTACTAGGTGCCCATTCTGCTCTAAGAGTTATCTCTTCGGCAATAGTCCATATGCCCTCAAGATCTATCTTGTCTTCACCGTAGTACCAACCTTCAAAGACGTATCCTGTTTTTGTAGCTTTGGGAAGCTCATATTCGCTACCGTATACAAAGGCACGCTGTCCTACAGGCATACCTCCTTTTACATCAAAATAAACAGTGTAGCTATTTCTCGTATATTCGTAACGAACAACAAGTGAGCCGTCGGGCAGAACGGTCACAGTCTGAGTTTCGGGATCAGTAAAGCCTACATATGTCTTGGTTGCGGGGGTTATCTCGCTATCACTCATGCCTGTAAGGTCGTCGGTATCAATAAGCTCATAGCTACCGTCAAGCATCTCAATATAATGCTCGACCTTATAGGAGGTATTTGTATTTGCCATCCACTCGGCTCTGAGGTTTACATTATCGGTAATAGTCCATGTGCTCTCAAGGTCTATCTTATCATCCCCATAGTACCAGCCTACAAATGTATAGCCCGTTCTTCTAGGAACATTAAGAACAAAATCGCAATCGTATACAACAGTAGAGTTTTCTACAGGGTCACCGCCATTTGCATCGTACGTAACGGTGTAAGTATTGTTGGTCCACAGTGCGCTGATTGTGGTGTCATTTGTAATGGACAAAGTAAGATCTCTATCCCAACCTGCAAAGGCGTAGCCCTCTCTTGATGTTTGGGGAACGGTTACAAAGCTATCCTCTTCAATTGTCTGGCTTTCAGCCGCTGTGCCACCATTTGAGTCAAAGGTTACGATATACATAGGCCTGCGGCGGATAGTAACCTCATAAAGCGCACTAACTTCGCCACTTTGATATTCAAGAATGTAGAACGTGTTGTCGCCAACTACAAGCGATGCGGTTTTACTTCTTATAATATATTCGCACTCCATATCGCGATACAGCTCATAGGTAGCATTTCCCGATGTAACAACTTCATTTAAGAATGAGAAAGATGTGGTCGTATTGGATACCTTTCCGTAAACGTCTGTTCCAACCAGCTTTAACGTTTTGAATATTATTCCGTTCTTAATAACGGTTACCTGACACGTATCGGTCAAGCCGGTTGCCGTTGTAACCGTGATAGTTGCGGTTCCCGCGCTAACTGCCTTGATAACACCGTTGTTTACGGTAACAACACTTGAATCTGACGTTGTCCACATCAGCGTTTTGTTCGTTGTATCAGAGGGCATAACGGTTGCTGTCAATACAGTATTCTCGCCCTCGTTGATTTGTATAAAATCTCTATCAAGTGTTACACCAAGAGCTTGCACTGTTACTGTAACCACACAGGTAGCGGTCAAACCGTTTGATGTTGTTACAGTTATAATTGCTGTCCCCGATGATATTGCGGTAACGATTCCGTCTACAACGGTTGCAACACTTGGGTTGGAGGTTATCCAAGTAAGAGTTTTGTTGGTCGTATTTTCGGGAGTAATCGTTGCTATTAAGGTTTCACTACATCCCTTTATGAGAGAAACCTCATTTTTGTTAAGAGCAATGCTCTCTGCAAATGTTTCTTCTTCCACCTCGGTAGTTTCCGTAGTTTCGGTTTCCATAGTCTCGGCCTCGGTTGTTTCCGTCGTTTCGGTTTCCATAGTCTCGGCCTCGGTTGTTTCCGTCGTTTCGGTTTCTGTATTCTCGGCCTCCGTTGTTTCCGTCGTTTCGGTTTCCGTGGTCTCAAACTCGATGGTTTCCGTCGTTTCGGTTTCCATAGTCTCGGCCTCGGTTGTTTCCGTCGTTTCGGTTTCCGTGGTCTCAAACTCGATGGTTTCCGTCGTTTCAGTTTCCGTGGTCTCAAACTCAATGGTTTCCGTCGTTTCGGTTTCTGTAGTCTCGGCCTCGGTTGTTTCCGTCGTTTCGGTTTCTGTAGTCTCGGCCTCGGTTGTTTCCGTCGTTTCGGTCTCGGTTGTTTCCGTTGTTTCGGCAGTCTGCTCCTCTGTCTGGGTTGTCATTTCTTCAAGAGTTGTAGTTTCTTCCGTGGTTTCAAATGGTTTTTTTATTGTACACGATGCAAGCATTGGTAAGCAAATTGCCAACACCAAAGCCAATGCTAAAAATGATATTTTTTTCATTGACATTTCCTCCACTTAAGAAATCTTTATTTCAATTCTACCACGGTGACACCGCCGTCACCCTCGCCGAACTGTCCTATGCGGAAGCCCGAGATGCGTCGGTCTCCCTTGAGGTATTTCCAAAGCGCCGCCTTGAGCGCGCCCGTTCCCTTTCCGTGTATCAGGCGCACACGCTTGAAGCCAAACATAATAGCCTCGTCAAGATACTTGTCAACGGCAAGCCAAGCCTCGTCTCCGTTCATTCCGCGAAGGTCGATCTCATCATTAAAGCTGCTTGAACGCTGAACCGTGTAGGACGACACCTTTTGCTTTTTATCGCCACTTATCACGGTCGGCTCGTCCTCTTTGAGCTTCAAGTCCTTGACCTTGACTCGCGTTTGCAATATACCCGCCTGAACGCGAACGTTGCCCGATTTATCGGGATCCTCAAGCAAGGTAGCCTCGCTGCCAAGCGTCATAATTATTACTGTATCTCCCTTTTTGAGCTTGCGCGGCAAAACGTAATTCTCGTCGCGCTTTTTCTCAACGGGATCAAATTTATCGGAATTTGCGCGCAAATGCTCACGCACCGCGCGGCGCGCGTCCTGAAGCTCGGAACCGAGTCGCTCGCTGTCGCGTGCCTTTCTGACCTTATCCATCTGCTCCATAATAAAGTCGCTTGAAGCCTTTGCGGACGCCACCATGGATGCCGCCTTTTGTCTTGACTTTTCAAGCTCGCGCTCCGATTCGTCAATGCGCTTTTTGATTATCTTTTCGGATTCTGCCTTGAATCTTTCGTAATCGGCGCGCATAGCCTCGGTCTCCTCGCGTTTCTTTTCCATTTCAACGCGGGCATGCTCCAGCTGACCTATAATGTCCTCAAAGCGTCTGTTATCCGAGCTTACGTAATTCTCGGCGCTCTCGATAATCTCGCGCGGCAATCCAAGCTTTTCGGAAATAGCAAAGGCATTGGACTTACCCGGTGTGCCGATTATCAGCTTATAGGTGGGCTTTAAGGTCTCAACGTCAAACTCGCAGGACGCGTTACAAACGCCCTCGGTGTCAAGCGCATAAGCCTTAAGCTCGGCATAGTGCGTGGTTGCGGCGCACATGGCACCCTTCCTGCGCACGAAATCTATTATGGATACGGCAAGTGCCGCGCCCTCAACGGGATCGGTTCCCACACCAAGCTCATCAAAAAGCACGAGTGAGCGCGAGCTGACTCTATCCATAAAGGACACGATATTTACCATGTGAGACGAGAAGGTGGAAAGCGACTGCTCTATGCTCTGCTCGTCACCGATGTCAACAAGTATATCGTCACAAACGGACACGGTGCTTCCCTCGTCAGCCGAGATATGCAAGCCCGATTGCGCCATAAGCGTAAAGAGTCCCAAGGTCTTGAGCGTTACGGTTTTACCGCCCGTATTGGGACCTGTGATTATCATAGTATCGTAGCCGTCACCCAAAATAACGTTTATGGGTACGACACGCGATTTTTCAATAAGAGGATGACGCGCGCGGCGAAGGTCTATATAGCGCTCCTCGGTAAC
>JBGVJM010000019.1:0-6721 GCA_045129415.1 Eubacteriales bacterium
GTTGCCGCCGTCCTCGGAAAACACGTTTATCGCCCAAAGCGCTCCGCCGACGACCAAGGCAACGGCTACCGCGGCGCACAGTATCATTTTCGCGCGCCTGTACCGTTCGTTTTTCATAAGCGGCGGAAACAACGGCTCCGATTGCTCGTACAAAACGCGATTTTCGGTTCTTCCTCTTTTTACAATGTCTTTTTCCATATCAATTCCCCATTCGTTTATCCTTGCTCAATCTTATTTTTTTCGCCCCGCAATAATGACCGACGCGGATAAAATTTAAATTTTTTTTACATATCCGCGCCTCCTTTTGCCCACAGCTCTCGGCATTCGTTAAAAATATGCTTTGACGCGTGTAAAAATGCACAAAAACGCGCCTTCCGCACTGTTGAAAATCACGAATATATATTTATATTTATGTAATTGCTTGATTATTTTTTTAAAATGTGCTACAATACTATGAGACATTATTCGTTTTGCTCACGTAACACACTTTTCCACAGGAGGACTCCTAACATGACCCGTCGCATAATCGCCTTGATCCTTTGTGTGCTGATCTGCGCTTCCGTTTTCGTTGGCTGCAGCGGCAAGATAGATCCCCAATCCGAATACAAGGGACAGCAGGTAATCATGTATCTTACCGAAAGCATCTACAACCTTGACCCCGCGTACGCTTATCTTAACGACGCGACGAGAAGCATTGTAGGTCTGCTTTTTGATACTCTCTTTACACTTGACAAGGACGGAAAGCTCCAGGGGGCACTTGCAAAGAGCTACCGCACCGAGGAGGTAGAGGAGGACGGTGTCACAAAGTACTACATGTACATAGAGATCAAGAAGGATGCCTACTGGTCCGACAACGTTCCCGTTACCGCGGACGACGTTGTTTACGCATGGAAGAGATTGCTCAATCCCAACAACTCCTACGACGCGGCTTACCTTCTCTTTGATATAAAGAACGCTCGCGCCTACAATAAGGCGGACGTTTCCAAGGACGATATCGGTCTCTTTGCCGATGACAAGCTGCTCACCATTGAGTTTGAGGGCAAGATAGATCACGACCACTTCTTAAAGAATCTTTGCTCCTTGGCGCTGGCTCCTCTCCGCGAGGACATCGCGTCCAAGAATGCCGACTGGACAAAGAAGTCCAGCAACGCGGCTTACAGCGGTCCCTTTAAGCTCTCCAGAACCTCCTTCACAGTAAACGGCAAAACGACATACTCAGACCTCTGCTATTCCGTCAAGATGGTTGACGAGAACAACAAGGTTATAAAGGACAAGAACGGTAACGATATGTACACGAACGCTACCGAGCCTAGTACCTTCAAGGAGCAAACGCTCAACAGCTTCGTTCTCGAGCGCAATATGTATTATTACAGAAACGCGGACAAGGACGACAAGCTTGATAAATCCGTTACACCTTATAGAATACTCGTTGACTGCTCTCTCTCCGCCGAGGACGTAAAGCGCGGCTACGAGGAGGGTATAATCCTCTACGTTGGCGATATTCCCATGTCCATTAGAAGCGACTATAAGGACGTTGCAAGCGTTAAGGATTCGCTTTCCACCACTTCCCTTTACTTCAATTTTGATGCTGACATCGATGCGGGAAGCATCGTTACCGAAAACGACGGTGTGCTCGCCGAGGAGCCTCAGCTTGAAAAGCTTTTCAAAAACGTGCAGGTAAGACGCGCTCTCTCAATGGTCATTGACCGCGAGAAGATCGCCGCGGACCTCGTGTTTGCCAAGGTGGCAACAGGTCTCGTTCCCGCGGGTATGGCTGATGCCTCCGACGTCAAGGTTTCGTTCCGCGACAACGCAAAGAACGACTACGAATATCTTACAAAGAACACCGAGGCGGCGGCAAAGCTGCTTTCGGATGCAGGCATTAATGCAAAAGATTACAGCTTCTCCATCTCCGTTCCCGCGTATGATGAGGATCTCGTTTACGTGGCGGGTGAGGTTTGCAAGGCTTGGTGTGCGCTCGGCTTTAACGTTACCGTTAAGAAGGTCGGCACCGTTGCAAACAACGATCTTCACAAGGACGTAAGCTCCATTCCCACCGACCTTTGCGACGACCTCTTTGACGAGGCGTTCAGAAGAGGTGATTTCGAGGTCGCTCTTGTTGATCTCGTTGCCCCCTCTACCGATGCTATGAGCGTGCTCGCTCCCTTTGCACTCGGCTTCTCTGGTCAGGCAATGGATATGTCCGATTCCGCAAATTACAAGCTCAATCCTCATATCACGGGCTATAACGACGCGGATTACAACTACCTTGTCGAGCAGGCATACAACGAAAAGAACATCGCCGCAAGAAGCGAATATCTCCACAGAGCCGAAGAAATGCTTATGGAGGATATGCCCGTTATCCCCGTTGTGTTCAATCAGTCCGCTTCGCTTATAAATGATCAGCTCTCTCTCAACAATACCTTCCTTTTCTGGGAGACCTCGTCAAGCTACTATCCCGTGCCCACCTTCAATAAGATGAGCATTCCCGACAACGAGTACGGTGAGTACGAGCTCGATTGCGCAAAGTACATTTACGAAAACTACGACAGATGGGTTGCTGACCCCATGTCCTATTTCGGAGCTGTGTTCGGAAACTTTACAAAGGAAGAATTCGTTTACACCAACTCCAACTTCTTCTATCTCTTTAAGGAAAAGTGCGTCTCGTCCATACAAAAGGTAAGAGACGAGAACGGAAAGTACGTTTACGAGACCGACGCGGAGGGCAATCTTGTTGTCGAGACCGATAAGAACGGAAATCCCAAGCTTGACAAGGACGGAAATCCCAAGTACGTAGTAGCCGAAAAGCTGATAACCACATACACAGAGGGCTACGAGTGGATGCCCGTAAATCCCAAGTACGCTACCGAGGAGACCGAAAAGGAAACGACCAAGGAAACAACACAAAAGGTCACCGAGACCGAGACCGAAGCCGAAAACACCGAGTCGGGTACCGACACGTCAACCGAAACGGCTCCCTCCGAGCAATAAAATTAAATATCCTAACTGCCGACCGCCGCGTCGGCAGTTTTTTTGTGTTTTGACGGCTTATTTTTTAATAATAATGTAGACAAAAGAGCGTTTTTGTGCTACAATAGTATATACTGAAACGTAAAATGGGAATATATGTTATATAGGAGATGATCGGATTTTGAAAATAGACAATCTTTATGCAGGCTCTTGGAGATCAAACTGCTACCTTCTCGTCGCCGATGGGACTGACGGAAAAAGACATTGCGCTATCGTGGATCCTTCAGCTCCCGCAAGCATTATCCTTGACCGCGTCAGTATGATGGGCGCAGTCCTTGATCTCATAATTATGACGCACGGACACTTTGACCACATATATGAGCTCAATAGCCTCAAGGACGCGACGGGCGCCGAGATCTGCATTCACCGTGACGATGCCGAGATGCTTTCGGACGGGCAAAAAAATGCGTATTTCCTGTTTTTAGGCAAGGATCTCACCACCTACGCCGCCGACCGTCTTTTAGAGCACGGAGACGAGCTGAAAATCGGTCGGGAGAGCCTGAAGGTAATATCAACCCCCGGACACTCCAAGGGCTCTATTTGCCTTTTGGGTGACGGCTTTATGATAACGGGCGACACGCTTTTTGCCGAAGGATACGGCAGGTGCGATCTTTACGGCGGAGACCGCCGAGCACTCGTTTCCTCGCTGCTGTCACTTAAAAATTACGATCCCACACTTATCATCTACCCCGGACACGGCGAGAGCGAGACCTTGTGCCGCGCACTCCAAAACATTTATATATAACGAACTTACACATACAGGAAGGATACAAAATGATAGACAACAACCGTCTTGCAGAATTGCTTTTTCCACACATCAAGACTACTCCTGCCGACATTGAGCAGAGATATCCTGCGCGTCAGCTTCCCGAGGGCGCAAAGGTAACAAGATTTGCACCCAGCCCCACGGGCTTCGTTCACTTTGGCGGTCTTTTCCCCTCCACAGTCGGTGAGCGACTTGCTCATCAGTCGGGCGGCGTATTCTATCTTCGTATAGAGGACACCGACGCAAAGCGCGAGGTCGAGGGCGCGGCTGAAGGACTTATAAAAACACTTGCCAAGTACGGCATCAATTTTGACGAGGGCGCTATCCTTGACGAGAGCGGTAAGATCGCCGACCGCGGTGCTTACGGTCCCTATAAGCAGAGTCTGCGCGGCGAGATATACCAGACCTTTGCAAAGCAGCTCGTGCGCGAGGGCAAGGCTTACCCCTGCTTTACGACCGAGGAGGAGCTTGACGAATTACAGGCAGTAAACAAAAAAGAAGAGATAAAGAATACCGACTGGCAGGCGGAGGCGGCGGCAAAGAAGGCGGCAATGCTTGCAGGCAGAGAGTTCACCATGCAAGAGGTGGAGGAGCATCTTGCCAAGGGACATCCCTTCGTGCTTCGCATACTCGCTCTCGGAGACCCCGAAAGAAAGACCAAATTTACCGATCTTGTAAAGGGCAACCTTGAAATACCCGAAAACGACGAGGATTTTGTGCTTTTGAAGTCGGACGGTATTCCCACCTACCATTTCGCGCACGCCGTTGACGATCACCTTATGGGTACGACACACGTAATTCGCGGCGAGGAGTGGTTGCCAAGCTTGGCAAAGCACATTCAGCTCTTCTCATATCTCGGCTTCAAGCTTCCCAAGTATATGCACATAGCCCAGATAATGAAGCTTGACGACGAGGGCAACAAGAAAAAGCTCTCCAAGCGCGATATGGGCGCAAATATGGACGACTACACCCGCATGGGCTACTGTCCCGAGGCGGTTTGCGAATACATTATGACGCTTCTCAACTCAAACTACGAGGAGTGGCACATGCAAAACGCGGACAAGCCCTACACGGCATTCCCCTTCAATATAAAGAAGATGTCCACGTCGGGCTGCCTTTTCGATTTCAATAAGCTTAATGACGTATCAAAGAACGTTATCTCGCGCATGACCGCCGCCGAGGTTACCGACAAGGTGACCGCATGGGCGCTTGAATTTGACCGCGAGTTCGGCGAGTGCCTTGCGCGTGACCGCGAGCTTACCGAAAAGATATTCGCTATCGGTCGCGGCGGTAAAAAGCCTCGCAAGGACTTGGCAACGTGGGTTGACGCAAAGCCCTATATGTCATTCTTCTTTGACGAGTTCTTTACCGTTCAGGATCAGTATCCCGAGAGCTTTGACAAGGCGGACATAGTTGCAACGCTTGAAAGGTTTGCCGACGGCTATGATTACGCGGACGATATGAACGCTTGGTTTGACAAGGTAAAGGCTATTGCCGACTCTCTCGGCTTTGCCTCGGATATGAAGGCATACAAGGCTGATCCCACGTCCTTCAAGGGCAGCGTTGCCGACGTCAGCATGTTCATTCGTGTAGCGGTAACGGGCAAGATGAACGCGCCCGACCTTTACACCGTAATGCAAATTCTCGGACGTGACAAGACGATACAAAGAATTCAGAAGATGATTTCTTCTCTTAATTAAGAGGTATTATTAATGGAAAACACAAATTCTAATTTTATTCACGAAATAATTGACGCCGACTTAACAACAAATCCCGGCCTCAAAATACACACAAGATTTCCGCCCGAGCCCAACGGTTACCTTCATATAGGCTCGGTTAAGGCAATTTGCATCAATACCGACGTTGCAAACAAATATAACGGTCTTTTCAATCTCCGTTACGACGATACAAACCCCGCAAAGGAGTCCGACGAGTTCGTTCGCTCCATTCGCGAGGATCTTGAATGGCTGGGTGCTACCCCCACGGGCGGAGTTTTCTACGGCTCCGACTATTTCGGCAAGTGCTACGAGTTCGCAGTTCAGCTCATCAAGCAGGGCGACGCTTACGTTTGCGATCTCTCCAAGGACGACCTTGCCGACTACAAGGGTACCGACCGCGCGGTTGCGGGTAAGGAATCGCCTTACCGTAACAGAAGTGTTGAGGAAAACCTTGATCTCTTTGAGAGAATGAAGAACGGCGAGTTCCCCGACGGCGCTCGCACGCTTCGCGCAAAGATAGATCCCACAAGTGACAACCCTTACTTGCGCGATCCCGTAATTTACAGAATCAAGCACACTCACCATCACCGCCAGGGCGACGAATGGTGTGTTTATCCTATGTACGACTTCGCGCATCCCATTCAGGACGCGCTTGAGGGCATTACCCATTCCCTTTGCTCCAGCGAGTTTCGCAATCACCGCCCCCTCTACGACTGGGTGGTTGACAGAATAGGCTTTACACAAAAGCCTCATCAGTGGGAGTTCGGCCGCATGAACATCACCTACACCGTTATGTCCAAGCGCTATCTCCGTCAGCTCGTTGAGGAAGGTCACGTGGACGGCTGGGACGATCCCCGTCTCCCCACGCTTTGCGGTCTCCGTCGCCGCGGATACACGCCCGAGGCACTCTTTAACTTCGTGCGCGAGGCAGGCGTCACCAATACCGACCACACCGTTGACGTGCGTCAGCTTGAGGCTTGCGTGCGCGACGACCTTAACGCAAATGCGCTCCGCCGCATAGCAGTCGTTAATCCCATCAAGGTAATTATAGACAACTATCCCGAGGATCGCGAGGAAATGATAACCGTTTCCAATCATCCCGCAAACGAGGAGCTCGGCACCCGTCAGGTTCCCATGACGCGCGAGATATACATCGACGCGGACGATTTTGCCGAGGTTCCGCCTCCCAAGTTCTTCCGTCTTAAGC
>JBGVJM010000020.1:0-10345 GCA_045129415.1 Eubacteriales bacterium
AGGCTTGTAGGCAAAGGAGATGCAGGTGCTTTTTGCCTGAAGGATTATTTCCTTGAGCACGGCAAATTCCTCTCCCGTAAAGTCGGTAAATGAATCTATGAATATTTCGGTGTCGTTGAAAAAGTTGTTTTCCGACAAGACCTCGGCAAGCTTTTGTATCTTATCCTCGGACAAAAGGCAGGAATCGCCTACGCTTACCGAAAGCTTATGTCGGTACATGTCATAGATCGCGCCCATATCGTTGAGCTTACGGCTGAGAATGGGCTCGTCGCACTTTTGTGCAGCCTTTTCGCATTTTAGTGAGGAGATGGAGTTTGCGTGAAGCTCGTCAACCGAGGAGAGCATCATCTGAATAAACGCGGAGTCTATTTTAACGCCCTTGTATTGAGAAAGCTCGCCCGAAAGCTCGCGCAGGGTCTTCCACATAATGAGATTTTTAATTCCCGAGCCTACCTTTGCGTCAGCGATACCGCCGTATTTGGAAAATACTATTTCGCAAAGCCGCGAGAAGCTTATTACCTCAAAATAAAGGGCGGAGGCGCCGGGCAGGTCGCGCAGCATACATTCGCTTATAAATTGCTGCTGCTCGGGCACCAAAAGATATGTCTTTTGCCCCTTGTTTATGTTTTCGTGGATTTTGTCCATTATGTATGCGGTCTTGCCGCTACCGGGTGAACCGAATAAAAACGTAAACATTACAGCTCCTCCTTTTTCGTGTGTTTTTCCAAAATTTCAAGGTTTCTGGCAATCGTTTCCTTACCTCGCCAAGAGTATGCGCGGCATGAAAACTGCTCTTCCGTCATATTTTTTACGTCATCTTTTGTAAGGTATGACGTGATATCCTTTTTAAAGAACTCAATAGGCGTGTATATCGTGCCGTCCGTTATGGCGCGCTTGGTGTGAGGACAAGCCTCCTGACAAATATCACAGCCCCATGCGTAGCCGTATTGTACTATTGCGGACTGCTCGTCGGGTGTAAGCTCGCCCTTTTTTTGAGTGAGCGCGGAAAGACAGGTGCCTATCCTTTCCATAGGACAGGCAAGCTTGCAGCATCCGCAATGCTCGCAGGCTCCTATTTCATAATTGTCCTTGACCTCTATGGGAGCGTCCGTGATTATTTCACCCAAGAAAACGTAGGAGGAATACTTGTCCGTTATCAGCATCATGTTGTCTCCGATAACTCCAAGACCTGCCATAGCCGCCGCATGCACCTCGGCTATCGGAGAGTTGTCCGCAAAGCCGACAAAGCGGTAAGTGGGAAATTTTTCTCTCATTTGCGCAAGGACCGAGTCAAAAAGCTCGTTTGCGAACAAGTGATAGTCGCGCGCCGAGGCATAAGCCGAAACGTTGGATGCCTCACGCTTCGTATAGTAGGGAATGGCAAATACGACAACGTTAAGTCCGTCAAGCGCGTCAAAGCCCGCCGACTTCAACTTGTACGGACGTATCACCTTGCACTTTGACATAGGGATAGCACCGACAAGCTCTATATTGTGTAAAGACAAAATGCCCTTAAGCGTTGTAAGCATGACGCACCTCCCTATAAATCGATATAATATCTCAATTTAATTATACCAAATATAATCCTTAAAAACAAGGTCATTTTGTTAATAATTCAAGGTAATTTTATTGATTCTTCATTAAGCTGTCACAAAAATACAGTATAATTATACTGTAAAATGCCACAGTGGTATTTAAAAATGAAGCTTTTTGAGTTTTTTAGGTTGCCGCGGCGACCGGAAAGGAACGCATATGTATCATATATTAGTTGTTGACGACGAGGCTCGCATTCGTTCAATAATCAGAAAATATGCCGAATTCGAGGGACATACCGTTACCGAGGCGGGAGACGGCATGGAGGCAGTAAGACTTTGCCGCAAGCAAAGCTTTGACATTGTCATTATGGACATAATGATGCCCGAGCTTGACGGATTTTCCGCCTGCCGCGAGATAAGAAAGATAAGTGATATGCCCATCATAATGCTTTCGGCAAGAGGCGAGGAATACGACAAGATAAACGGCTTTGAAACGGGAATAGACGATTACGTTGTAAAGCCCTTTTCGGCAAAGGAGCTTATGCTCAGAGTAGAGGCGATCATGAAGCGCGGCGCTCGAAGCGCAGCAAAACAGCAGCAAACGCCAAAGAACGTTATAGTTGAGCTTGACGGCGGCGGTCTTGTTGCCGATATAACGGCGAGAATAGTGTACATAGACGGAAAGAGAATTGAAATGTCACCCAAGGAATACGATCTTTTCTTCTATATGCTGGAAAACAGGAACATTGCCTTGTCGCGCGAAAAGCTGCTCAGTGCCGTTTGGGGATACGACTTTTTCGGCGACGCAAGAACGCTTGATACTCACATAAAGCTGCTCAGAAAGAGCCTTGGCGAGTACAGCAAATATATCGTTACTCTCCGCGGTGTCGGATACAGATTTGAGGGCGACGTAAAATAATAATTTTTGAGGTTAACTATGGCTGCATTGGTAAATGAGCGTAGCAAAAGAATAAATCCCAAGCGCGCGTCGGGAATATCCTGGCGTCTTTTTGGCACGCTTGTATTGTTCGTCCTCGTAAGCCTTTTGGTTATATGGATATTCCAGATAGTGCTGCTGAATAATTTCTATAAAAACTCCAAGATGGACGAGTTTGCCAATAATAACGAGGAAATATTCCAACAAATCGGCAACGAGCAAGCAATCGGGCAAACAGTATATAATTGCTCGATAAAAACCGATTCGTGTATAAGACTGTTTATAATTGAGAAGGGTGAGGTGCGTGAGATCGCCGCATCGGACGTGTCTGCGGACTGTGCGATCCGTCACTATGATAAAAGCAACGTTACCGCGCTGTATAATCACGCAAAGCGGCATGGCGGCACGGCCACAAAGAGCATAAATAAGTCATTGGGCGGCGATAATTTGGTTAATTCCATCTACGTGTCGGTCAAAACGGACGACGCGGGACGTGAATACGTGCTTATCATGGAATCCGAGCTTGTTCCCTTAAAGGCAACGGTAAATACGCTGCAAAGACAGTTTGGATGGATAATGTGCATACTTATCATGGGAGCGCTTATAGTTGCGCTTGCCATTTCAAAGATAATTTGTGTTCCTTTGCAAAAAATGAGCAATTCCGCAAGAAAGCTTGCAACGGGAGATTACAGCGCCGAGTTTGACGGCGGCGGATATAAGGAGGCGGCGGAGCTTGCCGAGGCACTCAATTATGCCGCGGAGGAGCTTGCCAAAACCGATACGCTCCAGCGCGAGCTTGTTGCCAATATCTCGCACGATCTTCGCACACCTCTGACCATGATAAAGGGATATGGCGAGGTCATCCGCGATATTCCGGGTGAAAACACGCCCGAAAACGTTCAGGTCATCATTGACGAGACCGTAAGACATACCCAGCTAGTAAACGACATGCTTGATCTGTCCAAGATACGCGCGGGTACGCGCAAGCCCGAGTGCGAGGCACTTAATCTTACCGAGACTGTGTCCTCGGTGCTAAAGCGATACGAAAAGCTTACCGAAAAGGATGGATACGAAATAACCTTTGAGTCGGAGGGAGACGTATTCATAAATGCCGACAAGACTATGATATTGCAGGTCGTTTACAACCTCGTAAACAATGCGCTCAATTATACGGGAGAGGATAAGAGGGTAAGCATCGTGCAGTCCGTTTGGGACAACAAGGTGAGGATCTCGGTCATAGACACGGGCGAGGGAATTGCCAAGGAGGATATTCCTTATATCTGGGATAGATATTACAAGGTTGACAAGGTCCATAAGCGCGCCAAGATAGGCACGGGACTCGGACTTTCAATAGTAAAGGGAATCCTTGAAGCGCACGGTGTCATGTACGGAGTTGAGAGCCAAGTTGGCGAGGGATCAAACTTCTGGTTTGAATTTGAGACCTTCCAGGTGGTTGACGAGGTCGAAAATGCTTAACTATCAAACTTTTTTGTCGTTAACTATTGCAAATTGAGGCGAAATGTATTAAAATAAATTGAGAAACGTTATCCCCGAGGCTTTCTCGGGGATAATTACTGTTAAGGAGCGCTAAATGAAAAGCGGAGATATTGTAAATCAAATATTGAGATGTCCCGTGTGCGAGGCGAGCCTTCAGGTGACGGATGACAAAAAAAGTGCCAAATGCCAAGGGAAAAAGACGCATTGCTTTGATTTCTCTGCGGGCGGATATTTAAGCTTGTCGGGAACGGGTGGAGGAGACTCCAAGGAGGCGGTTTCGGCGCGCCACGGATTTCTTTACAGCGGTTATTATGAAATGGCGGCACAAGCCGTTTGCGATACCGTTAAGGCTTACGTGGGCGAGGATCCGACCGTCATAGACGCAGGCTGCGGCGAGGGCTACTACACCTCAATGCTTGCGCGCCAAAGCGGAACGGTGCTTGGCTTTGATCTGTCAAAGCACGCCTGCCTTTGCGCTTCAAAGCAGGCAAGGAGAGAGGGTATTCAAAACCTGCTCTATGCAACCGCAAGCGTTTTCAAGCTTCCCGTAAAGGACGGGGCGGCGGATGCCGTTGTCAACGTGTTTGCGCCGTGTGCCGAGGAGGAGTATAGCCGCGTGCTTCGGGACGGTGGATACCTGTTCGTTGTGGGAGCCGGCAAGGATCACCTTATGGGACTCAAAAAGGCGCTTTACGACGAGGTCTACGAAAATACCGAGCGAGCCGATCTTCCGCAAAAAATGACGCACGTAGAAACGGTTACCTGTTCGTATACGGCAACCGTGATGGGAAGAGAACACATAGACGCGCTATTTTCAATGACTCCGTATTATTGGAGAACGAGTGAAGGGGACAAGCACAAGCTTTCATCTCTTGGAACTCTCACCACGCAAATAGAATTTGAAATAAACGTATATAAAAAATAAGAGGACAAGCAAAATATGAAATTTTCACTGTGTATTCCAATGTACAACGAGTCGTCTATCATTAAGGATACTGCGACCGAGCTTTCAAGGTACATGGAAGCTAATTTTGACGACTACGAGATAATATTTTCAAACGACGGCTCAAAGGATGATTGCGGCAAAATAGTTGAAGACATGAACCTGCCACGTGTCAAGGTCGTCGGATATGAGCAAAATATGGGCAAGGGCTATGCTGTAAGAGTGGCTATGCTTGAAGCCTCGGGAGACATAGTTATGTTCACCGATGCCGACCTTGCATACGGCACGGACGTTATCAAGAGAGTGGCTGATACCTTTGCCGAAAATCCCGATGCCAAGATGCTCATAGGCTCGCGCAATCTCGCCAAGGACGGATACGAGAACTATACCTTTTTGCGCAAGCTGGCGTCAAAGGCATATATAAAGGTGCTTTGTATCATAGGCGGCTTCAAGCTTTCGGACTCGCAGTGCGGCTGTAAGGCGTTTCGCGGCGAGGCGGTAAAGCCCATCTTCTCAAGATGCGAGGTAAACAGATTTGCATTTGACTTTGAGTGCATCCTTCTTGCCAATAAATTGGGTTATAAAATAGTAGAAATGCCCGTTAAGGTCATAAACCACCGTGAAAGCACGGTAAGAATGGTGAGAGACTCCATAAAGATGATAAGGGATATACTCAAGATGAGAAAGCGTATCAGAAAGATGGATTTAAAGTGATACGGAAGTATCTTCTTTAAGTCAATGTAAGGATATCAACTGACGCAAAAAACAAAAAAGAGGTCTTGTGACCTCTTTTTTGTTATTTCTTTGGTGCCTTATACCGCTTTTGCGGCTTTTGCACCTTTTGAGCTTTTTGCTTTTTAAGAATGAGCGCACCCGTCCTTTTATCTATCTTGCCTATCTTCTTGTCTTTTTTCAGCTGCTTTTTCGCGGCAGCCTTGCGCTTTTTGTTAAGCGCGGCAAGCTTTATGGCGATCTTCTCGGCGGCATCAAGAAATCTATATATGCGCTCCTCTATGTCGGGGGAGCTTTTTTTATCCTTTTGCACGCCGTCGGGACATTCGGGTACGGAGCTTTGGCAGTTTTTATTCATACCAAGTCTTGGCCCCTTTGCTTATCCTGCTCTATAAGCTTTCCGATTGCGCGGATGGCAACTCTGATAGCCGCCTCGGTGTCGTGTGATTCGTCGTCGTGTGTGTCAAGACCTGCAAGGAATCTTTCCTGATTCCATACGCAGCTGAAGACTGCTCCGCAGCGCACGCGCAGATATGAGCCGACAACGAACAATGTTCCGGACTCCATTTCGCTTGCAAGCGTGCCAAGACGCTTCCACGCTTCCCATTGGTTAGTCAGCTGGTATGATACGGGCATGCGGGCAGGGGAATGCTGACCGTAGAAGGAGTCCTTTGCCTGAACGACTCCCGTATGGTTGGGGTATTCAAGCTCGCGCGCGGATTCGCGGAGAGCGAAAAGCACGTCCGCATTTGCAACCGCGGGGAATTCAAGGGGAGCATACTCGCGCGAGGTGCCGTCCTGTCTGATGGCACCCGATGCGATAACAACGTCGCCCGATCTTACGTCAAGGTCGATACCGCCGCAGGTACCCACTCGGATAAACGTGGTAACTCCGCTCATTACAAGCTCCTCAACGGCAATCGCCGTGGAAGGACCGCCTATACCCGTTGAGCAAACGGTAACGGTCTCGCCGTTCAATTTTCCGTTCCAAATGTTGTACTCGCGGTTTGTATTTACGTGATAGGGCTCGTCGAGCATAGCGGCGATCTTTTCGCATCTTCCGGGATCACCGGGAACGATACAGTATTTACCAACGTCGCCAAGTCCTACGCCTATATGATATTGTTTTTCATGAGATGAAAGCATTTTTTTACCTCCAAACGTTAATTTCGTATATTCATATACATATTTTAACACAAAACATAAAAAATATCAATAGTTTTTTACTATATAGGCGCATAACGTCAAAAAGTATGCAGATACTAACAAAAAAGCGTGGAGGAAAAACAATGAGTAGCGGCATAATAAAGCTTAATGCATCAATAATCAGCTGTGCAAATGCGGTCGGACAAAAGGAATACGAGGGACCTATGGGCAAGCTTTTTGACTTTCACAGCGACGACGACCGCTTCAATAAAGAGACGTGGGAGAGCGCCGAGGGAGAGATGCAGAGCATTGCGCTCAATATCGCGCTAAGTAGAGCGGGATTGCATAACGAAGAGGTAGGCGCAATATTTGCCGGAGACCTGCTAAATCAGTGTGTGGGCTCGGCATACGGTCTTTTGGGCTGCAATATACCGTATTTTGGACTTTACGGCGCATGCTCGACCTCGGCGGAGGGAATAATGCTGGCTTCCGTAATGACGACGCATAAGGTTTTTGAGCGTTGTGCGGCGGTAACGTCGTCTCATAACTGCTCCGCGGAAAGACAGTACCGAACGCCCATAGAGTACGGCGGTCAGCGAACTCCGACGTCTCAGTGGACGGTAACGGGCGCGGGCGCGTTTATAATAGGTGACGGGGATGCCGGCAAGGTAAAGATACGTGCCGCAATGCCCGGTAGGGTGATAGATAAGGGAATTAACGATGCCAACAATATGGGCGCGGCTATGGTGGGAGCCGTGTGTGACACGTTGGTAAGGTTTTTCTCCGAAAGCGGCACGCATCCCGACGATTACGACCTTATACTCACGGGTGACTTGGGACATGAGGGCGCACAGCTCTTGCGCGAATTTATGGATATTGAGGGCTATCGGTTGTCGGAAAACTATACCGACGGCGGCATTCTCATATACGACAAGCAAAGGCAGGATACACACGCGGGCGGCTCGGGCTGCGGATGCTCCGCGGCGGTAATGTCGGCGTACGTATTGCCTGCCATAAAAAAGGAAATATTGAAAAACGCAATTTTCGTGGGCTCGGGCGCAATGATGAGTCCCGATATGATAAAGCAGGGCAGGAGTATTCCCGCCATAGGCCATCTGGTCTATTTTGAGAGGTAAGAAATATGGAGATTTTCAGCAAATTTATATGGTCATTCGTCATAGGCGGAATACTTTGCGCCATAGCGCAGATACTCATCGATAAGACCAAGCTGACGCCTGCAAGAATACTTGTTATGTACGTTGTGGGCGGTGTCGTGCTGGGAGCTATCGGAATATACAAGCCCATAGTTGACCTTGCGGGCGCGGGTGCTACGGTGCCGCTTACGGGATTTGGATATCTTATCAGTGAGGGTGTTCGCGAGTCGGTAGATAAGCAGGGACTGCTTGGAGCCTTCACGGGAGGACTTAGCGCCGCCGCAGGCGGAATTGCCGCCGCAATATGCTTTGGATATTTAGCGGCAATATTTTTTAAAGGTAAAAGACGCGGCTAAGTCAGGCATCAAGAGCGACCTTGAGCTTTTCAAGGGCGCTCTTTTCTATTCTTGAAACGTAAGAGCGCGAAATTCCCAGCTTTTCGGCTATCTCGCGTTGAGTCAGCTCCTCAACACCGCCAAGACCGTACCTCATAACGATTATTTGCCGTTCGCGTAGGGAAAGCACGGTCTTTATACATTTCATTGCCTTGTCGGTCAAAATTTTCCTTTCTATTTCAAGCGGAATGTTTTCATCGCTGCTTATAACGTCCATGTAAGCGAGCGGATTGCCGTCGCGGTCAACGTCGATGGTCTCGTGGATCGATATCTCCGAGCTGTGCTTTTTTTGTGAGCGAAAGCTCATAAGTATTTCGTTTTGTATACATTTTGACGCGTATGTCGCAAAGCGTGTGCCGTTTGAGGCGTTGTAGGTGTCCACAGCCTTTATAAGTCCGATAGTGCCTATGGAAACGAGATCCTCCTGATTTTTACTCGTTGAATAGTATTTTCTGACGATGTGCGACACAAGGCGCAGATTGTGCAATATCAGTCGCTGACGCGCCTCCTCGTCGCCCTTTTTAAAATCCTCAAAGCATTGGCGCTCCTCCTCGGAAGAAAGTGCCGGCGGAAAGCTTTGTCCCGTGCTCAGTCCTAAAATGGGGGAGAGAAGTCTTGTGAATGCCGCCAACAGCAAGGATAGGAATATCATACTTAAAAGCTCCTTTCAAAATCTTAGTCTGATAAATACCGTTACCGATTATATGTTGGCGCGGCATGTACTTATTTTTGCGGACAAATAGGGACAAATCAAAAATTTTTCTTGACATTGTAAGGTATTGGTGATATAATGCTCTTGTCGGCAGAGCCGACGTAACATCTTGCATAGAAGATCAGGGGTGCTGTGCGCCAAAGCGCGCGGCTGAGACGGAGACCTCCGAACCCTCGTACCTGAAACGGATAATACCGGCGTAGGAAGATTTCATTGTTTTTTAAGATTGCTCAAAAGCGGTCAAGGAATTCATTCGCCACGATTTTCCGTGCGGATGAATTTTTTTGTTTGCTCAAGGAGGAATTGAAATGAAGCAAAACGTAAGAAGACTGACGATTTCGTCAATGATGCTGGCACTGGCAACCGTATTAGCGCTCGTGTGCGCGTACATTCCGTTTTTGAATTTGCCGTTCGGCGGCGGATTCACCGTTGCAAGCATGCTGCCAATAATTATAGTGGCATACATGTACGGTGTAAAATGGGGAACCTTTACCGCGTTCTGCTATTCGCTCATACAGATAATTTTGTCGCTGACGCAGGGCGCATCGGGAACGGTAATGATGCTGTTTTTACCGAATTCCGAAGGCTTTATGGGCTATTCGGCGGCGATATGGATAGTTTTGATAGACTATCTTATTGCATACACGGTATTGGGACTTGGCGGTGTATTCCGCAATAGAGTGAAGAACAAAACCGCCGCAATCGTTCTCGGAGTCGTGCTGGCGTTGTCTTTGCGATACGTTGCACATATCGTGTCGGGATACATATTCTACGGCGCGTGGGCGGAGTGGTTCTTCACTCAGGAGGGCTTTTACGCGATAGGCGACGTGATAATGAGCTCGGCAGAGGGCAATGCGCTTTCGTTTATCTATTCGGTGTTCTATAACGGACTCTTTATGATACCCGAAATAGTTATAACCGCCATCGCCGCCGTGCCGATATGCCAGATTCCTGCAATAAAGAAAGAAAATTAAACAAACTTAACTATTATTGCAAAATTAAATAAAAAATAAGCATACTTAACAAAATTTCAAAAACAAGTTAAGTATGCTTATTTATTTTAAGTATTTGATTATCTGTTGAACATTATTTTTTCACTGTTGAACATTCTCGTCAACACAAATACACCGACCGCGGTGAATGCGAGATTTGCCAAGACTGTGATAATAACGTTTATGATATTTGCCTCAAAGGAGAATATTCCTATCATGCTTTGAACGCTGTTGAAAATAGGTATAACGTAGAGCGCGGGCTCGGTTACCGCCTCTCCAAGCATTCCCGAAACACCTATGAG
>JBGVJM010000021.1:0-4282 GCA_045129415.1 Eubacteriales bacterium
AAGCTTATGCGGACCGTAGTATCCGCCTCGTCGGGAGTAAGTCCGAAGCCAAGCAATGACGAGGACATGTGCTTTGAATGTGCCGAGCAAGCCGAGCCTGCCGAAATGCAAATTCCCTTTGACGACAGGAAATTGAGCATAGTCTCGCTCTTGATACGGGGCAAAGTCACGCTCAGCACGTGCGGAGCGCGCGTGCGCGGCTCATTGATCCTGACCTCAAGTCCTTCAAGCATACGAACACATGTTGATCTAAGGCCGTTGACCTTATCGACATTTGCGTTAAAGCTTGCTCTTGCCTCGGCTGCCGCCGCACCAAAGCCCGCTATACCGACAACGTTTTCGGTTCCCGAGCGCCAACCGCCCTCCTGACCGCCGCCAAGCACGAAAGGAATAAGCCTTTTGGTCTTGATCACCTCGGGGCTGATATAGAGCGCACCTACGCCCTTAGGTCCGTGTATCTTGTGCGCGCTGACGCTTACAAGGTCGGCACAAATTCCCTTTGGAGTGAAGGGTATCTTCATAAAGCCCTGCACCGCGTCACAATGCGTAACCACATCCGCGTTTATGCGCTTTGCCATTGAAAACAGCTTTTTTACGTCATAGCAAGCGCCCGTTTCGTTGTTTACCATCATTATGGAGACCAACAAAACGTCATTGTTCATATAGGACAAAAATTCCTGCTCGTCAATAGCTCCGCCAACCGTTTTGAGCCTTACGACCTCAAAGCTGTCCGCCTCAAGCCTTCTCATAACGTTATCAACCGACGGATGCTCCGAATCGGTAGTGATTATTCTGTTTTGTCTTCGCTTTGCCTTTGCATAAGCAACGCCGAGAATGGCAGTGTTGTTCGCCTCACTTCCCGAAGCCGTGAAAACGAGATTTTCAACGTTCACCCTGCCCGCGCCGAGTGCCGACGCCACGGCCTGACGCGCGTCCTCGACTATTCGTCTTGCCTCTATTCCCTCTTTATGAGTGGACGAGGGATTTCCGTACACGTCAAGCGCGTCAATCATCGCCCGCTTTGCGGATGCCGATATTTCGGTAGTCGCGCTGTTGTCAAAATATATCATATCGGTTTTGCGGCAGCTGCCGCGCCGTCCTTTCTGCAAATTATCTTATATCAAAGCTTTCTATCATTTTTTGGACGTCGCCAAGGTGAGCATCAAAATGCTCGGGCGTGGACGTATAGGTCACAACGTAAAACATTGCTCCCTTTTTGACTATCGCCTGCAGCTGAACGTAATCCTTGCCGCCGTTTTGTATCTCGTACACGTATTTGCGCGCCACGATACCGTCCATTTTTATCTCGGTATCGGAAATAAGATCGTATTTTGAGAAAAGGTTTTTGTAGCTCTTCTCGCATTTTGCAAAATACTCGGCAACGGTCTCTCTTTCGTCGCCCGTCATATACATCTGAACGCTGACGTTTGAGCGTGTTCCGTCCGCCTCGTCAATATAAGCGGCGGTAGCCTCGGTGCGCACGTTTACCGTCCATGCGACAGGCACGAAAAATCTATAAGCGCGCTCGTCCGTGGAGATAAGCTTCATACCGTCGGGCGCGGTGACATCGTCCGAATACTCTTTATCGTTGTCCGCGCTGTGATAAGCCTCGGCAAACACGAAATAAGGGATTATGCCAACTCCGTTTGCGTCTCCCTCCACGGTTTCCACAAAGGTATCGTATTTATCCGCAGGCGCACTGTAAAGCAAAACGAAGGTCTTGCCGTTGTGCTTGGCGGTTATCTGCATATACTTATACTCCACCATTGCAGGCTCGCCCGTTTTTCCGTCAACAAGCGTATGCTTTGCCGCATAAACGGTCTTTATTGCCGCCTTGCCGCCAAGTATTGCCTTTTCGATTTTTTCGGACGCGGAATACTCATAAAGCTCGGTCTTCATCTGCGCATCGCACAATGCCCAATATTCCTGGGCCGTCAAGTCATCGGCATCCGACACCTCATACACGCTTACCGTGACGTTATTATCCATAGAATAGATCGCGCTTGTAATTCCGCCCTTTGTGCTTGACTGCCAGCCAAGAGGCACGTAAAGACGAAATTCGTCTCCCTCGCACGCGACAAGCTGATAGCCCTCGGGCACGTTATCCTGCGAGCAGGACGCAAAAGCGCACACAAGAAGCGCGCACAAAAGCACAGCTCCTATAATCCTTTTTGTCAATTTCAACATTTCACTTCTCCGTTTTTATACGTTAAGCATTGCCTCTGCGGCTGAAAGTATTCCTATCTTGCCGCTTTCATAGGTGAGTCCACCCTGGAAAAAGGCGGTGTAGGGCTCTCTCATAGGTCCGTCCGCGGAAAGCTCAATGGATGCGCCCTGCACGAACGTTCCCGCCGCCATAATTACCTCATTTGTATATCCGGGCATTGCCCAAGGCATAGGCGTTACAAAGGAATCAACGGGCGAGCCCTTTTGAATTCCCTGACAAAATGCGCAAAGCAGCTCGGGCTTGCGCGTAATTACCGACTGAATTATGTCGGAGCGCTCCACGTTCCAGCGAGGCTCAACGTCATATCCAAGCTCCTCAAACACATAGGCGGCAAGATGCGCCGTTTTGAGTGCCTGCGCGGTGGTGTGAGGCGCATAGAAAAGTCCCTTATACATATTCTTGGTCTGACCGATAGTAGCTCCTACCTCAAGTCCGCAGCCAACGCTTGTAAGACGGTAGGATGCAAGCTCGACGGCACGCGCCGTTCCCGCTATGTATCCGCCCGTTTCGGCCATTCCGCCGCCGGGATTCTTGATAAGCGAGCCTATTATCATATCCGCGCCAACTGCCGTGGGCTCGGTGGTCTCGGTAAACTCGCCGTAGCAGTTGTCAACTACTACGTAGGTTTCGGGAGATATGCTCTTAACGAACCTTACCGCCTCGCCGATCTCGGCAACCGTCAAGGTCTTACGGTTAAGATAGCCCTTGGATCGCTGAATGAATATTACCTTTACAGGCTTGCCGCCATCAAGCTCTCGGCGAAGTGCCTCACCTATTTTATCAAAATCAAAATTGCCCTCTGCGGTAAGATCTATCTGCTCGTATCTCACTCCGAAATCGGCAAGCGAGCCGTTGCCCGCCTCACCTGCAATTCCTATGACCTCCTCGAGAGTATCGTAGGGCTTGCCCGCGATAGAACACATCAGGTCACCCGGGCGCAAAAGACCGAAAAGACCTATGGTCAGTGCCTGCGTTCCGTTTACTATATTGTGGCGCACGAACGCCGCCTCGGCACCCATAACGTCCGCCCATATTTTGTCCAAAACGTCGCGTCCGCGGTCGTCGTAGCCGTAACCCGATGTGGTGTCAAAGTTTGTTGCCGCAACACGATGCTCACGGAATGCGTCCATTATTTTGTTGGTGTTGTAGTACGAAATTTCGTCTATACGGCGAAAATAGGGCTCGAGTGCGCTCTCGGCTCTTTTTGCTATGTCACATATCTTGTCTGAAAATTGCATTTTTGTATCCTTTTTTACAGTTGTTTTACTATTTCCTTAAAGTAATTGCCGCGGTGCTCAAAATCGCGGAAACGGTCAAAGCTGGTGCATGCGGGAGATAACAGCACAACGTCGCCCTCCTTGGCTATGCTCTTGGCATAAAGCACGGCATCGCGGAAGTCCTGCACTATGCAAACGGGTAAAGCTCGGGCATCGTAATACTCGCTATCCATTATTTTATCGTATATTTTTTGCGCGGTCGCGCCCGTAAGCACAACCGATTTGGTCCTTTTGCAAAGCGCGTCGGCAAGCTCGTCAAACTCAATTCCCTTTTCCGCTCCGCCGCAAATTATTATGGGCTTTACTTCAAGCGCGCCGAGTGCCGCCATAGTGCGCGAGGGACTGGAATCTATGGAGCTGTTATAATACTTAACTCCGTCAAGCTCCCTGACGAATTCAAGTCTATGCTCAACTCCGCCGAATGTACGGGCGATCTCCCTAACGGTTTCGCTTGAAACAAGACCGCGCGTAAGTCCTATTGCCGCCATATAATTTTCCATATTGTGTGCGCCGGGAAGCAGGATGTCCGAGGCATTCAAGACCGCTTCGCGCTCCTGCCCGTTATCAACGTAGATCACTCCGTCATCCTCGTATATAGCAAGCGCGTTTTTCTTGTTTTTTGGAACTATATCCGCATAAGAATGGCGCTTTGAAGAAAAATAGGTTACGGGAACAGCCATCTCGTCGGCTATCTTGAGCGTTTTTTCATAGTCCGCGTTTGTAACGAGCATTTGGAGTCCATCGTGTCGGCAAATGTTGTACTTTGCCTCGGCATATT
>JBGVJM010000022.1:0-2333 GCA_045129415.1 Eubacteriales bacterium
AACACCAAGCGCCTCAAGTATCAGAAATACCGCGATTGCGATAAATGCCAATCCCCAGAATATTTTCCAACCCTTCATTTTGAAAACCTCACTTCGTCAATTTTTTCTCTTAATTTTTTGTAGTATCCGCGCGAAAAATAAGCGCTCTTTTTGCAACCCTTAAAGGTCAGCTCTCCGTTTCCCGTCACCTCGCGGCGCAATGATGCTATCGCCTTTACGTTTGCGATGGTTGACTTTGATATGCGCACAAAATACGCGGGCATCATATCCTCAAGCTCAAAGAGCTTATGCGCGGTGGCATAGCGCTTATCGGCGGTCTGCGCGTATATCTTGTCGCCCTCGCTTTCAAAAAACAGTATCTCCTTTTTGGGAACGTAATACTCCGCGCCACCCGAGAACAGCGCCATCTCGCCGCTGCCCTTCAAGGCATTGTCCAGCGTACGCTCAAGCTCGCTTATGCGCTCGTCACGCTCGCGGCAGCGAATAACTATCTCTTCGGATTCATCCGTTATCTCAATCTTTATCCTCAAAGCTGTCCTCACCTCCGATAGCTTGATTTTACCATTTTTATCCTCGTTTGTAAAGCACTTTTTGCTAAGTGGTAGATTTTCGGGGGTAAAATGCGGATTTTGGGGGTGTTTGATGCCGAAAACAAAAAAAACAAGGCGGAAAACCGCCTTGTTTCGCTTGTTATTTGAGCATTACCGCAAGGGCGCACCAGCCGTTATCGGTAGCCTTTTCAACTATCTTAAAGCCGTGCTTTTCAAAGCATTCAACGACGTCCCTACAACGCTCCGAAATTATTCCCGAAGCCAAAAGCACCGTTTGCTTGCCCATAAACGGCTCAACATCAGGTGTCATACGAATAATTATGTCCGCAACTATGTTTGCGCAGATTATATCGTAGCCGCCAACGGTGTTTTCCACCTGCTTAAGAAGGTCGCTCTGCTCGCAGATGATCTTATTCGTAAGACCGCTATCGGCAATGTTTTCGTTGGCAACGCGCACGCTCATGGGATCAATGTCGTAAGCTCGGCAAGAGTCGGCACCAAGCATCGCGCCGCAAATAGCGAGAATTCCGCTTCCCGTTCCAACGTCGAGAAGGCTCATTCCCTCTTTAACGTACTTTTGCAAAAGACCGATTATAAGCCTTGTCGTTTCGTGTGTTCCCGTGCCGAACGCCATACCGGGATCCATTCTGACTATAAGCTCACCCTCCTCAGCCTCGTAATTCTCCCATGCGGGAACTATAACGATCCTGCCGATCTTGAAGGGCTTGTAGAACTCGCGCCATGCGTTTGCCCAGTCCTGCTCGCAATGACCTATGACCTCAACTTCGGTATCACCGAAGCCGCATGCGCAAAGTCTTTCGTGCAGCTGCTTCATCGTTGCCTCCATATCGGTATCCTCGGGCACGAAATATGAGACCGCGGCATGCGTTTTGTCCGCGTTCAGTATCTTTTCGTCAATGAGATCACCGTAGCACGTTTTGAGGTCTATATCGCTCAGGTCATCAATGAGAAGGTTGGTATCAAACTCGCTCATGACCTCGACCAAGGCGTCAAGCTGCTCGGTCTTAACGGTAACCTTTATCTGCAACCACTCGGTAGTCTCTCCGTAGTCGCCGCAAACGTAATCCTTATCTGTAAAGTCGCTCATAAATCACTTTTTATCCTTTTTCAAAAAAGACTTTTTCTTGGCGTAATTACTCTCTCCGCAAGCATCCGCAAACTGACGGAGCAGCTCCTTTTGCTTATCCGTCAAGCCGCGGGGGATTTCAACGTTGACCGTGAAATAAAGGTCTCCGCGACGGGTGGAATTTACCATAGGCACACCTCGTCCGCGCAATGCAAAGGTGGTTGCCGTTTGCGTTGCCTCGGGAATGGTATACTTCTCCCTGCCCTCAAGCGTAGGTATCTCTATCTCCGCGCCCAAGGTCGCCTCGGTGATGGTAATCGGAACGTCACAGTACAAATTGTATCCCTCGCGCCTGAAGGTCTGGCTGCGGCGCACGCTCACGATAACAAGCACGTCGCCCGAGGGTCCGCCCATCTTTCCGTCGTTACCCGCGCCGCGAATAACGAGTCCCTTGCCGTGATCAATTCCTGCGGGAATGTCAACGGTTATCTTCTTTGTTACGCGCTCAAAGCCCGAGCCGCGACAAGACTTGCAGGGATTTTTAATGTATCTTCCCGTTCCGCGACAGGTATCGCACGTTGCCGTGGTCTGGAATTGCATACCGCCCAGGTTCTGCATCACGCGTCTTTGTCCGCTTCCGCGGCAGGTGGGACACGTTTCAGCCTCTCCGCTCTCGGCTCCGCTTCCCTTACACT
>JBGVJM010000023.1:0-7400 GCA_045129415.1 Eubacteriales bacterium
CCATAAGCTCCTTCTTTTCAAGAGCCGCTTCCTCGCGTCTTTCCTTTGCAAGCTCTCTCTGCTCCGCCATTGCCGCCTTGACCTTGTCAATTATCCAAAGCGCGATGGCAAGAGGCGTTGTTCCCGCCAAAAAGGTTACAAGAGGTATAAGAACCGCGATAAGCACGAATATCGCGCCACCGACGTTGAAGCAAATTACAAGTGCCGTACTCAGCACACCGCCAAGGAATCCGCCGCCTACTCCCTTAGCACCCTCCTCAAAGAAGCTGCCAAGCTCAAAGACAAACGCATCCTTACCTATACCCGCATAGGTAAAGGTGTGGATGAGCGCCGCCGCACAAACCGCGGTTATAACTGCGATTATTGCGTTGATGGCAACGAAATCGCGCTTGTTGTAGTTCTTCCAAAATACAACGAAGCAGGCAAGTATTACGGGAATGGCATACGCGGCAGGACCGAAGATACCAAAGAATATCTGGCATATCCAGAATCCGACTACACCCAAGGTATGGTCGCCCTCTTTTCCTCCCGAAAGTGAGTTCTGGGGATTGCAAAAAGCATTTGCAATAAAGCAGAACATCAAAAATATAGCTACTACCGCAAAGATATATGGTATGAGCTGATATGCAAACGACGGCTTTTTCTCGGCTTTCGCGCTTGACGCACCGTTGTCCCTTCTTTGTGGCTTTGCGCCGCTTCTGTTGTTGTTCTTCTTAGCAGGCATGTACGAGTCCTCTTTCAAAATTACTGTTTTTTTAATGATGCATTAAATCGGCAATTTTTGCACACAATAATGGCAAAATCCACGGTCTTTCCTCGGGAAAGTCCAAACTTATAATAATTATAACATATATTCTTTATCTTGTAAAGAGATTTTGATTTATTTTTCGACTCGGAGGCTAAAAAACAATGCGTAAAATCAGCAATGCCGTAATAGCGATAATCGCCGCGGCGGCAGGACTTATAAATTCGCTTATCGGGGCAGGCGGCGGCATACTGCTCTCGCTTTCTCTTCCCGCGCTGGTAAAGGACAAATTTCCCGACCGTCGCGACGTTTATATCAACGCTCAGGCGGCTATGATACCCAGCTGCGCGCTGTCCTGCGCCATCTATTCAATGCGCGGAATGATGGATACTGTGGGCTTTTCCCTTTTCGCAATACCCGCCGCCGTGGGAGGCGCGCTCGGAAGCCTGCTTTTGTCAAAGGTCAAAAGCACAATAATACAAATAGCCTTTGCCGCACTCGTCATCTGGTCGGGCGCGCGCATGTTATGGAGCTGATATGAATGGTTCGTCTTGGATTCAAAGCATCATATCCGCCATTGCGTCATTTGTCATCGCAATACTGTCGGGACTCGGTGTCGGAAGCGGAGGACTTTTTGTGATCTGGCTTACCATGATCGAGGGGCTTGACTCTATAAGCGCGCGCGGATACAATCTTTTATTTTTCGTGTTTTCGGCAAGCGCGGCTTTGGTCTTTCACGCGCTCCGAAAAAGACTGCGCGTCCGCCTTGTGGTATTCATGTCGCTTTTTGCGGCTGTGGGTACTGTCGTCGGAGTGCTTTTAGGTCAGCGAATAAGTCCCGACCTGCTGCGCAAATTCTTCGGCGTTTTGCTTGTCGTGTCGGGCACCTACACCCTTATCACCAAGCTTGCCGCCCTTGTGCGAAAGAACAAGTCCGAAAGCACTCCAATAACACCTCAAAAATAACGTTTTTTGCACTCAAACGACAAAAAAATTCAAAATTTCCTTCTATATAATGTAAAATATCAAAAAAATTTTTAAAAATGGGAAAAACCCCTTTACAAACCGTGTTTCTTATGTTATAATATACCCTGCATAACGGCGGCACGGCTTCTCGGGGCTTACAGTCACGCCCGTAAAACTCCTATGGAGACAACCCAAAGCGTGAATTTCACCCTCTCGGTTGCGGTGCAGCTCGTATTTTGCAAAAAAATATTTTATTTTCGAAAGGTGAATACGAAAATGACAGCAGCAGAAAAGCAGGCAATTATTGAACAGTACGCAACTCACGAGGGTGACACAGGTTCTCCCGAGGTTCAGATCGCTATCCTTACCTACAGAATAGCTAACCTCACCGAGCATCTTAAGGGTAACCACAAGGACAATCACAGCCGCCGTGGTCTCTTTAAGATGGTTGGTCACAGAAGAAACCTTCTCAACTACCTTCAGAAGGTTGACATCGAAAGATACAGAGCTATCGTTGAAAAGCTCGGTCTGAGAAAGTAATAATTGTATAAGAAACGGAGTGCTGGCGCTGCTATCACTCCGCTTCTTGCTGTAAAAACCCAAATCAAAAAGCAAATGCACGAGAGATTTTAGTGCTTAAATGTGTGCCTTGCACCCTTGAATACGTGTATTTCGGGCGTGTCAAGACTCGCATTTAAGTTCTAAAACTCCGTGCGATACAATAAAAAAAATCAAAATGGAGGAAACAAAAATGTCCACTACGATCGTAAGCTCCCAGATGGAGTTCAAAAATTTTAAGACCTTTAAGTACACGTTGGCAGGTCGCCCTCTCGTTCTCGAAACGGGTAAGATGGCAGGTCTTGCAAACGGTTCCGTTCTCGTTCGTTACGGCGAGACCGCAGTTCTCTGCTGCGCAACGGCTTCCGAAAAGCCCCGCGACGGCATAGACTTCCTTCCCCTCTCCGTTGATTTCGACGAGAGAATGTATGCAGCAGGTAAGATCCCCGGCGGCTACCTCAAGAGAGAGGGTAAGCCCTCTGAGAAGGCAATTCTCACCAGCCGCGTGATTGACCGCCCCATTCGTCCCCTTTTCCCCAAGGATCTCCGCAATGACGTTGTTCTTTCTCTCACCGTTATGAGTGTTGATCCCGAGTGCGCTCCCGAGGTTGCCGCTATGATAGGCGCTTCCACCGCACTTGCAATCTCCGACATTCCGTGGAACGGCCCCATCGGCGGTCTCCATATCGGTCTTGTAGACGGAGAGTTCGTTGTTAACCCCACCACCGAGCAGCAGAAGGTTTCCGACCTTCAGCTCACAGTTGCCGCTTCCATGGAAAAGGTAGTTATGATCGAGGCAGGCGCTAACGAGGTTGACGACAAGGTTATGTACGACGCTATCATGCTCGCTCACAAGGAGATCAAGGAGCTTCTCGGCTTTATCAGCGCTATCGTTGACGAGATCGGCAAGCCCAAGTTCGAATATCCCTCCTGCGAGCTTGATCACGATATGTTCGACAAGATCTTTGACTTCTGCGAGAAGGACGTTATGTTCGCACTCGACACCGACGACAAGACTGTTCGTGACGCAAGAATGTTCCCCATCAAGGAAGCTATTCTTGAAAAGTTCACCGAGGAATATCCCGAGCTTCCCACAATGATGGACGAGCTTGTTTATAAGATCCAGAAGAAGATCGTTCGCCGTTGGTTGCTCGTTGACAAGAAGCGTGTTGACGGTCGTTCCATGAACCAGATCAGAGGTCTTGCAGCAGAGGTTGAAATTCTCCCCAGAGCACACGGCTCGGGACTCTTTACCAGAGGTCAGACTCAGGTTCTTACCGTTGCAACTCTCGGAACTCTCTCCGAGTCCCAGATGCTTGACGGTATCGACTCCGAGACGAGCAAGAGATACATGCACCACTACAACATGCCCGGCTTCTCCACAGGTGAAGCAAAGGCAGCAAGAAGCCCCGGACGCCGCGAGATCGGTCACGGTGCACTTGCAGAGAGATCTCTCGTTCCCGTTCTTCCCTCCGAGGAGGAGTTCCCCTATGCTATCCGTCTCGTATCTGACGTAGTTTCCTCTAACGGTTCTACCTCTCAGGGCTCCGTTTGCGGCTCCACCCTTGCACTTATGGCAGCAGGTGTTCCGATCAAGGCTCCCGTTGCAGGTATATCCTGCGGTCTTATCACCGCTGAGGACGGCTCTTGGGACACCATGATAGACATTCAGGGTCTTGAGGACTTCTATGGCGACATGGACTTCAAGGTTGCAGGTACAAAGAAGGGTATCACGTCCATTCAGATGGACCTCAAGATTGACGGTCTTACTCCCGAGATCATCGCTCGCGCATTCGAGCAGACCCGAGCAGGCCGTGAGTACATCATTGACGAGGTTATTCTCAAGGCTATCGACGCTCCCAGAGCTGAGGTTTCCAAGTACGCTCCCAAGATGACCTCCTTCAAGATCGATCCCGACAAGATCCGCGAGGTTATCGGTAAGGGCGGATCCGTAATTCAGAAGATCTGTGCTGACTCCGGTGCTAAGGTCGACATCAACGACGACGGTATGATCACCATCGCGGCTATCAACGGCGAGAGCGCAGCAATCGCTAAGTCCATGATCGATGCTATCGTATTTGAGCCCGAGGTTGGCTGCACCTACAACGGTACCGTTGTAAAGATCCTTGCAAGCAAGGACAAGCCCAATGAAGATATCGGATGCTTCGTTGAATACGCTCCCGGCAAGGAAGGCATGGTACACATCTCCAAGATCTGCGACAAGCGCATCAATAAGGTAACCGACGCAGGTATTGACGTTGGAAGCGCAGTTAAGGTTAAATTTATGGGACTTGACAAGAAGGGCCGCATGGACTTCTCTATCAAGGACGCAGCAAAGTAATAAATACGCTAAACTCCCAAAAATAAAATCAAAGAGAGGATCAAAATTATGACTTTTCTTGAAAATATTGATAAAAGCCGATTCCAGAAGATATTGCTCGTAGTTATCTCCGCGCTTCTTCTTGCGGCGCTCGTTTGTATGGTAGTTATTATCGTTTCAAGCGTAACTCCCCCCAAGCCCACCGACACGGGCTTCCAGCTTGAGGATCTTGTTCTTGACGAAAAGACGGTTATTACAGGCTCTCTCGTGCTGGCAGATAAGGATAACAAATATTCCGTTGATCGCTCTTTACTTGATCTGGTAGAGTGCCAAACATATAGAAATGAGCAGATGGAGCTTAACGGAACAACCGAAAAGGAATATCTCCCCTATAAGGGAATGATGCTTAACAAAACCGCAATGGCGGCTGCACACAGTATGCTTACGGCGGCAAAGAACAATGTAGGCGGCAAGCCTATCACTATTGACGCTGCATTTGACAGAATTGTATACGGAGGAAACGATACCGAAGGTTACAACACCGGATTGATGCTTTTCCTATCCGACAACACCTCAGAATCCGGAAAATATGTTGAACTCGGCTCTGATTATGTTTCTTGGCTTAAGGATAATGCCGCAAAGTACGGCTTCATTGAGAGCTTTGAGGACGCTTACAGATACGTTGGCGAGGTTCACGCAAAGCACATGAGTGAGCAGAATCTCACCTTGGCTCAGTACATTGAGTACCTCAAGGAAAACACCGATGCCACAAAGGCGCTTACCGTCAAGGTTGGCAACGACACCTACTCCGTTTACTACGCAGAGGGCAAGGCAGGTGACACCATCAAGGTTCCCAAGACTGAGGAATACACCGTCTCCGGAACTAACGAGGGCGGCGTTATCGTAACCGTTAAGCTCGCTAAGTAATTTAAAGACGCTTATAGATTGCCCGTGCGCGGATAAGTCCGTCTGCACGGGCAATTTAAAACCAACTATTCCCCAACCGAAAGGATAGACTATGAAATTCTATACGACAGAGTGGTATAACAACAACGTTACGTCGCAAATGTATACTCAGTTCCGCAAAACGCAAAATGCTGCACAATTTTCCGAAAAATTCTTTGAAAAGCTCTATAAGCTTGAGAAGAAGTCGTTCGTGAGATACTACAAGCGCGCCGCAAGGCTTGAACGCAGAGCCTTTGATGCGGCGGCAACCGAAAAGCAGTTTGATTTAAGCTACGAGGAAAATCTTGCTTTCGTAAAGGCAAATCTTCCCGCCGAAATACTCGAAAAGGTAGCGGACGTGCGCGTATTGGCTCTCGGAAGCGTAGAATATGAGGTAGCCGCTGAAATAGAACGCTTTTGCGGAAAGCTTAACAGGCTTTGTAACGATGCGGAAAACGAATATGACGAGCAATTAAATAGCTCCGCCGAGATAGTCGGTTGGAATACCGTACACGCGCTTGACAATTTGATTGACACCGCCGTGGAGTCCGTAGAAAAGACGGGAGCCGACGTTGTAATATCACTTTGGTCCGAGGAAACGGGTGCTACTGTCACAGTCATTCTCCGCGATGCTAAGCTGCCCGAAAACTCCGAGTGCGCGCGAGGTGCCGTTGTGTGCCGTCACGAGCTTTTGGCGGATGGCGAAAGACTGTCGTTCGGTCTTCTCTGCTCCGACGCTCAGGCTAAGCCCGTAACTCTTGAGAGTGCAACGAGTCGTGTGGAAATTAAAATAAACTAAACTGTTACCGACAAAATATCACTTGACAACAACAAAAAAAGATAGTATAATTAACCCTGCACCAAGCAAGAAAGGAGGTATCCGTCATGGCACAGAATAAGGGCGGCATAAAGATAGCCGCACAAAATAAAAAGGCCTATCACGACTATTTCGTGGACGAAAAGTTTGAGGCGGGTATCGAGCTTTTCGGCACGGAGGTCAAGAGCATCCGTCAGGGCACGGTCAATTTAAAGGACTGCTACTGTGACGTAAAGAACGGCGAGCTTTGGGTCGTAGGCATGCATATAAGCCCCTACGAGCACGGGAACATCTTCAACCGTGATCCACTTCGCAAAAGACGTCTTTTGATGCACAAGCGCGAAATAATGCGCCTCTCGGGGCAGGTCGCGCAAAAGGGTATGTCACTCATTCCCCTCTCTCTCTATTTTAAAAATTCGCGTGTCAAGGTTGAGCTTGGTCTTTGCCGAGGCAAAAAGCTCTACGACAAGCGCGACTCTATCGCCAAACACGATGCTGACCGTGAGATTGAGCGTAGAATGAAGGATAGAGGCTGACACAAACAAAATCCAAAAAATTCACCTGCGGCGAGCCGCTTGCTAGTAGCAATACGGTATGCGGGCAAAATTCGCCGACAATTTGGCAAGAAGTTTGTTTGCAGACAAGGCGTACCGCAGAAATCCAAGCACCGCCGTAGTTACCTACGGCAAGCTGATTTCAAGGAACAACGCAGTATGAGGGCAAAATTCGCCGACAAATGGGTCTGTAAAGGTTTCGACGGGGATTTTGAGGTACGATAAGCGGGTAGAGCCGAGTAATCTCTTAAACTGCTCAAATTTTTAAAAATAAACGCTAACAATAACGTTGCTATGGCTGCCTAATTATTGACCCTTCGGGGCTCAATAATTGGCAGTGCCGTGACCTGCGGGTCACCCGTTCCTCTCGGTAGGACCACGAACCGAGACTGAGCGTCATGTTAGTGGTGAACGTGCATCGGCGGTTTACCGTTGAACCGATCACGCACAAAACGGTTGCTCCGATCCCGAGCCTGACTGTCGGCGCGGGTGAGG
>JBGVJM010000024.1:0-6113 GCA_045129415.1 Eubacteriales bacterium
CGGGGACATATTGCATCAATGTACTCATATCTCAACGCGGTTTATGAGCAAAAAGAGGCATGTCCATCCTTTGCGGATGGCGCAGCCGTCCAGGCGGTTCTTGAAGCCACGCACAGATCACACCTTGAGGGTAAGGAAATCAAAGTATAATTTTTGGAAAGGAGTCAGTATGGTAACAATTGGTCTTACAGGACCCAGCGGCGCCGGAAAAGGTGCTGTTGGGGAGATATTGAAGCAGCACGGTTTTGTTGTTATTGACTCCGATGAGGTATATCACAAGATTATATCCAAGCCGGGCGACTGTGTAAGTGAGCTTGCAAATACGTTTGGTGAGGACATTCTTTGCAACGACGGTTCTTTGAATAGGGCCACGCTTGCGAAAATAGTTTTTGCAGAAGGAAACGGTCACAAGCTTAAAGAATTAAATGAAATCACTCACAAGTATGTGGTGCGAGAAATACGTGACATAATAGTATCCCTGAGATGCGCAATGCCCGAAGCTTGCGTGATAGATGCTCCGTTGTTATTTGAAGCGGGACTTGAAAAGGATTGCGCATTCACTATTGCTGTGCTTGCCAATAAGGATACTAGGGCCGAGCGTATAGCATTTCGCGATAAGATAACTCGCGAGCAGGCTCTGGCTCGTATATCGGCACAAAAAACTGATGAGTTCTATACCTGCCAAAGCAATTACGTTATTTATAACGACGGTGATTATGCTTCGTTGCATACCCTCGTAAATGATATTCTCAAGGACAGGAGAATGTTATAGCATGCACGGAGTAAAAGAAAAAAGAGGTGCCGGTAGCATAGCGGTGACCGTCCTTATCGTGCTTGCTATTGCCCTATTGCTTGGATTATTGTTGGATTTTATCATCACTCAAATTGAATATCTCGTATTTCCAAAGCCTATCGAATATCAAGGATACGTTACCAAGTATGCTTCAAAATTCGGTGTTCCGGAAAATCTTGTTTTTGCAGTCATCAGAACCGAAAGTGGATTTGATCCTGCGGCAGTATCCGACAAGGGTGCTGTTGGTTTGATGCAGTTAACTGAGACAACTTTCGCCGATATAAGAGATAGAATTCTTCAAGACGGCTATATGGATGTTGGAATGAGATACGATCCTGAGACAAATATCAAATACGGAGTTTCATATCTTGCCTATTTATATTCCCGATTCGGGCATTGGGAAACGGCGATCATTGCCTATTTTGAGGGAGAGACAAGAGTTGAGGAGTGGCTTGAAAATAAGGCTTATGATAAGAATTCGGACGGAATTCTTGATAGCTTCCCCAAAGGATACGGCGGCGGACAGGAATATTTTAATAAAGTGAGATCATCGTGGGATTACTACGATAAGCTATATTGATTTAAAATTTCTACATACAAAAGAAAGGAATTTACTATGAACAAGGAAAACCTTACCTACAAAAAGAACAATTTCTATGAAAAGTGCAGCGAATCGGAAATTAAGGCGGCTTACGATTATTGCGTTGGATACTGCGAGTATATGGATAATTCCAAGACCGAGCGCGAGGCAGTAAAGACGTCTATCGCCCTTGCCGAGAAGCACGGATATAAGCCTTACACCTTCGGTATGACCATGAAGGCAGGCGACAAGTTCTACTATAACAACAGAGGCAGAAATCTCTATCTTTTCCGCATTGGTAGCGAGGATATAAACAACGGCGTAAGAATCGTTGCTTCTCACATTGATAGCCCTAGACTTGACTTCAAGCAGGTGCCCATCTACGAGGATGGCGGATTTTGCTTTGCCAAGACTCACTATTATGGCGGCGTACGCAAATATCAGTGGGTAGCTATGCCCTTGGCACTTCACGGTACGTTTGTTAAGAAGGACGGCACGTCCATTGACATCAAAATAGGTGACGAGGCGGGAGATCCCGTATTCTACATCAACGACCTTCTTCCCCATCTTGCTAAGGATCAGAATGCGAAGCCTCTCGGCACGGCTATTCCCGCAGAGAGCCTCAACATAGTTCTCGGCTCCCGTCCCGTCTCCGATGATGAAGCATCCGACAAGATAAAGCTCAACGTTCTTTCCCTTCTCAATGAGAAGTATGGCGTGAACGAGGAGGATTTCCTCTCCGCTGATATATTCGTTGTTCCCGCTGAAAAGGCACGCGACGTTGGATTTGACCGTTCGCTCATTTCCGCATACGGTCACGACGATAAGGTATGCGCATATCCTTCTCTCACTGCCCTCTTCGAGTCCGACGACAGTGCTCATACAGTAATGGTGGTGCTTGCCGACAAGGAGGAGATCGGAAGCGAAGGCAATACCGGTATGCAAAGTGCACTCTTTACCGATCTTCTTGGCGCTATGACCGAGGAGCTTGGCGGTAATCTTTATAGAGTAAAGGCTAACTCAAAGTGCCTTTCCGCAGACGTTAACGCTTGCTTTGATCCCAATTTTGCCGAGGTATATGAGTCAAGAAATGCCGCAAAGCTTAACTGCGGTATTACTATGTCCAAGTACACGGGTAGCGGCGGCAAGGGTGGCACCAATGATGCACCTGCTGAATACGTTGCTTGGGTAAGAAAGATATTTGAGGATAACGGTGTAATCTGGCAGGCTGCGGAGCTTGGCAAGGCTGACCAGGGCGGCGGTGGAACCGTTGCAAAGTTCATTGCAAAGCACAACATTGAGACTGTTGACCTCGGTGTTGCTGTAATATCCATGCACGCTCCCTACGAGCTTGTTTCCCAGACCGACGTTTATACTGCGCACAAGGCCTTCCTGGCTTTTTGCAAGGCATAATTTATGTTTGAAAGCTTAGTATCGACAAAGGAAAAATATTTAAGGCTTGAATACGAGCTTGCCAATAATACGGCGCTTATAACCGATGCCCCCGCTTACGCCAAGGCAATCAAGGAATATCGCGCACTTACTCCTATCGTTACCAAATACAACGAATATTTAGGGGCACAGGGCGCTATTGAAGATGCTTTGATGATAATAGACGAGGCTGATGATGAAGAAATGAAGGCTTTGGCTCAGGAAGAGCTAAAGCTTTCAAAGCAGCGCTTGGAAAAGCTTACAGAAGAGCTGACCGTGCTTTTGCTTCCACGCGATCCTAACGATGATAAAAACACCATTGTTGAAATTCGCGCAGGCGCCGGAGGCGAGGAAGCCGCATTGTTTGCAGCGGTGCTTTACCGAATGTATTCAATGTATGCGGCATCCGTTGGATTTAAGGTGAGCGTTGCAAATGCAAATGAGACCGAGCTTGGAGGATATAAAGAAATATCCTTTACGGTTGAAGGTGACGGTGCATATTTTCGCTTTAAATTTGAGTCAGGTGTTCATCGCGTTCAAAGAGTTCCCGAGACTGAGTCTCAAGGACGTATTCAAACTTCAACGGCAACCGTTGCGGTATTGCCCGAGGTTGAGGACGTTGAGGTTGAGATCAAGGACTCCGATCTTATATATGAGTCGTGTAAAACAAGCGGTGCGGGCGGTCAGCATATAAATAAGACCGAATCGGCTGTCAGGCTCACCCACAAGCCTACGGGTATAGTAATTGAGTGCCAGGAGGAGAGATCTCAGTTCAAAAACAAGGACAAGGCACTCAAAATGCTGCGCGCAAAGCTGTACGATATCAAGCAGCGCGAGCAAAACGAAAAGGTTGCCTCGGACAGAAGAAGTCAGGTAGGCACGGGAGATAGAAGCGAAAAGATACGAACGTATAACTATCCGCAAAACAGAGTTACCGACCATAGAATCGGTCTTACGCTTTATTCTCTTGAAAGCTTTTTGAACGGAAATATAGGCGGAATGATAGATGCGCTTATAGCAACCGATACCGCTGAAAAGCTCAAAAACGAAAGCAATAAATAAATTGAAAGGAGCTGCGTTATGAAAACGCGTATACTTAGGGCAACGGATCCTGTATTGAATGCTGACGTGATAGATGACGCGGCTTTAACGCTCAGGGACGGAGGAATTGTTGTATTGCCCACCGAAACGGTTTACGGTGTTGGTGGAGATGCTACCAATTCCCTCTCGTCCAAGAGAATTTATGAGGCGAAGGGACGCCCGTCCGACAATCCCTTGATAATTCACGTTGCATATCCGCGTGATGCGGAGAGATATGCTCAAACCAACGAGCTTTATTATAAATTGGCGGATGCATTTATGCCCGGACCGTTGACTGTCATTCTTGCAAAAAAGAGCTCAATTCCCTATGAGACCACGGGCGGTCTCGATACCGTTGCAATAAGATGTCCTTCGCATCCTATTGCGCACGCAATAATTGACAAGGCAGGCATACCTGTTGCCGCTCCTTCCGCTAATATATCGGGTAGGCCGTCAGCTACGTCTGTTCAATATGTAATTGACGATTTCAACGGTCGCGTTGATATGATAATTGATGGCGGAGAATGTGAGATAGGTCTTGAATCAACGATAGTAATGATTAAAAGTGATGGAAAGTCGTTAGTATTATTGAGACCGGGCGCTATAACCTACGATGCCTTGTGTTGTGTATGCGAATCGGTTGAGGTCTCCCCCACTATTGAGGGAACGCTATCTGAAAATGAGCATCCAATATCTCCCGGCATGAAATATAAGCATTATGCTCCGAAATCTCCCCTGATTCTTATCGACGGCGAGTATGACAAGGTGCTGTCCTTTTTGAAAAAGGAGCAGCAAAATTCAAATTGTGCTATTCTCTGCTATACTGAGGACATGCAATATCTTGAGGACAAGCTCCTTTTGCCTATAGGAGATAGAAATGATCTGCCTATGCAGGCCAAGATGCTTTTCGCAAGGCTTCGTGAATGCGATTCTATTAATCCCGAGGTAATTTACGCGCATCTTCCCTCAAAGGAAGGCTTAGGATTTGCGCTTTATAATAGAATGATACGCGCCGCGGCGCACACAGTTAAAAAAGTATAACAACCAACCTACAATATGAAAGGTGACAAATAAATGGCAAGAAAAAAGAAACAAAACGAAGAAAAGCTCCCGCTTGCGTATGCTCCTGCCATTGAGCAGCCGATAACCGAGACTATTGAGAAAAACTATATGCCATACACCATGAGCGTTATAGTTTCGAGAGCCATACCCGAAATAGACGGCTTTAAGCCCGCACATAGAAAGATTCTCTACACTATGTATACTATGGGTCTCATTAAGGGAAATCGAACTAAGAGTACGAATATCGTAGGCTCTGTAATGAAGCTTCATCCTCACGGTGACCAATCTATTTATGAGACCTTGGTTCGTTTGACTCGCGGAAATGAAACGCTTCTTCATCCGTTGATCGACTCCAAGGGAAGCTTTGGTAAGCAGTATTCCTCTGATATGAAGCCTGCGGCTGCGCGTTATACGGAAGCAAAGCTTGACCCTTTTTGCATTGAGCTGTTTGAGGGTATAGACAAGAACGCGGTCGATATGGTTGACAACTATGACGGAACTCTTAAAGAGCCCCGGCTTCTTCCTACGACCTTCCCCAACATTCTTGTAACTCCCAATAGTGGAATCGCGGTTGGTATGGCGTCGGATATTTGTCCTTTTAACCTTGCCGAGATATGTGACGGTACTATTGCCGTACTTAAAAAGCCCACCATTGACGTTGAGAAGATAATGGAGATCATTAAGGCTCCCGACTTCCCCGGCGGCGGACAGATAATCTACGACTATGAGCAGATGAAAAATATATACGATAACGGAGACGGCTCCTTCAGGATTCGTTCAAAGTACGTATATGATGCTAAGGAAAACTGCATAGATATTCTCGAAATACCCTATTCTACCACAATTGAGCAGATTCTTAATAAGATATCTGCCTTGGTTAAGGAAGGCAGGCTTAAGGAAATCGTTGATTTCAGAGATGAGCTCGACCGCGACGGCTTCAAGCTTACGCTTGATTTGAGAAAGGGCGTTGATCCCGATAAGCTGATGCAAAAGCTCTTTAAGATAACTCCTCTTGAAAGTAGCTTTAAGTGCAACTTCAATATTATTATTGATGGCGAGCCCCGTCAGCTTGGTGTCGTTGATATTCTTAACGAATGGATCGCCTTTCGTAAGAGCTGCCTTACCAGAGAGCTTAAATTTGATCTTGGCAAGAAGAAGGATAAGCTT
>JBGVJM010000025.1:0-8388 GCA_045129415.1 Eubacteriales bacterium
CATGGAGCCCAAATACCGTGACGGAGACGTGCTTTTGGTTGAGGAGACCGAGGCTGTTGAGTACGGTGAGTTTGGCATCTTTGTGCTTGACGGAGAGGGCTATTTCAAGCAGTACGGCGGCGACAGACTTATCTCTCTCAATCCCGAGTATTCCGACATCATGCTCAAGGAATACACAAACGTAGCCTGCATAGGCAAGGTAACGGGCAAGCTCAAGAGAAAATAAGCTTTGCTAAACAGAAAAAAAGGAGAGCCTCTGCTCTCCTTTTTGTTTGGCATATCCGTGCATTATGCCGTTGCTCTTTGCGTTACAGAGTTATCCAAAATCTTTTCAAATTCTTGTTCTCATTCGGCTCGTAAACCGTGTATTCGTAAACGCCGCCGTTTGCGAGAATGGTCTTTTCGCTTCCGATATTGCCATCAATGCAGGTAATCAGCACCTTGTCAAGACCTATTTCGCGGCAAAAGGGCAACGCCATTTTCAGCATTTCTTTTGCATAGCCACGCCGTCTTTCGCTCGGTCTTACCGAATAGCCGATATGACCGCCGAATTTTGCAAGATAATCATTGAAATAGTGCCTTATCTGTATCATGCCGACAACTTTGTCATCGCTCTTTCTGACAAGCATAAACTGGGTTGCCAAAACAAGGCCTTCGGGCAAGGTGTCGGGAGATTCATTGTCTTTGCACTTCTTTATGAAGTCAAACGGATTCTCCATTCGTCCGAGAGATCCACACCCGTCCATAGAGTCGCCGGCATCAAGAAACTCCTGTCTGTATTGTGCGATCTGACTTGCGTATTCGCGCGTTGGTTTTACTAAAATCAATTCTTCCATAGCTTTCGTATCTTTAATCTTATTTTTCGTCGTTAATAAAATGCTTTACGGTATTTTCGGGACGTTTCAGCTCCGTTTTGAAAAACTCGGGATACATCTTGACGTCCTCGTCAAGTGAAACCCATACCAAACGCTCGCGGACCTCGTCCTCGGTAAAGCTGTCGCTTACGGGCTCGAAATCCTCGGGAGTTTTCATATAAAAATAAAAGGATATCTCATATATCAGCTTGCCATAATTTGTGGGCGCGTCGCCGTAAAAACAGTTTTCGTGGACAAAGCCGAGGCGATCTATCTCCATCTTGACGCCCGTTTCCTCAAGCACCTCGCGCACGATGGCTTCTTCTGCGCTCTCGCCCATCTTTATCCTGCCGCCAACGGAATAAAGGTAGTCGCTCCTCTCGTTGCCGACCATAAGTATCTTTGAGTCCTTTTGAATTATCGCGCCTGTGCGGATATTGATTATTCCGTCGCCGCAGGGTACACACATATCTTTGCTCATTTGGTCGCTCCTTTCACATTTAGCCGCCGTTTGCCGATTTATAGCTCCAATTATAGCATAAGAATATGGAGGTGTCAATAATACCGTTGGTTTATCGGTTGACAAAAATGCGGCTTTGGAGTATAATTTAGAGGTAAAAAGTGTGATTGGAGCGAAAAAATGACCGAGCTTTTAAGGCGAAAAACTCTTGAACTTGTATCGTTGTGCAAAAAAGCCGCCGCCGAGGGCTTAAATGTCGTCATAACGGGACACGACTTTCCCGATGCCGACAGTATAATCTCGGCTTATATGATGCAAGACCTGCTTTGTCGCTTGGACGTTGCTTCATGCATCAAGCTGCCCACACCGCCCGACAACGTCACCCTGCGCGACGTAAAGACGCTCGGTGTGTGGAATGACGAATATTTGCAGTCCTTTGACGACCGCGATGCGCTTTTGATCGTAGATCACCACAATACCTACTATAAAAACCGCGTTATCGCATGTGTCGACCACCACACAACGCCGCCCGCACCCGCGTGCGAGTGCGCGCTCGTCGTAGCCGCGTCATCCTGCGGCAAGGTCATATACGATATGATGCGCGCGTGCGGCATAGCCCAAGACCGCGACGAAAGGCTGGCGCTTTACAGTGTCTATCTCGACACGCAGTCCTGCCGAAGCACCAAGTTCAACAAGGCGGACGCGCCCTGGGTGGAGGAATGCCTTGAAAAATACGGAATAGACCGCGACCTGATCGAGCGAATGGGCTTTTGTTTAGTCTCACCCGAGGAAAGCATTGACGTTATCGCCATGTATGCGTACAAGCGATACGAATTTGATGCCGTGTGCGCCTCGACCGTGATACAAATAGATGAGAACGACGGTCGTTGGGAGAACGTTTTGCCCACCGCAATAAATTATCTCTCCAAAAAGACTGCCGCCGAGGAATATGCCGCTTGGGGCTTTGTAGTCAACAAGCCCATGATAAGTCGCTCCGACATCTATTGGATATACAGGGACGGCAGGGTGGAGAAGGTCGCGCTTGACCGCCTCGCCTCGCGCACAAGGGACGTAATTCCCGTTGTAAGCAGTATAAAATAAAACAACAAATTGCAAAAACAACAAATTATTGATAAATTACGACAAAAATCACAGTAAGGAAAAGCCTATGAGAAAGATTTTGCTTGACAAGAGTAAGAATTTTTACCGCGGCAATATGCATTGCCACAGTACACTTTCGGACGGACGCTTTACGCCCGAGGAGCTGAAGGACATTTACAAGAGCCGCGGATACAGCTTTCTTGCCATAACCGACCACGAGCATATAAATAACAATTCCTACCTTGATGACGAGGATTTCATTACGATAACGGGCGGTGAGTTTGCCATAAAGCAGTTTCCGCGCGAGTCCACCATGAAAAACTTTGACATGAAGGTGTGCCATCTTAATCTTTACGCCAAGGAGCAGGGCAATGACTATGCCTTTTGCTATAATTCGGTAGCCGATCACTTTACGGCAATCGAGCGCCGTGACAAGATAAACAAGCCCGAAAGCGACTACGAGCGCGAGTACGGTCGCGAGGGCATAACAAGACTTATTGAGGACGCGAACGAGCATGGATTTTTCGTTTGCTACAATCATCCTCGCTGGTCGCTTGAAAATTACGGCGATTATTCGGGCTACGATGGACTTTGGGGCGTTGAAATATACAACCACGGCTGCGCGATGGACGGTCTTTACGACTATGACGTCAACGTGCTGGATGATATGCTGCGCGACGGAAAGCGAGTGGTTGCTTCTTGCGGAGACGACAACCACAACCGCGAGCCGCGTCCGCTTGAATGCTCGTTCGGTGCGAGCGTTTACGTAAATGCAGACAGCCTGACCTATAAAAACATCGTTGAAGCACTGCTTCGCGGTGACTTTTACACCTCGATGGCGCCCGTGATCCATTCGCTTCATGTTGAGGACGGTCGCGTGCACGTTGAATGCTCAAATGCGCGTCAGATAACCTATTCAACGCGCGGTCGCAGGGTGCAGTCGGTATATGACGCAGATGGCGGCTTGACCGAGGCGAGCTTTGAGATAAGGGATGCGGACGGCTATTTCCGCATTGACGTTATTGATGCCGAGGGCAAGAGAGCCAACACGCAGGCATACTTTTTAGACGAAATATAATTTCGGGAGGGGATTTTTCAAAATCCCCTCTTAAAATATGCGAAAAGCCTTGACAAAGAGGCTTTTGTCTTATATAATATCCTTGTTAAATATAAAATGCGTTGAAGAGGAAAGAGAATTTGCGCGGATTGCAGAGAGGTGTCGGTTGGTGCGAGATGCCCGAGAGCTTTTTCTTACTCACCTCGGAGCAGTCTTTTCGAACGTAGTAGGGAAGAACGGTTGCCGCCGTTATAGGCTTTGAGTGGCGTCCCTTGGGCGCAATTTGAGTGGTACCGCGGAGTGTGACTTCGTCTCAATTTTGAGGCGGAGTTTTTTGTTTTTTAGTTAGCGAGTGCTAAGGATAGGGAAAACCCCCACTTGTGCAACGCCGGTCCGCACGGTTTTCTCGCATCCCCGTTTCAACAAACAAGAATTTACCATTATCAAACTTGGCTGGGTTCTACAATCTATCAATACAGAACGGAACAGCAGGCTGATTTTGCGGAGCAAAAGCAGCGTCACGAAAATCTTGTAGAACCCCATAAAAATTGGGGAAAGCTTTGCGGAGCTTTCTCGAAAGCGACCGCGTCTCCCCACCCAGCACCAACTAACCATTATGTAAAAACAGTGCCGCAAATTGCGGTAGAAAGGAAATATAAATGAAATACGAGCATTTACAAATTGAAAAGAAGTGGCAGGAATATTGGAAGGAGAATCAAACGTTCAAAACCGACGTTTGGGATTTTTCCAAGCCTAAATTCTATGCGCTTGATATGTTCCCCTATCCTTCGGGCGTAGGTCTTCATGCAGGACACCCCGAGGGCTATACCGCAACCGATATTATGTCGAGAATGAAGAGAATGCAGGGCTATAACGTGCTTCACCCCATGGGATACGATTCCTTTGGCTTGCCCGCGGAGCAGTATGCGGTCAGTACGGGTAACCACCCCAACGGCTTTACACAAAAGAACATAGAGACCTTTTCGGCTCAGCTTACCGAGCTTGGCTTTGACTACGACTGGTCAAAGACGATAGCAACAAGCGATCCCTCCTTCTACAAGTGGACGCAGTGGATATTCAAGCAGCTCTATCTTGACGGATATGCGCAGTATATCGATATGCCCGTTAACTGGTGCGAGGAGCTTGGAACGGTGCTTTCCAACGACGAGGTCATTGACGGTAAGAGCGAGCGCGGCGGCTTCCCCGTAGTAAGAAAGAACATGAAGCAGTGGGTAATAGATCAGCCCGCGTTTGCCGAAAAGCTGCTCGAGGGACTTGACGAGATAGATTGGCCCGAGTCCACGAAGCTTATGCAAAAGAACTGGATAGGCAAGTCCACGGGCGTTGAGGTCAAATTCCAGATAGTCGGCGGCGGAGAGTTTTCCATATTTACTACCTGCATAGAGACCATTTACGGTATCACCTTTATGGTGCTTGCGCCCGACGGTGAGGTCGTAAAGAAGCTTATGCCCCGAATCGAGAACAAGGACGAGGTTCAGGCGTATATCGACGAGACGCTCAAAAAGAACGATATGGACCGCACCGAGCTCAACAAGACCAAGTCGGGCTGTGAGCTCCGTGGAGTTACCTGCATAAACCCCGTAAACGGCAAGGAAGTCAGAATGTTCATAGGCGATTTCGTGCTTGCAAGCTACGGCACGGGTGCCGTTATGGCGGTTCCTTCGCACGACCAGCGCGATTTTGAGTACGCTATTGCTCACAATATAGATATGATTCAGGTAATCGACGGCGACGACAAATTAGGTCACGTTGACGTTTCCGAGCATGCCTTCGAAAAGCAGGATTATCTCGGCAAGGGCTACAGACTCGTCAATTCCGAGGAATTCACGGGACTTACCGTTGAGGAGGCAAAGGAAGCCATCACATCCAAGCTTGAACGTCAGGGCGTTGCCAAGAGAACGGTCAATTACCATTTCAGAGAGTGGATATTCGCGCGCCAGAGATATTGGGGCGAGCCCGTTCCTGTGGTTCACGGGGATGACGGCAGGGTTCACGTTCTTCCCGACGAGGAGCTGCCCTTGGTGCTTCCCGAGCTTAAGAATTACAAGGGTGAGGGCGGCAAGGCGCCTCTTGAGAACGCGACCGAATGGAAGCATTACGACAAGAACGGCATAAAGGGTGTAAGAGAGACGTCCACTATGCCCGGCTCGGCAGGCTCATCATGGTATTTCCTGCGTTATATCGACCCCGACAATAACGACGAGCTTGCAAACCGAGAGCTGCTCCGTCATTGGATGCCCGTTGACCTGTACATCGGCGGTCCCGAGCATGCGGTAGGTCACCTTATGTATTCAAGAATATGGAACAGATACCTTTACGATAAGGGCATCGCTCCCACCAAGGAGCCCTTCCAAAAGCTTGTGCATCAGGGAATGATACTTGGCGCTAACGGCATCAAGATGGGTAAGAGATTCCCCGAATTCGTGGTCAATCCCTCGGACGTTGTAAGAGATTACGGCGCGGATACGCTCCGTCTTTACGAGATGTTCATGGGTCCTCTGGAGGTGTCAAAGCCTTGGAGCGACGCGGGTGTTGACGGAGCAAGACGCTTCCTCAATCGCGTTTGGGCATTCTTTACCGAGCCCCAAAACGTGGTTGACGGTGAGGTTCCCGCGCTTGACAAGGTATATCACAAGACCGTAAAGAAGGTGAGTGACGACTTTGAGCGCCTCGCATTCAACACCGCTATCTCGCAAATGATGATATTCGTAAACGCGGTCTACAAGGAGGGCAAGTGCCCCCGTGAGTATGCCGAGGGACTTATAAAGATGCTTTCCTGCATTTGTCCTCATATCGGCGAGGAGATATGGCAGCTGCTCGGTCACGACAATACCATCGCGTATGAGCCCTGGCCTACCTACGACGAGGCAAAGACGGCGGATGACGTTGTTGAAATTATCGTTCAGATAAACGGTAAGCTCCGCGGAAAGATAAACGCTCCCGTTGACACCGACAAGGACACCGTGCTTGCACTCGCCAAGGCTGACGAGAGAGTTGCGGCGGCTATTGAGGGTAAAACGGTGATCAAGGAGATCGTCGTACCTAACAAGATAGTAAATATCGTTGTAAAATAATTTTGCAAAAAAGACAAAAAATTTCACTTTCGTTATTGACAACGCATAAAATATGGTGTATAATAACTAAGTGATTGTAAAATCCAAATTCGTAAAAGCGAGGGGAGGGAAAATCAATGGCAGAAGTAAAAGTAAAAGACGGCGAGTCTCTTGACAGCGCACTCCGTCGTTTTAAGCGTCAGTGTGCTCGTGCGGGAATCCTTACCGAGCTTCGCAAGAGAGAGGCTTATGAGAAGCCCAGCGTAAAGCGTAAGAAGAAGTCTGAGGCGGCACGCAAGAGAAAGTACAAATAATTTTGACTTTTGACTATTTCAGAGCGGACAGCATTGCTGTCCGCTTTTGAAATACAACCCAATTTTGACAAAGGAGAATTTATCATGGAGCTTTTAAAGAAGTATTTTCCTTATTCCTTTAAGGAAATGAAGGGCGCGGCTGACCTTGTTGTCGGCATTATCGTATACGTTCTCGTGGCAATAGTTGCGGGCGCAGTTTTGGGACTTGCAGGTCTTCTCGGCGGCTGGATACCCGTAGTCGGAGCTATTCTCGGCGTGCTTCTCAGCCTTGTAGGATCCGTTGTTGAGCTTTACGTGATCGCGGGAATCGTTATAAAGATCCTCGTTTTCGCGAAGGTTATCAAGGATTGATACATAAAGCGTGGGCAAAAAATGCTCGCGCTTTTTGTTTTATTTGTATATTATCCGAAACATATTGCATTTCACCGCAGGGTATGATATAATTAAGTAAAGAAACATGATAGGAGATGCGCTATGAATATTTTTAAGAGACTTTTTGGAAAAAAGCAGAAGGCTGAGGAAAAGAAGCAGGAATGCTGGTACAATAACGCGCACGAGATGGCAGAGAGCAACCTCGGAGCTCCTCTTGAGAACGCAAATATGAGCAACAACGTTCTTGAATATACCACTGCAAAGAACGCCGCGCAAAATTAAATAATAAAAACGGATGCAAGATGCATCCGTTTTTTGTTTTGACTTATTTTTTGCGTCTTATATCCGCATCGAGCATGAAGGCGCAGGGAGCGTCGCAACGGTATTTTTCAAATGCGGAAAACAGCTTTGAAGCGAGAAAATAGCCCAAAAGTGCCGCTGCCGAGCCGCAAATGATGCCGCCTATGACGTCTGTGGGGTAGTGAACCACGAGATATATGCGCGACGCGCACATAACGAGCGCGTAAAGCGATATGGGAGCGATGAGCCAACGGTGCTTTTTGAGGTCAAAGCAAATAAACAGGCAAAGCGCCAAAAGCGTTGCTATAACTGCGGTTGCGTGACCTGAGGGGAAGGAGAATTCGCTGGGTGTTGAAGCACCTGCCGCCTGCCACCATTGTTCAAATCCCGAAACGTAGGGGCGCGGACGCGCAACGAGGTTTTTTATGCAAAAATTGGTGAATACCATACCGATAAGCACGGAGAATATCATGGCAACTCCGCCTTTTCTCGTTTTGGAGAAGAGCAGTAGAATGATAGCGATGACGACGGTAAACCACGAAAGCTCGCCCAAAAATCCGAACGCATGGCAAATGGGGGTGAGCAAACCGCCCGCCGATTCGGCGAGAGTATGGAAAAAATGTAATATTTCATAGTCGAAGGACTCAAACGTTGTGTTGAGCCACTGGGCAAATGGAGTCATATCAAGCTCCTTTCATATTGTTACTTTGATATTATAGCATTTTTTTGCAGGTGTGTCAACAAGAAAGGGAGGGGGTGTTTGTTTTCCGTAGGGGCGGACGTCCTCGACCGCCCGAAATAAAGGATGCGAAGGAACGGTGTCACTTTCCTGTCCCGACAAATGTAGCGGCGGACG
>JBGVJM010000026.1:0-11045 GCA_045129415.1 Eubacteriales bacterium
CCGCAACCGCTAAGGCTATTCTTGAAAAGGCACTTGCGGCTTCTCGTGCGCGTGAGGCGGCAAGAAAGGCGAGAGAGGCTACGAGACGTAAGGGCTTGTTTGAGGGCAGCTCGCTTCCCGGAAAGCTTCGCGACTGTAACGAGAGAAATGCAGAGTTTACCGAGCTTTATCTGGTAGAGGGAGACTCTGCAGGCGGTTCCGCAACTCAGGGTAGAAACTCCAAGTTCCAGGCAATATTACCTCTTCGCGGTAAGGTGCTTAACGTTGAAAAGACGAGAGCCGACAAGGTTTACGGCAACGAGTCGCTAATTCCGATAATTCAGGCATTGGGCTGCGGTATCGGTGAAGAATTTGATATGGCAAAGCTGCGCTACGGCAAGATAATTATCATGGCCGATGCCGATGTTGACGGTTCTCACATAAGAATCTTGCTTTTGACCTTCTTCTTCCGTTACATGCGCCAGCTTATTGACGAGGGACACATTTATCTTGCACAGCCCCCGCTTTATAAAGTCTATAAAAAGGGAACGAAGCAGGGCAATGAGAGATATGCCTTCTCGGATACGGAGCGCGATAGAATAATCGCCGAGCTTGCGGGTGAAAGCGGCAGAACGGACAACATTGAAGCCGATCGATACAAGGGTCTTGGTGAGATGGATGCCGAGCAGCTTTGGGAGACTACAATGAATCCCGCAACAAGAACTATACTCAAGGTTACTATTGAGGATGCTATTGCTTGTGACGAAATATTCTCGTTGCTCATGGGTGACAAGGTTGAGCCCAGACGTATGTTTATAGAGCAAAACGCACACCTTGCGGAAAACCTGGATATTTAACCTTGTTTTTCAAATTTTGGCTGTTGATATCTTCAAGAAAACACGAAAAAAACAAAATTTATCGGTATTCTCATTTATTTGCAAAAGGAATTTTAAAAATACATTGAAAAGCTTGATAAATAATGGATTTTAACAACAAAAATTCGACATAAAAACGTTTTTATCCACTAAAAATATGAGGGCTTTTGCCTCTTTTGAAAAGTTTTCCACAGTGTGTTGAAAACCGTGTTGAAAACTATTGAAAAAATCTACGATAGGAGAGAGTTGGGATATGAAAATATTCAAAAATAAATTTTTCATAATTGCTCTCTCCGTAGCGATATTTTTTGTGATCTTAGTGTCGGTTTTGTCCTTGATGGGACAAACGGGAGCAGTTAAAGATGCGCTCGGCACCGTCTCAATGCCGTTCAGATACGTTGGCTTAAAGATAAGCGAAGCGTTTGACGGATTCTCAGAGTATTTCAGATCCGTGGACGAGCTTTTGAAAGAAAACCAAAGCCTAAGGGAAGAAATAGAGCGCCTTGAGGGCGAGGTTGCACAAGGAGATGCCGCCAAAGAGGAAAACGCGCGCTTACGCGAGTATTTGGACGTCAAAAAAACGTATCCCGATTTCGAGCTTATGGATGCTTTGATAGTTGCACGCGAGGGAGATAACAATACTACGTTTTTAACGCTTGACAGAGGAAGTGCGGACGGTGTTGAGGTTGGAATGCCCATAATCGTGTCACAGGGACTTGTCGGCTCGGTATGTGAGGTCGGAAAAGCGTGGTGTAGAGTCAGGATCGTTACCGAAAGCTCGGCGGGAGCCGGCGCGTACGTGCACAGAAGCGGTGAGATCGGAATAGTCAGCGGTGATATAACGCTTGGACTTGACAACAAGTGCCGTCTCAAATATCTCCATGAGGATGCGGACGTTAAGATCGACGACCTGGTATATACAAGCGGAGAGGGAAGCGTTTATCCGCGCGGATTACTGATAGGAAGAATAAGCTCTGTTGACAAGGATGAATTTTTACGTCAAAAAACGGCGGTAATTGAAACCGCGGTGGATTTTGGTGAGCTTAAATACGTTATGATAATAACCGATTTTGAGATCACCGATACAGCTCCCGCAGGAGAAGATGTCCAATGAAAAATTTCGGAGCTATTGATGACGCGGGAGTAAAAAAGCTTGGCGCTGGAAGGATAGTTGCCCTGTCTGTAATATTTATGGTCTTTGCATTTGCCCTGACGGTATTACAAACGGCAAACATAAGATTTTTCGGTCAGGTACCCGATATACTTTTGGCACTTGTGTGCGCGGTAGCGTTTATATACGGAGGCGGCGCGGGTGCTATGCTTGGCTTGCTTTGCGGCGTGCTTACGGTTACGCTCAGCGGCTCGGGCTTTACGCTTGCTCCCGTAACGTACGTTTTGTGCGGTTATCTTTGCGGAGCGCTGGTAAATAAAATTCTTTCATCAAATTTTGTGTCGTTTTTGGCATTCGGTGCTGCGGCAGGAGTGATAAAAGAGATATTTACACTAATATATTTTGGACTCGTATCAAATGAGTTTGACCTAATTTTGTTGATAAAGAACGTAATTATAGGAGAATATTTTGCCTATCTTGTGTGCATAATACCCGCCTATTTTGCGATCTTTGCAATATATCTGTTATTCAAGGGAAAGGACGATGGATCGCGCAGGGTGCGTTGATCCTAAAGAGGAGAAAATCAGATGAACAAACAGCAACACGACAACGACGTTTACTTATTTGAAAATCAAAAGATCGTTGACATCAATATGGAAAAGGAGGTCAAGAAATCCTTCATAGAGTATTCCATGTCGGTTATTATGTCACGTGCGCTTCCCGACGTAAGAGACGGAATGAAGCCCGGACAGCGCCGCGTAATTTACGCTATGTATGAGGATCACCTGACCCACGATAAGCCCTTCCGTAAGTCTGCAACGACGGTTGGTAACGTGCTTGGACGCTATCATCCTCACGGTGACAGCTCGGTTTACGGAACTATGGTACGTATGGCACAGCCCTTCAGCCTTCGTTATCCTCTGGTAGAGGGACACGGTAACTTCGGTTCTGTGGACGGAGATGCTCCTGCGGCATACCGTTACACCGAGGCAAGACTTAACAAGATAGCCGACGAGATGACGCGCGATCTTGAAAAAGAGGTTGTAGAATTTGTTCCTAACTTTGACAACAGACTCCGTGAGCCTGCTGTTCTTCCCTCACGCTTTCCTAACTTTTTGGTAAACGGCTCCGTGGGTATCGCGGTCGGTATGGCGACCAACGTGCCTCCTCACAATCTGGGCGAGGTAATTGACGGAACTATTTACCGTATGGAAAACCCCGAGTGCTCCATTATGGACCTTATGCAGTTTATAAAGGGTCCCGATTTCCCCACGCGCGGAACTATTCACGGCACAAGCGGTATCGTTGACGCTTACATGACGGGTAAGGGTAGAATAGTTGTTAGAGCCAAGGCTGATATTGACGAGGAAAAGCGCCAGATAATCGTGACCGAAATACCTTACATGGTAAACAAGAGCATGCTTTGCGTGGCTGTTGCGGATCTTGTTAAGGACAAGAGAATTGAGGGCATTTCCGATATACGCGACGAGTCGGGCAGAGACGGAATGAGAATAGTTATCGAGTATAAGCGTGATGCTAACGGTCAGGTCATTCTCAATCAGCTCTACAAATACACGCAGATGCAGGACACCTGCTCGGCAAATTTCTTGGCAGTCGTAGGACAGGAGCCCAAGGTATTGAATCTTGCGCAGATTCTTGACTACTATATCGACCATCAGAAGTCCGTTATAAGACGACGCACCGAATTTGATCTTGAAAAGGCAAAGGCAAGAGCGCATATTTTTGAGGGCTACAAGATAGCTAACGATAATATCGACGAGATAGTTGAGATAATGAAGACCAGCGAGTCCATTAATGCGTCCAAGGTGACCTTGATGGAGAGATTCGGACTTACCGATATTCAGGCGCAGGCAATAGTTGAAATGACTCTCGGACGTCTTACCGGTATGGAAAGACAAAAGATAGAGGACGAGCTTGACCGTCTCCATGCGCTTATCGGCGAGCTTGAGGGCATACTTGCCGACGACGGTAAGATAATTGCCATCATCAAGGAAGAAATGCTTGAGATCAAGAGAAAGTATGCGGATGAGCGCCGCACGGCGATCGAGCAGGCTATCGACGATATTGACCTTGAGGATATGATAGAAAAGCACAACTGTGTTATCACAATGACCAAAGCGGGCTATATCAAGCGCCTGCCCTCCGACACCTACTCCGCACAAAGAAGAGGCGGTAAGGGAATAACGGGTATGACGGCACGTGATGAGGACTTTATAGAGCGTCTTGACGTTGTATTCAGCCATTCTACAATGCTGTTCTTTACCAATACGGGACGTGTTCAGGCAATGCGTGCTTTCCAGATCCCTGAGGCTTCAAGAACGGCGAAGGGAACCAATATCGTCAACCTTCTCAAGCTTTCCCCCGAAGAAAAGATAACGGCGGTTATCTCTGTAAACGAGTTTAGCGAGGGCGAGTATCTTACAATGGTAACCCGTCAGGGTGTTATTAAGAAGACCTTGCTTACCGATTACGAGTATCAGCGTCAGGGCGGTAAGATCGCGATCAATCTTGACGAGGGTGACGAGCTGCTCTTTGTTACCAAGACCAACGGCGAAAACGAGCTGATTTTGGCTACGAGAAACGGTCAGGCGGTAAGATTTGACGAAAGTCAGGTAAGACCTATGGGCCGAGTGGCTCGCGGTGTTCGCGGAATCAGACTCAAGGACGGTGACGAGGTGATCGGCGTTGTCAATATTGAAGAAGGTAAGAAGCTGCTCACCATAACCGAAAACGGATTTGGTAAGAAGAGTGAATTTGACGACTTCAGACTTATGAAGAACAGAGGCGGCGGTGGTGTCGTTTGCCACAATCTTACCGAAAAGACGGGACTTTTGGCAGGAATTATCGCAGTTGACGATAACGACGACGTTATGATGATAACCGACAGCGGAATTATCATCCGTACACCCGCAAGCGATATTTCAACCTATTCAAGAACCGCATCGGGCGTTATCGTAATGAGACTGCTTGAGGGACAAAAGGTCGTTAATATCACAAAGACCGTCAAGGAAGAGGAAGACGAAGACGAGACCGAGGAGATCATCGATGAAAACGGTGATGCTGTTGAGGTAACGGCTGAGGCTTCACAGACGCAGGAATAAGAGTTTTATGAGAGGAGATGAGCTTATGGCAAAAAGGATAGCTTGCGTAGTTCTGGCACTTGTGTTATGCGTGTCAAGCGTGATCAGTCTTGCCGCATGCTCATCTCTTCCCGATATATCAAGGGTTAAGGATAGATTTATATATCTCATTGAGGGCTCAAAGGATCTGAACGTGATTTTTTTTGGCGTGGGACTTCCCACGTTTGCCCGCGAGGGAGCGATATCCGAGCGTCTCGGTATCTACTACGAAAACAAGCTTATGTCCTATAATACCGTGGAGATACACAGTCCTTTTATGTCGGTTGCAGATATAAAGGCTGAGGCGGAAAGAATTTTTTCAAAGGATTATCTTGACCTTATATACGAGAGCGCATTTGAGGGTGTCGTCGGACAGGGAAGCACCTATTTGCGCTTTTACGAGCTTGATGGAGAGATATATCAAAGCATTAATGCAACCGATTTCGGACTCTCGGAGAGAATATACGACTATTCAACCATGAAGGTGGTAAAGCCCTCAAACAACGAGTATATAAATATAACCGTTGAAAGCTATACGCTTGACGACCCAAGAGTGCGCGAGGTGGCGCTCTCCTTCGTTTTTGAACGTGGGGACTGGTATCTGGACGGTCCGACTTATTAAATGCAATACAGAGCGAAATTTAAAGCGAGGTAACGTTATGAAGCTTGAAGGACTTAAGATCAATTTTTTAGGTGACAGTATAACCGCGGGCGCGCATGCAAATCCTGCCGAGAACATTTATTGGAACGTGCTTAAGCGCGAGTGCGGACTTTGTGAGGCGAGAGGCTACGGAGCAGGCGGCTCAAGAATAGCAAGACAGCAAAATCCCAATCCCGAGCTTAAATTCGACTATCAGGAATTTTGCAAAAGATACGTTGACATGAATGATGATGCGGACGTTGTGGTTGTGTTTGGCGGCACAAACGACTACGGACACGGAGATGCTCCCATCGGCGAAATGAGTGACCGCACGCCCGACACATTTTACGGAGCGCTTCACTATCTTTACACGGGACTTATAAACAAGTATCCCATGGCAACGATAGTAGTTATGACTCCCTTGCACCGACTTGACGAGTACAATCCTCGCGGCGAGGGCAACAAGGCGCAGGACGGCGAGCCGCTTATCACCTACGTGAACATTATAAGACAGGTGGCGGAGTATTACTCGCTTCCCGTCCTTGATTTGTATGCTTTGGGTAAAATGCAGCCCAACGTACCTATCCTGCGCGAAAAATTCAATCCCGACGGACTTCATCCCAATAACTTGGGTCACGCTCTCATAGCGCAAAGACTTGCAGGATTCTTGAAGACCTTATAATAAAAAACCGTGTCCTCTTAAATGGGGATGCGAAAGAAAAGCCGCAACCTTATTTGCAGGGTTGCGGTTTTTTAATTTGAATATAAAAAGCAACGGGAAGAGTAAACCCTTCCCGTTGCTTTATTTATGATTTGTTGAAATCAGATATTATTCGTACAATTTACCCATCTTCTGGAGTCTCTCGTACTTAGCCTTTGCATTAGCCTCAGCCTTTGCGAAGAGCGCTGCTGCTCTCTCGGGGTTGGACTGTGCAAGACGAGCGTAACGAGTCTCGTTCTTGATGAAGTCAACGTAGCTTGCGGTAGGCTCCTTGGAGTCTATTGTAAGCTTGTTGGATTCAAGGGTAGGATTGTATCTGAAGGTCTGCCAGTAGCCTGCTTCAACTGCCTTCTTCATTTCAAGCTGGCAGTTCTGCATACCGCGCTTTTCAATACCGTGCATCTCACAGGGAGCGTAACCGATAATGAGAGAAGGACCGTTGTATGCCTCAGCCTCGGTGAGAGCCTTGAGGAGCTGGTTCATATCGTAACCCATAGCAACCTGTGCTACGTAAACGTAACCGTAGGACATAGCGATCTCTGCAAGGTTCTTCTTGCCGATTGCCTTACCTGCAGCTGCGAACTGTGCTACCTGACCGATGTTGGAAGCCTTGGAAGCCTGACCGCCGGTGTTGGAGTAAACCTCGGTATCGAATACGAAGATGTTTACGTTCTCACCGGAAGCGAGTACGTGGTCAAGACCGCCGAAGCCGATATCGTATGCCCAACCGTCACCACCGAAGATCCACATGGACTTCTTGTTGAGGTAGTTCTTCTCGGCAAGGATCTTGTCGCGGAGCTCCTTGTGACCGCAAGTGCAGTTGCAAGCCTCAAGAACAGCTATGAGAGCCTTGGATGCAGCCTCGTTAGCCTTACCGTCATCAACTGTGTCAAGGTATGCCTTGCAAGCAGCCTTAACCTCTTCCTTCTGTGCTACCTCGCTAAGCTCGGTTACGTAACCGATGAGTCTTTCGCGAATGGTCTTCTGACCGAGGTAGATACCGAGACCGTGCTCAGCGTTATCCTCGAAGAGGGAGTTAGCCCAAGCGGGACCGCGGCCGGACTCCTTGTTTACCGTGTAAGGAGTAGAGGGAGCAGAGCCACCCCAGATGGAGGAACAACCGGTTGCGTTGGAGATATACATTCTCTCACCGAAGAGCTGTGTTACGAGACGAGCGTAAGAGGTCTCGGCACAACCTGCGCAGGAGCCGGAGAATTCAAGCAAGGGCTGCTTGAACTGGCTACCCTTAACGGTGTTGTTGATGATCTCGGGTTTCTCTGTTACGTTAGCAACAGCGTAATCAAATGCTGCCTGCTGGTCAGCCTGAGTATCCTGAGGAACCATTCTGAGAGCGTACTTAGCGGGATCTGCCTTCTCACCTGCTGCAGCTGCCTTCTTGTCAACGTTAGCGTTAACGGGACAAGCCTTTACGCAGAGGGTACAACCCATACAGTCAAGGGGAGATACGGACATGGTGAACTTGTAGTTAGTTTTAAGGACAGGCTTTGCAGCGAACTTGGTGGATTCGGGAGCGTTAGCTGCCTCGTCCTCGGTCATAGCGAAGGGACGTATGGTAGCGTGAGGACAAACGAATGCACAGCTGTTACACTGGATACATGCATCGGGATTCCACTCGGGAACCATAACTGCAACGCCTCTCTTTTCGTATGCTGCGGAGCCCTGAGGGAACTGACCGTCAACGTACTTTTCGAATGCGGAAACGGGGAGAGAGTCACCTCTCATTGCATTGGTGGGGTTAACAACGTCGTTAACGAAGTCAACGAGGTCAGCGCGCTCACCTGTTGCAAGTGCCTTAGGAGCGTCAAGCTCGCAGTTTGCCCACTCAGCGGGAACGTCTACCTTAACGAATGCGTCTGCACCCGCGTCGATAGCGGCATAGTTGAGGTCAACCATAGCCTGTCCCTTCTTAATGTAGGACTTGTATGCCATCTTCTTCATGTACTCGATAGCTTCAGCTGCGGGAAGAATGTTTGCAAGCGCGAAGAATGCGGACTGAAGAATGGTGTTCTTAACCTTTGCGTTACCGATCTTCTGGATAGCGAGTCTGGTAGCGTCGATGGTGTAGAAGTTTACGTTGTTCTTTGCGAGGTACTGCTTAACCGCGCCGGGAAGGTGAGCGGAAAGCTCCTCTACGCCGCTCCACTGGCAGTCGAGAAGGAAGGTACCGCCGGGCTTAACGTCGGAAACCATGTCGTACTTCTTGAGGTATGCCTGGTTGTGGCAAGCAACGAAGTCTGCCTTGTTGATGTAGTAAGGAGACTTGATGGGTGTATCTCCGAAGCGGAGGTGAGAAATTGTGATACCGCCGGTCTTCTTGGAGTCATACTGGAAGTATGCCTGAATATACTTGTCGGTGTGGTCACCGATGATCTTGATGGAGTTCTTGTTTGCACCAACGGTTCCGTCACCGCCGAGACCCCAGAACTTGCATGCGATGGTGCCTGCGGGAGCCGTGTCGGGAGCGGGCTTTTCCTCGAGGGAAAGACCGGTTACGTCGTCTACGATACCGATAGTGAAGTTAGCCTTGGGAGCCTCTGCTGCGAGGTTCTCATATACTGCGAATACGGAAGCGGGAGTTGTATCCTTAGAACCGAGACCGTAACGTCCGCCAACGACCTTAATGTCGCTTCTGCCCTGAGTTGCAAGAGAAGTAACAACGTCGAGATAGAGGGGCTCGCCGAGAGAGCCGGGCTCCTTGGTTCTGTCAAGAACAGCAACCTTCTTAACTGTTGCGGGGATAGCGGCAGCGAGCTTGTCTGCGCAGAAGGGACGGTAAAGTCTTACCTTTACAAGACCAACCTTTTCGCCTCTTGCGTTCATATAGTCGATAACTTCCTCGATAACGTCACAGATAGAGCCCATAGCAACGATAACTCTGTCTGCATCGGGAGCTCCGTAGTAGTTAAAGAGCTGGTAGTTGGTACCGATCTTCTCGTTTACCTTGCCCATGTACTCCTCAACGATTGCGGGAAGAGCGTCATAGAACTTGTTGCAAGCCTCTCTGTTCTGGAAGAAAATATCGCCGTTCTGTGCGGTACCGCGGAGAGCGGGCTTGTTAGGATTGAGGGAGTGTGCGCGGAAGGCAGCAACTGCGTCCTTGTCGAGCATCTCCTCGAGGTCTGCGTAGTCCCAAGCCTCGATCTTCTGGATCTCGTGGGAGGTACGGAAGCCGTCAAAGAAGTTAAGGAAGGGAACTCTGCCCTTGATTGCGGAAAGGTGAGCAACTGCACCAAGGTCCATTACTTCCTGAGGGTTGGTATTAGCGAGCATTGCAAAGCCGGTCTGACGGCAAGCATAAACGTCGGAGTGATCTCCGAAGATGTTAAGAGCGTGAGATGCTACGCAACGAGCGGATACGTGGAACACGCCGGGGAGCAATTCGCCTGCGATCTTATACATGTTGGGGATCATCAAAAGAAGACCCTGAGAAGCGGTATAAGTTGTAGTGAGAGCACCGGATGCAAGAGAACCGTGAACGGTACCTGCAGCGCCTGCCTCGGATTCCATTTCGATTACCTTAACGGTAGTACCGAAAACGTTTTTGAGTCCCTGAGCTGCCCACTGGTCGGTGTAGTCAGCCATGGGGCTGGAAGGTGTGATGGGGTAGATACCCGCAACCTCGGTAAAGGCGTAGCTTACGTGAGCCGCAGCCTGGTTACCGTCCATGGATAGCTTTTTTCTTTGAATAGCCATGTTTGAGTTTCCTCCTGAGAAATTATAAAAAATTTAAATTTTACTGCCTTTTCGGATATTTGGGCGCGACAAAAGGACGGACACAAATATCCACTCTTTATAATATCATAAAATAATATAAAAGTAAAGGGCTTTTGAAAAAAAACTGCTCTCACATGCAATTAATCGCACAAATTTTTTACAATGTTTCTTGAATTTGTTGACATATACAATTTTTGGTGTTATAATTTTGTTAGTTTGAATAACCAAACAAAAATAAATTATTTTTATAAGGAGTTCATTATGGTTTCCGAAAACACAAGACAGCATGCTGCAGCCAAGAGCTTTAAATCGCCCCTGTTTTTGGTGATTGCTATTTGCTTCTCGGTAATGTTTGTATTGACACTTGTAGCCGTTATCGCTACTCCCGCAGGCCTCGCTTTGACTCTCGGCCTTATTTTCCTTGGCGTATCCACGCTTTGTGCTTGGCTTCTCTTCGCTACCAACGTAGGCAAGGGAAAGATCAAGAATCTTCGCCTTTACATAGCTTACTCCAAGGTTATGACCACTATCTCCATAGTTCTCGTTTCCATTGTAGCCGCTGTTGTGGTTGCAGGCTGTGTAATTCTCACAGCAATGGGCGACATCATGAGAAATGAGATCATCCCCATGCTTGAGACCGAAGTAAAGCCTCAGATAGAAGAATTTGCTTCCACTATGGAACAGATGGAGCAGGAAATGGGCAACCTCGAGGAAATGTTTGAGGAGCTTCCCGCTGAAATTAAAGATTCCCTTAATCTTCAGAGCGTTGAGGATCTTGAGCAGTTCCTTCACGATTACAAGGATCTGCCCCAGCAGATACTCGATTCGTGGGATGACGTTATCA
>JBGVJM010000027.1:0-2951 GCA_045129415.1 Eubacteriales bacterium
TATTGACCAGCTTCCCTGCGGCATGAGAGACACCTTGTATTTCAAGGACGACGATTCCCGTCTCTCCTTCCTTCACGGCAACTACGTAACGCTCACAAATCTCACCGATAAGGACATTGACCGCATTATAGAAATGCACATTTCTCCGATCAACATATCGGTGCATACAACAAATCCCGAGCTTCGCGTTAAAATGATGCACAACAAGCGAGCGGGTGAGGTGCTTTCATACATTAAGCGCCTTGCCGACGCAGGCATTGCCATGTGCGGACAGATCGTACTGTGCCGAGGAATAAACGACGGCGACGAGCTTATGCGCTCCATGACCGATCTTTCAAAGTTTTTCCCCGCTATGCAAAGCGTTTCCATCGTCCCTGCGGGACTTACCAAATTCCGAGACGGACTTTATCCCCTTGAGCCCTTCTCCGCTGAGGAGTCAGCCGAGGTGATCCGTATGGTTGAGGGCTTTGCGGATAAGCTTGAGGGTGAAATCGCTCACCGCGTATTCTTTTGCGCCGATGAGCTTTATATCAAGGCGGGACTTCCCATTCCGGCGGAGGCTCACTACGAGGGCTATCCTCAGATAGAAAACGGTGTTGGAATGATACGCTCCACGCTTGAGGAGTTCTATTGCGAGCTTGAATATATAGACGACTATCTCTCCGATCTCACTCTACCACGCACCGTTTCGGCGGCTACGGGTGCGGCTGCATTTGATACCGTATCCGAGATGGCGCGCGCGCTCGAGCAAAGGGTGGAAGGACTTAACATCAACGTTTATAAGATAATCAACAATTTCTTTGGCGAGAGCATAACCGTTGCAGGCTTGCTCACGGGCAAGGACATATCCGAGCAGCTCAAAGGCAAGACGCTCGGCGACGTCCTGCTCTTCCCCGAAAACGCTTTACGCGCGGGCGGTGACCTTTTCCTTGACGATATGTCACCCGAACAGCTCTCGGACAATTTAGGAGTGCCCGTCATGTCGGGTCACAACGACGGCGCACAGTTCATTCGCGACGTTTTGGGCGTATAAGCCAAAACGGGCAAAAAGATTTTAGGAGTAACGAAATGTCAAAACCCATAGTAGCAATAGTTGGACGCCCCAACGTGGGCAAAAGCACGCTTTTTAATAAGCTTATCGGCGAGCGACGCTCCATAGTTGAGGACGTTCCCGGTGTTACGCGTGACCGTATCTACGGAGAAACCGAATGGACGGGCAAGCAGTTTATAGTTATCGACACGGGCGGTATCGAGCCCAAGAGCGACGACGTAATTCTCTCTCAAATGAAATTTCAGGCTCAGGTTGCCATTGAGGATGCCGACGTTATCATCTTTATGTGCGACGTTCGCACCGGACTCACCGCGGACGACAAGGATATTGCAATTATGCTCAAAAAGAGCGGAAAGCCTATCGTCCCCTGCATAAACAAGTGCGACCGCGTGGGCTCTCTTCCCTTTGAGTTCTACGAGTTCTACGAGCTCGGCTTTGACCGCGATCCCGTGGCAGTATCATCCGTTCACGGCTCGGGCACAGGCGATCTTCTTGACGCATGCGTAGAGGCTATCGGCGATTGGGATTATACCGAGGACGATGACGATTGCATAAAGGTTGCCGTTATAGGCAAGCCTAACGCAGGTAAGTCCTCAATAATCAATCGCATGTTAGGTCAGCAGCGTCTCATCGTTTCCGATATCGCGGGTACAACTCGTGATGCGGTCGACTCACGCCTTGAAAACGATTACGGAAAATATACCCTTATAGATACTGCGGGCATCCGCCGTCAGTCAAAGATAAACGATAACATTGAAAAATACAGCGTGCTTCGTGCTCACATGGCAGTTGAGCGTGCGGACGTTTGCCTTTTGATGATAGACGCGTCGGTTGGTATAACCGAGCAGGACGAAAAGATCGCGGGAATTGCACACGACAGCGGCAAGGCAACCCTTATAGTTGTCAACAAGTGGGATTCCATTGAAAAGGACAATTCAACCGTCAACGAATTCACGCGCCGCATCCGCGAGCATCTGGCATACATGCCCTATGCGCCCATTCTCTTTGTTTCGGCAAAGACGGGACAGCGCATCGACAACGTTTTTGAGCGCATCAACTATATTCACAATCAGGCAAACACCCGTATATCAACGGGAATGCTCAACGACGTTTTGAGCGAGGCGACCATGCGCACCCAGCCTCCCACGGACAAGGGCAAGCGCCTCAAGATATACTATATGACACAAATAAGTGTCGCTCCCCCCACCTTCGTTATCTTTTGTAACAACGAGGAGCTTTTCCACTTCTCTTATCAGAGATACATCGAAAACTGTCTGCGCGAGACCTTTGGATTTGTTGGAACACCCATAAGGCTCATTATTCGCGAGCGCGGAGAGGACAAAAAATAAAATCCACCTGCGAGGTGAAAGCATTGAACCAAAACGACCGTAACGATCACGAAAACGCAGAAGAAAGACTGCGTGAAGCCACCATGAAGCTTATAAAAACGGCTTCGGTTATCATAGGAATAGCAATAATCGTCTTTTGCTTCGGATACACGAAGCTTGACGGTATGGGCAGAGCTGCCGCATACGTTTTTGGCGCGATACTGTGCTTTATAGCTACAACGCTTATAACAGTCACAATGTCGGCAAGACGCGCATTTAAAAACAGACGCAACTTTTTCCTCTACGACAAAAAGAAAAAGACCGACATATCTCCCGCGGAGCTGACGTTTGACTCCGTTCGCTCCAAAATATGCGAGTTTATGTCGATATTCAAGCACAAGGGAAAGCTCTATATCGGCGACCTTTTCAGCAATAACGCAACCGTTCCCGAGCACTTTAAGCCACTGTTTTGCTATGAGCTGCTTTACGAGCTGGCAACGGACGACGGACTTGAGGCGGGAGTCTTCCTCTCCTTCGGCTCCGAATGTGCCGAGGTTTTTGCCAAGTATTTG
>JBGVJM010000028.1:0-4855 GCA_045129415.1 Eubacteriales bacterium
ATATATATGTCCACACAGTTTGCGCGGAAGGTCTCGATAGCTGCGTCGTAGATTTTCTTCATAGTCGCGTCGTTTGAGGTGAAGCGAGCGTTTATAAGGCTTTTTGGGAACGCCACCTCAATGAGCGCAAGATTTTTCACCACACACGCGCCGCTCTTTGACACAAGGCGGATGTATCTCATAACGTAGGGCTCTGCCGACACAAAGCGGTAGACGCCTTTTTTCATAAGCAGGGCAATAGCGCCCGTGGTCTCAAAGCGGAAGCAGTCTATATTTCCGTCCACCAAGGTCTCGTCAAAGGTGACGTAAAGCTCCGCGTCGTCAAGCGCTTCAATTTCAAGCGAAATAAGTCCCGTGTGATTCACACCCATATCAACGTCGGCATAGCTGTCGGCGGAAAGGTTGATGGTGTCTACGTTGCTCGAAATAGCTTTTCGGGGCGAAAAGTCCATTTTGCCTATTTCCATATATGAGCGGAATTCAAGCTCGTCAGGGGTATAGCCCTTGTATTGATCGCAAATCCTGGTTATAGCGCGGTCGTTGTAGTATTTTTCTTTTTCCGAATAGGTGACCTCGCCGCCGCCCATAAGGCAGACGGGGTGGAGAAGGTCGTATTCACCTAAAGGCAGGTCGCGGCATATAAAATGCTTGTCGCCGCAGGCTTCGCAGGGCAATTTCTCGCGGCTTTCATATTTAAATGAGCCATCCTTCAAGCGGTAGCTTTCGGTAAAGGGGCGCTGATATGAAAAACGGTGCACGCGCATTATTTTCTCGTCAAGCCCGTACGCGTCAAAGCCCGAATCCTTTGTGTCGGTGTAGGCAACAACGGTGTTGCCGTCCGTTATCTCGGCGCACAAAAACGAGGGCTGATCGAGATATGCAAATGAGTTTACGTTGTAGCCCGAAATCCTTATTTCAACTGTGTTTTCGCCCGATTTAAGATAGGGAGCAAGCGAGTATTCGTCAACGCGGTAAAAGCCGTGCGCGGCTCTCGCGGGGCCGAACGCGACAAAGCCGCCGTTGACAAAAACGGTAAACGAGGTCGCACCCGCAAGCGCGAGCCTGTAATCCTTGGCACCGTCAATTTTTGTCACGAAGGCGAGTGTGCGGTTCATTACCGTTTGCGCTCCGCGCTCCCAGACGGGCAAGGCTTTTTTGAACGTGTAATCGTTAGTCTTCATTTTTGCTCTCCGTGTCGACGGGGTCGTCGTTTTCGTAGTTTTTAATGCCTTCCATTCTGCCTATTTCGCGGAATCCGTCTATTTCGCCGCGTGCGATAGCTCCGAAAATGCGGTATCTGAGTCCCTTATTTTCGCGCTCAAGACGGCGCAAAAGCTGCTTCATCTCCTCGCGTTGCGTGTTTTTGTCGGCAGGGCAGGGAGATGAGAGCACGGGAAGCTCGTTTTTCTTGGCGAACTCGGCAACCTCCTTTTCGGGCATGTAGAGCATGGGGCGGATAAGCTTTATTCCCACGCGCGAAAGGTGTGTCACGGGTGAAAAGCAGCCAAGACGTCCCTCAAAGAACAGATTTAGCATAAAGGTCTCAACAACGTCGTCAAAGTGGTGACCGAGCGCCACCGCGGTGCAGCCAAGCTCCTTTGCGGCTGTATGGAGCGCGCCGCGGCGCATTTTGGCACACAGGGAGCAGGGATTTGACTCCTTGCGCACGTCAAAAATTATTTTTGAGATCTCGGTTGGAACTATATGATATTCAACGTCAAGCTTGTCGCAAAGCTCCCGGATTTTTGAAAAATCCTGCTTTGGCTCAAAGCCCATATCTATCGTGATGGCTATCAAGGTAAATTTTTTGGGATAAAAGCGGCGCATATAAGCCATAGCGCACAAAAGCGTGAGTGAATCCTTGCCCGCCGATACGCCAACGGCAATTTTGTCGCCGTCCTCTATCATGGCGTAGTCGTCTATTCCTCGCCTTGTGTAGCTTAATATCCTCTTCATGTTTTCCATACGTTACCTCGGTTTATGTAAATGATTCAAACGAGCAGGTGGCGTAGATGACCTCCGCATCGCTTGAAAGCTTGTTTTTCTTGGCATCTTCCGCATTGTCGTGCAAAAACAGCGGTCTTGTCAGGGTGCTTCCCGATGCCGCACCCTTTTTGGCGCGGATAAGCACCATTGAAGGTTGACTTTGCGACGTTGCGTGGACGAACGTCATAAGCTTTGGCTCAAGCTTGTTGCGCCTTAGCGCGTCCATAAGGTCGCAAATGCGGTCGGGACGCCACACAACGTAAAAGCTGCCGCCGAATTTGAGAATTCTTGCCGCCGCGGCGCAAAAATCGCCAATGTCACCGCACACCTCGTGGCGAGCGATGAACTTTTCGTCATGCTCGTTTCGCTTACCCGAATCCACCTTCATGTAAGGAGGATTGGACGTTACACAGTCCACCTCGCCCGAAAGCGCGTCGGCAGAGAGGGCGCGTACGTCGGCGCAAAGCGCAGTCACCCTTGTGTCAAGAGAGTTGATCTTAGCATTGCGGGAAATTAGGTCGGCAAAGCTTTGCTGGATCTCTACCGCGTATATTTTTTGAAATTTATTTTTTGAGGCGCAGAGCAGGGGAATGATACCCGTTCCGCTGCCGAGGTCGGCGCAAGTCTTTTTACTGCCGCCCTGCGTAAATGCGGCAAGAAGATAAGCGTCCGTTCCAAAGGTCAGACCGTTTTTATTTTGAATAAGCGTCAAATTCTCGTTTACGCTCATGGTTATCTCGTTATTCACGCCTGTCCACTCCCTTCACAGTATAAAAAATCGTCGGAATCCGTAATTTAATGGGATCCCGACGAAATTTTGTTGGGAAACTGAATTCCCTTAAGTAGTTTAGACTTATGCCTCTACGGGTGCGCCAACGGGGCAAACCTCAGAGCAGTTACCGCAATCGATGCAGGTGTCAGCGTCGATCTCGAACTTGCCGTCTCCCTCAGAAATAGCCTCTACGGGGCACTCAGCTGCGCATGCGCCGCAACCGATGCAATCTTCAGTAATCTTAAATGCCATGGTTAATCGCCAGTCCTTTCTGTTTTTTTGACATATACATTGTATCACACATCAAGGCTTTTTTCAACCTCTATTGTGAAAAAAACTCAACAAATTTATTTTAACATTTTTGGGTAATATATCTAAAATAGTCAAAGCCCTTTTGTTTAATCCTTGTCGTCGTTATTTCTCGAGGGACGGGAAATAAGTGTAACGTCCTCGCGGCGATACAGCTCGGGAGCCGTGTCGGGCTTGTCCTTGAGCTTTACCTTGATGGTTCCCGCCAAGGGATTGGTTTCGGTAACGTAGCCCACACCGTTTGCCGTTCTTACAACGGAATCAACGGGAGGAGTTTTTGCCGTTTCCTCGGCATACGTGGAGTGCTCATACTGCAAGCAGCACATAAGTCTGCCGCAAAGTCCCGATATTTTTCCCAAATTGAGCGAGAGGTTTTGATCCTTTGCCATGCGGATGGAAACCTGAACAAAGTCGGGCAGGAAGGTGGAGCAGCAAAGAGCTCTGCCGCACGCACCGAGACCGCCCATGAGCTTTGCCTCGTCGCGAATACCTATCTGGCGAAGCTCAATTCGGGTGCGGAAGGTGGACGCGAGATCCTTTACAAGCTCGCGGAAGTCAACTCTGCTGGCACTTGTAAAATAGAACAAAAGCTTTGAGTTGTCAAAGGAATACTGCGCCTCGATAAGCTTCATATCAAGTCCGTGCTTTTGTATCTTTTCCTGGCATACGCCAAATGCTTCAAGCTCTTTTTTCTTGTTCTCCTCATGGTGCTTTGCGTCCTCATCGGTAGCTATCCTTACGACCTCGCGAACGGGAGGAACAACGCTTGTTTCCTTTACCTCACAATCGGCAAAGGCTACCTCGCCGTATTCAAGACCGCGAGCCGTGTCAACGATAACGTACATTCCGTCCTTGAGCTGAAGCTTCTTTTCGTTGCTGAAATAGTATATCTTTCCGCTTGCCTTGAAGCGCACGCCCGTAACGTGGACCGTCTTTACGTCCTCGCCCTCAATGGTAACGGTTACTCTGGGCTTTGTATCTATCTCGGACTCAAGTATATCGTCGCTTACAAACGAGGTAGCCTCATCGACCTGCAATTCGTCCTGTGCAGGATCCATGTTTACGGCAGAAAGATCGATTACTGCTTCAGATGCGACGTTTTGGGCATTTTTTTGCTCCTGATTGTGCTTTTTATGTCTTTTTTTCTTTTGCCAATAGCCTTTTTTCTTGTTGTGGTTATTTGACGAAGGCTTGTTTTCAGAATTCATATTTGACCAACCTTTATAAAATACTTTTGATTTGTGTTTTTATATGATGCCCGCATTTTGCATCATAGTCATAAGCGTGATGCGAACGTTTGCGTTTGCCTCGAGCGCCTCGGCGGCATTTACCGACGCGTCGTACAGTGCAAAGAGCGACTGGAATGAAAAACGGGTAGAAAGCTCGACTGCGCGCTCTCGGTCGTTAAAGAAGCATAGGCTCACACTGTCGCTTTTTTTAACTGTTATCAGGTCGCGTAATGCCAATTGCAAATAAGATATTTGCCTCATTACGTCGGCGCGCTTGGGATTGCCCGAAAGCAGCTCGAATGCCGAGGTCTTGTCCTTTGCTATAAGCATGAGAATGAGATCCTCCGCGGCTTGAGTTGCATCCGCTATTGTGCCTCTCCGCCTCGCGTCAAGAAGGGAAATGGACTCTCCGATAGAGCCGTTGCCGAAAAAGATGGCAAGGTCAAACTCACGGGGCTTTTCCTCCTTCAATGCACGGGCACGGCGCTCGGTCTCGAGGAGATATTTCTCAACGGTGTCAAGCGGCAAGCGTTCCATTCTGAGCGAGGGAGCGCGGCTG
>JBGVJM010000029.1:0-4739 GCA_045129415.1 Eubacteriales bacterium
ATTTATAGACGCGGCGGGTGTGAGAGTCAACGGAAAGCTCCTGGGCGAAGCTTCGGGCGGCAATCCCGAGGAAATTGAGAACATCAAGAAGCAGATCGGGGACTTTGACATTGCCCTTGACGCCATTCTGAACATTCAAAATTCATTGATGGGTGGTGAAGGAGCATGACGACTGCGGAAAAACTCGCAAAGATAGCTGAGAATCAGGCGAAGGTGTTTGAAGCTGGAAAGTGTGAAGCAACGAGTGAGTTTTGGGACGGTTTTACAGATAGCGGAAACAGGACGCAATATGCCCGCGCATTCGCGTATTGGGGCGCGGAGTATTTACGCCCAAATAGAAAAATAATCCCTATCACAAAAGACTCTGGAGTACAAACCTTTTCCCACAATTCAAAGCTTAAAAAGGTTGAGGCTGCTTATTTTGATTTTTCACAAAAGCCAAGAGGAACGGAAAACAATAGCACATATAGTTTCACATTTTACAATTGCGGCGAGCTTGAAGAAGTCGAGGATATAGGTCTCCAAGCAGAATTTGCCTATGAAAGCTCTTTCGCAAATTGTCGAAAGTTACACACTATTGCCAAGTTACGAAGTGATGAGAACACAAAGTTTAATCAGACTTTTGCATACTGTAGTGCGTTAAGGAATATATCTTTTGACGGAGTAATAGGGCAGAACATCAATTTCGCTTATTGTGTGAAACTATCAGCAGACAGTATAAGAAATATTTTCGAGCATTTGTCAGCTACGGCGAGCGGAAAGACACTCTATTTATCTTCAACCGCTATAAATAATGCCTTTACGGATGCCGAGTGGACAGCTCTTGCCGACACCAAGAAAAATTGGACTATTTCTTTGGTATAACGAGGTGAGAATATGAGAAGGATTTTATTTGCCAATGAAGGCAAGGTGCTAACCAACGGCGAGATTTACGGCAAGGTCATATATCTTGCCGAGGGTGTGGACGAGAGAGGATTCTATGAGATATCCGAAGAAGAGTATGAGAAGGAGATGGAACAAAATGAAAGTAATTTTATTTAAAAATCTTAATAATACGGGCGTTATTACAGAGCGCTGCCGTATTGTTCCCGATTTTTTGGAATTTGAATTCTCGGAGAAGGGAACGCTCAAGATCGGAAAGAAAACTTACGTTGTGGAGTCCGGAAAAATATTTGTTCCGCAATATGATATTATGCTCGGAAGCCATTCAAAGATCGTTTTTACGGACAAAAAAGGCAAGGAATATGACTGTGGAGAAATATTCCGCACGGGCAACAGGCTCGTGGAATTTCACAACGACATTGAAGGCACGCTCGTGGACGCGGTCGCTACTCTTGACGAGGCACGCCGTGAGATCGCCGAGCTCCGCGGTGTAATCAAAAAAATACAGGAGCAGATGGGAATCAGCTTGATATAAGAAAGGATGGTAAGAAAAATGAAAAAGATATTTTGCTACATACTGTCAGTAATGCTTATCCTTTCCGTGCTTACTGTGACTGCTTTGGCAACCGAGAGTGTTGCTGTAGAGGTGACGGAATCCATTGCAGAAAGCATTACAGAAAGCATTACGGAAAGCATTACGGAAAGCATTGAAGATAGTGCTATTGAGAGCATTACGGAAACAATAACGATAAATGAAGAAGCGGCGAGTGAGATAGTGAGTATAGTTGAAGGCTCGTCGTCAAAGGCGCAGGCAATACTTGATATTGCCGAACTGCTTGGTGTTACGTATGAGGAGGCCGAGGGCGTGCTTAACGCGATGCTTGCCGCAGGGGATAAGTATCTCGGAGAAAACGAGCTTTGGATAGGCTTTAAGCGGGATGTGCAGGAGAATTTGCAATTTTGGGTCATAGTTATCGTGTGTGCCCTTGCCGCCCTCTCTATTGCCGGCATCGTAGTCGTGCAGTTGACAAAGACAAATCCTACTATGAGACGCGCTATGATAGGCACACAGGATACGGTTAAAATATGTAAGGAAATTCAGACGGCGAATTCCCAAACGCTTGCGAATATAGAAAAGAGCTTCGCGGAAGTAGCCAAAAACGAAGCTATATATCAAAAGCTTTTGCAGGAAAAAGAAGAGACCATAATCAAGCTTGAGGAGACGATAAAGGAATTGGAGATCAAGGCCGCCAAGGAAAAGAAAAATATGGTGCTTGCCGAATCCTACAATCTTCAGATTTTGAAGCTGATATGCTCGCGCACCGCCTTACCCATATCGGATAGAGCTGCCATTGATCTCTGGTACACACGCGCCATGGAGTCGCTCAAGGACGAGCTTTCTCCCGAAGATATAGCCAAGATAGACAATATCGCGGCAGTTATAGAAAAGGGTGATGGCAATGGAGATACATAAGAGATATAAAGGTCTTAGATGGGCTCAGTACATACTTATGGCACTTTCATTTGTTGCTTGCATTGTTCCCGTGGTGGTGTATGCGTTGCTTAATTGCACCGTGATAAAAGAAGCCGAGAGCCGTTTGGCTCTCGGTGGAGTAGCGGTATTTATGCTCGCAATCATTGCCGCGATAGTGTTTCGCTCGTATATACGTAAGTATATAAAAAATTTACCGTGTACCCTCGGGATACTTGTGGCGGTGGCGATTATGCTTTTGTTTGTTATTTGCCTTGAGAAAATAATAGACGATGTTAAGGCGTTGCTTGTAGTTGAGTCAATAGCGGCAGCTGTGGCACTTGTGCTTGAGCTTGCTTCTATGTGCTGCAAGAGCGCAGCGGACGAGACGAAGGAATATTATTTGCACGGCAAAGAATGGCCACAAAAATCAAATGTGAATACGGACGGAGCTGATAAGGAGGGAAGAGACGATGTTTGACGATCTTGGCTTGGATAATGAGATTTTCAGAAATCCCAGCAAGGAGGAGATCCGAGCAGATAAGGATAGAGAATACAACAAAAAGATGAAGAGCACGATGCGCTTCATCGGTGAGAACATGGCCACCTGCACCATCGTTTTGGCGACGACGTTGCTTGTTGGCTCGGTATTCGGAGATATTGGTGTCAACTTATTCTCCGAATACATGCTGATGGACTTTGTACTTACGTTTGCCGTATTCCTGCTCGTTGAATATATGGCATCAAAAAGCGGCGCGCGGTGCGGTAAGACTTACGATGAGTACGTTAGTCTTCACACGCTTTATATCAATATGCGCGAGGCGATCTACAAGCGCGGTATTGCGCTTATGGATATGTTCTGCGACTGGCAGGTAGACGTTGAATACGAGTATTACATACGCCGACGCTGCAAGAAGCTGAAGATCGATTATAAAGAATACGTGGACAAGTATTCAAAAATGAGCCTTGAGGAGCTTTCCGACATGTTCACGCACAAGGGCAAGCAAAAACCGCGTTTTACGCTGCGGCATCCGTTCCGATCGGCGATAGCGATATACCGTTACGCCAAGGTAAGCGACCTTGCCAAGAACGTATTTTATTTACGTTGCATTCAGCACATCGAGCTGACTCCCGAGATACTTCTGACCGACGGCAAGCCCCGTCGCACGCGCGGTGGTGTCGGCATTTCGGGAGAGGAGCATCTGGAGCGCAAGACCACGGGCGCCGGGCACATTGCAATAACGATATTTATGACGTTGCTTACCGTGCTTCCCGTGTTTGTGGCAAAGGGCTGGAGCTGGACCTTGATCTTTGCGGCAGCTATGAAGCTTGTGGGCGTATTTATGCGCTACTACCGCGGATATTCAAGCGGTGCGCAGGCATTTAATACGGTGGAGGTCAAGCACATTCAGGATAAAATACAGTATTTTCATCTTTATAACGAGTTCCTGGATAAAAGATTCTATGAAAAGCTCAAGGATAAGTATGGAGAAGCTATGCCTTATGATGAATCGGAAACGACGGCACAGAATGTATATATATAATAATAGGAAGAGAACCCCCGCTCGTGCGGGGGTTCTCAATCACATAATGCACATTAGATCTTCTATAACATCCTCTAAATGCTCGGGAGCAAGTCCATGATGATTAAATAACTTAACCAATAGATCGACTTGAGCTCGATTAATAGATACGTTAGGAACCTCGGCCACGATTTCACACTTGCCATCGTGTTCTTCGACACAGGCGATGCCGTAGGTTTTTACGTAGATCTTCATTTTACCAACCCTCTTTCTTTAATATGGTTTCCTTGTTTTCTTTTGGTTTACAAGAGTTAAGTTCTCCTAAGTCAATATCGAGCGCGGCGGCAAGATTTAGGATGCTTGATAGCTTTGGGTTGGAATCTCCAAATTCTATGGCTGAAAGCGCTACCTCGGATATGCCCGCAAGCTCTGCGCAATATACCATGGTCATCCGCTTTCGTTCACGTTTATCCCTCACTATTCGACCGAAATGCTGTGTATTCATCAGACGTTTCCTCCTTTCTCCAAAAGTCGAATTTAATTTTAGGAGGAAACGCCTGTGTTGTTTATTATCTGTACTTTATCTTTCTTTCGTATTCGTGAACAATAGTTCACGGAATGAAGCGGCAAAATAGGCACGAAATTAGGCACAAAATTTTAACGAATACCATTTAATGAATAATTTGTGGTAAATTGATTTGTTGAATGTGCATAATTTGACGTGCTTGATTTTGTCATAAAGCACAAAAAGCCACAGGTAAATACCTGTGGCTTTTCATTGGTGGATCTGAGGGGAGTCGAACCCCTGTCCGAAAACCTCTTGATACAACTTTCTCCGGGTGGAGAATGTCTACTTTGTCTTT
>JBGVJM010000030.1:0-5595 GCA_045129415.1 Eubacteriales bacterium
TGTTTGATACTTGCGGATATTCGGAGTGGATAGGACCGCGAGTATTTGACGTATGGGGCTTACCATTGAAAAGAAGGCTTAAAACCTGTAAAAAGGACGAATCGGCATTTATTTCGCAATTTGCAGAAGAGTCTTACAAACAGATGAAGCGTTGTTGACGCGCTTGCTATTGACAATATCTTCATTATGTGATAAAATGAATTATATTCATAAGGATAAGGAGGAGATTAACTTATGGAGCTTGTAGCTATTACGGCTTTGGGAGTTGGTGGTGCAACTGTTTTCGGTGCGCTTATTGGCTTTGTATTTAAAAAGATGTCTCATAAGTTTTCCGACATCATATTATCCTTTGCTGCAGGTGTTATGCTCGCGGCGGCAGTACTTGGCTTGATAATTCCTTCACTTGAATACGGTGGTGAATGGGGAATATTAATAACTGTAGCAGGCATATTTGCCGGTGCGCTGTTTTTAAACCTTATAGACCGCTTTGTGCCTCACCTGCATAAATTAGCGGGAAATGATATTGAGGAGCACGACAAGTCAAGTCTTAGTAAGGTGTTGCTGTTTGTTATGGCAATAGCAATACACAATCTTCCCGAGGGAATTGCCGCAGGAGTCGGCTTCGGATCGGGCGATACGACTCAGGCGTTGATAATAGCAGGCGGTATAGCTCTTCAAAATATACCCGAGGGTATGGTCATTATAGGGCCAATGCTTGCCGCGGGCGTTAAACCCAAAAGAACGTTTCTTATTGCAATGGCAACCGGACTTGTAGAGGTTGTCGGAACTCTCATAGGATACCTGGCAGTTAGCGTAGCATCCTTTATTTTGCCCTTTGCTTTAGCATTTGCAGGCGGAACGATGCTTTACGTTATAAGTGACGAAATGATTCCCGAAACTCATGCGCACGGCAGTCAACGCGGCGCGACCTATGCATTGCTTATAGGCTTTTGCATAATGCTTATAACCGACGTATTACTCGGCTAAGCAGTTAAAGGAGGAAGTTATGAAGAATAAGACTAACGTAATCGGTATAGATGTTGGTGGAAGTACAACTAAAATAGTCGGCTTATCTCGTGACGAAAACGGCGGTGTGACCTTGGTGTCCCCGCTGCTTGTTCGTGCCACCGACCCCATAACATCTATTTACGGCGCATTTGGTAGATTTACCGCACAGAACGGACTTAACCTTGCCGAAATTGACAAGGTCATGGTAACCGGAGTGGGTGCCACACATATGCAAAATCCAATATATTCGCTCTCGTGCAATATAGTTCCCGAATTTTCGGCCGTAGGTCTTGGCGGACTGTATTTGTCGGGTCTTGACGAGGCAATTATCGTAAGTATGGGAACGGGAACGGCTCTCGTTCACGCTAAAAAAGAGGGAAATGATACGAGCATTGAATATCTTGGCGGAACAGGTATTGGCGGCGGAACGCTGCTTGGACTTACACGCAAGCTCACGGGAGTTGAATCGGTAGAACATATAGAAAACCTTTGCAATAACGGAAATCTTGATAACATTGACCTTCGCGTCAAGGATATATCCAAAAACGCAAAGATTACCGGTGTAAACGAGAACCTTACGGCTGCAAACTTCGGTAAGGTGTCCGATATTGCTACCAATGCCGACGTGGCGCTTGGGGTGGCTAACCTTGTTGCCGAGACTATTGCAATGATTGCCGTATTCGCGGCGCGCGGACGAAACGTTAAGGACGTAGTGCTTGTGGGCAATTTGACTACGATAAATGCAGTTCGCTCCGTGTTTGAAAATCTTCAGTCCTTTGGAATCAACTTTATTATTCCCGAGAACGCAAGCTATGGCACGGCGATCGGCGCTGCATTGTACAATGACCATCATTAATAACGAAACATAGTAAAAACGAGGGGGAAGCCTCTCGTTTTTATGTATTATTGAATATTTGATTGCAACTTTGCGACAAAATCACTTGACTTATTACTAAAATAGTGATATAATTATTCAGTTAATGTAAACTTGACGAAAGGATGTAAAAATTCTTATGAAATGGACGTCACTTAATGAACTCAGAGAGAAATATCTCGCATTTTTTGAGAGCAAGGGACACTTGCGTCTTCCTTCTTATTCTCTCGTTCCTCATAATGACAAATCACTCTTACTTATAAACTCGGGCATGGCTCCTATGAAGAAATTCTTCACGGGAGAGGAAAAGCCGCCCCGCAACCGCGTTACTACCTGCCAGAAGTGCATCAGAACGCCCGACCTGGAGCGTGTTGGACACACCGCGCGCCACGGTACGTTCTTTGAGATGCTCGGAAACTTCTCCTTTGGTGATTACTTTAAGGAGGAGGCTATCGCGTGGTCTTGGGAATTCCTTACCGAGTGGCTTGAAATCCCCGCGGAGCTTCTTTGGCCCTCTATCTATGAGCAGGATGAAGAAGCATACGATATTTGGGTAAACAAGATCGGTGTTGATCCCAACCACGTTGTAAGACTTGGAAAGGCCGATAACTTCTGGGAGCACGGTAGCGGTCCATGCGGTCCTTGCTCCGAGATCTATTTTGACCGCGGAATCAAATACGGCTGTGGCAGGCCCGATTGCAAGCCCGGATGCGATTGCGACAGGTTCATGGAGATCTGGAACAACGTGTTCTCACAGTTCAATAACGACGGTCAGGGCAACTATACCGAGCTTGCTCACAAGAATATTGATACCGGAATGGGTCTTGAGCGTCTTGCTTGCGTAATGCAGGGTGTTGACAACATGTTTGAGGTTGATACCATCCGCAAGGTTATAGACAAGACATGTGAGATCGCGGGCAAGAGATACGGAGACAATGCCGAGAACGATATTTCCATCCGCGTTGTAACCGATCACTCCAGAAGCGCAATGTTTATGATCAGTGACGGTGTTATCCCCTCTAACGAGGGAAGAGGATACGTTCTTCGCCGAATTATCCGCCGTGCTTGCCGCCATGGAAAGCTGCTTGGTATAAACCATCCCTTCCTTGTTGACACAGTAACCACCTCTATTGAGGAGAGCTGCGGTGCATATCCCGAGCTTGATGCAAAGAGAGATTATATCCTTAAGGTCATATCTATGGAGGAGGATCGCTTTGATGCAACCATCGATGCAGGTCTTTCCATTCTTTCCGACCTTATAAGAGGTGCCATATCCGACCATGCGGACGTCATTTCCGGTGAAGAGGTATTCAAGCTTTACGATACCTTCGGATTCCCGATAGACCTCACTCGCGAGATCGCTGAGGAGAATCACCTCACCATTGATGAAGAAAAGTTCAAGGAGCTTATGCAGGCGCAGAAGATCCGCGCACGTGAAGCAAGAGCAAACGTTGGCGGCTGGGACGAGTCCTCAAAATCCTTGCTTACAGGCCTTGCAAAGACCGAATTTACCGGATATAGCGAGTTTAAGTCCTCCGCAAAGGTAATTGCAATCGTAAACGAAGAGGGAAGCGTAGACAGCGTTTCTGAAGGCGACTGCACTGTCGTGCTTGACCGTACACCCTTCTATGGAGAAGGAGGCGGACAGGTTGGCGATACAGGAACCATCTATTCCGATTCCTTCCTTGGCACAGTTTACGACACCAAGAAGACCGATGGAGTTTATCTGCACCTTTGCACTGTTGCAAACGGTACTCTTACCGTTGGTGACGCTGTAACGGCTGATATTAATGACTCCAAGCGCCTTTCCACCTGTCGCAACCACTCAGCCGCGCATCTTTTGCAGGCTGCTTTGCGCACAGTTCTCGGTAGCCATGTTGAGCAGGCAGGCTCATACGTAAACGAGGACGTTTGCAGATTTGACTTTACTCACTTTGCCGCTCTCACCTCGGATGAGATCCAGAGAGTGGAAGGTCTTGTAAATATGAACATCCTTGCGGCTAACACTATCACTACTCTTGAGACTGATATTGAAACTGCGAGAAAGAATGGCGCAATGGCACTTTTCGGTGAAAAGTACGGTGCGGTTGTGCGCATGGTCAAGATGGGTAACTTCTCAACCGAGCTTTGTGGTGGTACTCACTGTGATAACACTGGTAAGATCGGTTTGTTTAAGATAGTTTCCGAGTCCAGCGTTGCGGCAGGCGTTCGTCGTATTGAGGCAGTAACAGGTCTTGGCGTACTTAAGCTTATAGGTGATAAGGATGCTCTTATCCTTAATACCGCAAGCGAGCTCAAGGTTCAGAATCCTGCGGACATCGCAAAGAGAGCAACTCAGCTTCAGAACGAGATATCTACAATGAAGAAGGAGATCGAGTCTCTCAACTCCAAGCTTGCAGGCTCTAAGCTTGCCGACGTTTTGGCAGGTGCTGTAAGCGTTGGAAACGTAAAGCTCGTAACTTATCTTGCTGACGGCATGGAGCTTGATGCGGCAAGAAGCCTTACCGATAAGATAAAGGCTGAAAATTCTGATACGGTTGCCGTTGTAGCAGTAAAGAGCGGAGATAAGCTTAACTTTATTGCGGTTGCGGGTAAGGATGCGGTTGCGAGCGGAGCACATGCAGGAAAGCTTGTAGGCGCTGTTGCCGCAGTAACCGGAGGTAAGGGAGGCGGACGTCCTGATAATGCAATGGCAGGCGGACGAGACGTATCCAAGATTTCTGAGGCACTTGAATCGGCAAAAGCTGTTCTTGAGGCTATGATCAAGTAAAATTCTTATATGAGCTTATGAAGCGTCCCGAGCAATCGGGACGCTTTTGTATTTTTCGCTATTTACAAATAATAGTATTTGTGTTATAATTTATAAGTAAACTAAATTGTCGGGAGGAAAATATGAAAAAACTTATTGTTCTTTTATCCACGATTTTGACACTTACATTGGTTATTTTTGCTTCAACTCTTGCTGTATCGGCAGAAGATCCGGCAACCGGCGGCTTATGCGGTATTGAGGGAAGTGACGTTGCTTGGTCATTTGATGCGGCAACGGGTACCCTGACCATCACCGGAAATGGTGCAATAAAGGACTATTATAACAATATGAGCTATCATGATAGTCCTTGGTATCAGTACAATGACCGGATTACTAAAATATCTATCGGTCAGGGCATAACCTCCATAGGAGCACAGGCATTTATTAACTGTGTCAATCTTAAATCAATAGAAATTCCTGACAACGTTTTGACGATTGGCGACTATGCCTTTGCCGGTTGTACTGGATTGCGCACGGTTGATATAGGAAACGGTGTTCAATCCATAGGAATGCGTGCATTCCAGAATTGCTGGAGCATTTATCAGCTTATCCTGGGCAATGGGCTTGGAACGGGTAACTCACCTCAAGCAATTGGTGCCTATGCATTTGCAGATTGTAATCTTCTTGTTGAGATCTATGACCTTGCTCCCGGTTATCTCGTTCAACAATCTTCAAGCGACCCCGTTGCTCACAGCGCACTCGTTATACATACGGATGCCGCCGTCGAGAGTAGAATTATAGAAGTTAATGACTATGTTTTTTACTATCACGATAATGGTAATAACGTAAGCGCCTACTTGCTTGATTATATTGGTGTGGATACTGACCTTGTACTCCCCGATTATGTCAATGGCAACGAATACCGTATACGTGCAAACGCTTTTAGAAATAGAAAAGGACTTAC
>JBGVJM010000031.1:0-31421 GCA_045129415.1 Eubacteriales bacterium
ATCCCCCGCGGAGCATTTTGCGCCGCGGGGGATGACTTTTTTCTTGCCTTTGTGCATATATATTTTTTTGTATAGGACAAACACGCAAAAAGGGGATCAAATATGAAAAACGTTAAAGATATAGTGAAAAAAGAGAGGACGGCGCCCGGTATAACCGAGCGCGGACTGTCACTTGCCGAGGTGGAAAGATCGCGCGCACTTTACGGCTCAAATGCCTTGATGGGAAAGAAGAAAAAGAGCTTTTTTCTCAAATTTTTGTCAAATCTCGGTGACCCCGTGATAAAAATACTTATAGGCGCGCTTATCGTCAATTTAGTATTTATGTCGGGCAGGGCGGATTGGGTGGAAAGCCTCGGAATTGGCATATCAATTTTACTTGCAACGCTTATTTCAACCCTGTCGGAGCATAGCTCGGAGGCGGCGTTTGCGCGGCTTCGTGATAGTGCGTCGGGAGCCACCGTGCGCGCGGTACGAAACGGAGAGATACAAAAAATTGCCGTCAATGACGTAGTGGTGGGCGATGTTTTGCTTATCGGCGCAGGTGAGCAGATCGCGGCTGACGGTGAGCTTATTTCGGGCGAGATAAGCGTGGATCAATCGTCTATGACGGGCGAGAGCCGCGAGGTCAAAAAAAGAGCAAAAACGGCACTTGACACCGAGGACGAGTTGCCCTCGTCTCCCTATTTTTGCTTGCGCGGCTGTCTTGCCTTGTCGGGAAGCGGCGTAATGAGAGTAAAGCGCGTGGGAGACAAGACCTTCCTTGGCGGAATATCGGCGGAAATACAAGCCGAGACAAGACAAAGTCCGCTTACCTTAAGGCTCAAAAAATTAGCCAAGCAAATAAGCGTGCTTGGCTACGTGCTTGCGGCGGTGGTGGCGATAGTCTATCTCTTTTCAACCTTTGTTATAGACAGCGCGTATGATAGGGACATCATACTTTACAAGCTGACAAGCTGGGAGTTTTTATTTTCACACCTTTTGCACGCGCTGACGGTCGGACTTACCGTTTTGGTGGTCGCCGTCCCCGAGGGACTTCCTATGATGATCGCCGTGGTCTTGTCGTCAAATATCAAAAAAATGGTTAAGGATAACGTGCTTGTGCTAAAGTCGGTGGGCATTGAGGCGGCGGGAAGCATGAACCTGCTTTTTACCGACAAAACGGGCACTTTGACCGAGGGGAAAATGTCGGTTGGCGGTATATACCTCGGTGACGGAGTGGCATTTGATTCGGTCGCCGCACTGAAAAAGGCGGACAATATATATCGAAAATACACAGCCTCGGCATTTTTCAATACGTCAAGCGTCAAGGATGCCAAGGGGCATGCCGCAGGCGGCAACGCAACTGACAGGGCAATACTTGGCTCGGTTGTTGTAAAAGGAGATAAAAAGCCGCACCTTGACGTTGTATGGAAAAAAGAATTTGACAGTGCGGATAAATACAGCGCGGTGTGTATATCGGATAACGGGAGACGTCAGGTGCTCTTAAAGGGAGCGCCCGAGGTGCTTTTGCCGCGCGTTACCCACTATCTTGACAGAGAAGGAAGAGTGCAAGTCTTTCGCGGTGCCGAATTTGACGCGCTGTGCCGCAGGCTCACCTTGAACGGCAAGCGTATATTGCTCATAGCTGAAGCGACACGTGATATGAGCTTTGGCGAAGCGGAGAGGGGCGCATTCGGTGGGCTTTGCATAATTTGTCTTGTGTCTCTTGAGGACAAGATAAGAAGGGAAGCTCGCCGATCCGTAAGCACGCTTCAACGCGCGGGAATTCAGGTAGTTATGATAACGGGAGATAACAAGGAGACGGCGCAAAGCATCGCCGCGCAATGCGGAATAATTCACGGCGACGTAAACAAAGTGCTGACCAGCGGCGAGCTGGCGAGACTTACGGACGGCGAGCTTGCTCGACTCCTGCCTCGCCTTGCCGTAGTAGCAAGGGCGCTGCCGAGTGACAAGAGCCGCCTTGTGCGCGTGTCGCAGGAGCTTGAGCTGGTGGTTGGAATGACGGGAGACGGAATAAATGACGCGCCTGCCTTAAAGCGCGCCGACGTAGGCTTTGCAATGGGAGACGGCACCGACGTTGCAAAGGATGCGGGCGATATAATCATTCTCGACAACAACCTTTCTTCCATAACGCGCGCCGTGCTTTACGGAAGGACGGTTTTCAAAAGCATACGAAAATTCATATCCCTCCAGCTTACAATGAATCTTTGCGCCGTGGGCGTTTCCATAATTTGTCCGTTTTTGGGCTATGACGCGCCCGTGACCGTGGTACAAATGCTGTGGATAAACATAATAATGGACACTCTTGGCGGTCTTGCCTTTGCGGGCGAGGCTCCGCTTATGTCGTATATGGACGAAAAGCCCAAGCGGCGCGACGAGCCCATACTTTGCGGCTATATGATATACGAGATATTGCTTCAGGGCGGATTTACCGTTGCCTTGTGCCTTTCTCTTTTGAAAATTCCGCAAATAAGCGCGCAGTACAGACATTCAATCGACAATCTCTATATACTTACCGCGTTTTTCGCCCTGTTTATATTCGCCTCGGTGTTCAACTGCTTTTGCGCAAGAACGGATAGGCTGAACGGATTCTCCAATCTCTCTAAAAACAAGACGTTTATCGTCATTATGGCGGCGGTGCTTTTCATTCAGATACTGTTCGTGTATCTTGGAGGAGCTGTATTGAGAACCGCGCCGCTTACCGCGCACGAGCTTTTGGTAACCGGAGCGCTTGCTCTCTGCGTTATCCCCTTTGACTTTATTCGAAAGCTTATATGGAGACTGCTTGCGGGTAAGCGCGGATATTAAAGCATTTGCCCTTGACAAAGGCTTTCGCATTTGATAAAATATAATTGGATATATATATTTTAATCAGGAGATGAAACGATGGCACAAATGACGAATAAAGAAAGATTTATTGACATTTTTAAATCCAAGATAAAGAGAGAGGGCGCAGATAAGCTTCTGGCATTTCTTTGCAGCGAGGGAAGTGACTTTTTCACAGCACCCGCAAGCACGCGCTTTCACGGTAACTACGAGGGCGGACTTTGCGAGCATACGCTGAACGTTTACGATTGCCTTTGCGATATTTTGTCAAGACCCAAGGTGCGCGAGCAGTACGGAATACAGTACAGTGAGGAGAGCATTGCGATCGCGGCACTTTTGCACGACGTGTGCAAGATAAACTTTTATTCTGTCAGCTTCCGCAATCAGAAAAACGCGGAGGGAAGATGGGAGAGCGTGCCCTTTTATACCATAGAGGACAATTTGCCCTACGGTCACGGAGAAAAGAGCGTATACATCGTTTCGGGATATATGCGACTCACGCGCGACGAGGCGTTTGCGATACGCTATCACATGGGCTTTTCGGCGGATAAGGACAATCACGGCAACGTGGGCAAGGCTATGGAAATGTTCCCCTTGGCATTCTTCCTCAACTGCGCGGATACCGAGGCGGCATATTTCCTTGAGGGCTCAAACGTTTGATAAAGAGAGGAAAGGGTAAAAATGATAAACAGACAGGAGCTTGTTAAAAGAGCAGTCGAGGCGCGACTCCGCGCCTACTCGCCCTACTCGAATTTTTGCGTCGGCGCGGCAATTTTGTGCGACGACGGAGAGATATTTGAGGGCGCAAATATAGAAAACTCATCTTACGGCGTTTGCAACTGTGCCGAGCGCACCGCGTTGTTTACCGCGATCTATGCGGGAAAGCGAGATTTTCGCGCTATCGCGATAGTGGGTGCAAGACGAGGCGAAGAGGTGAACGAATTTTGCGCTCCCTGCGGCGTTTGCCGTCAGGCATTGGCGGAGTTTTTCCCTATGGACGCCGAGGTTATACTCTTTGACGGTAAAAACATAAAAACAAAAACGCTTGCCGAAATGCTCCCCGAGGCATTTGACAAGGCTATGCTTTGAAAATATGGAAAAGGAAAATTCAAGATCAAAGTTTACAACGGCGCAGCAGCCCAAGTACGCTTCGGGCACCTGCGATAGCTGTGAATTTTACGATTACGACGAGGAATGGGACGAATACGTGTGCCGAATGTCGCTTGACGAGGACGAGATGATAGATTTTCTCGGAGGCAACACCAATCGCTGCCCCTATTACCGTTACTACGACGAGTACAAGAGCGTACACAAGCAGATATAAAAAAGCAGGAAGTTAAACGAAAAATGAAAGATAAAAAAGCGATAATTTTTAAAATATTGCGAATATTGGTGATATCCGTTATAATGTGCGCACTCACCGTGGCGATATTTCATGCCTATTCAAAATTTTTGCCCAAAACGCTTGACGACCTCAACGAGGAGGGCAATATGACAAACACGATATGGGTGGTGGAGCATTTTGTGCCCATGCTGTCCATAGGCGTGCTGATAGCCGCGCTTTGCATTATATACAGGGTGGTCAGGGTTGGCTATTCCGATATGCAGAGCGAGAAGGGATGGATAATGCTTATCGTTGCCGTGTTTACCTATGCGGTGATATTACCCTACGTATTGGAGCAAAGTGTTGGATGCTTTTTACCCGTACCCGAGGGCGAGGAGGACGTCTTGTCCTTGCTTGAAATAACGGCATCATGGTTTGTGGTACAAATAATACCCTTTATGATCTGCATGTCTTATCATTTCATAAGGGCAAAGAGAAAAATCGCACCCAAGGCTTGTCCCGAGACCGAGATTCCCGCGGATGACCAAATAAAACAACAAACGGAAGAATAAAGACAAATGAAGAACAAACTGATATTTTCTCTCGTTTTGATCCTGACGCTCACCCTTCTTGCGTCATGCGGCGGAGAGCTTTCGGGCGGCAACGTGCCGAACGGAGAGTTCACTCCCGCCACGGACAACGGTGAGGATAGCGAGCTTTACGAAAGATATCAAACGTACAAAAATGAGCTTGAGCAGTCCTTTGCATCAGCCGTGCCGCTTGGCGCGGAGTGCTTTGAATACGAGGACGCAACGGGCGGTGTCAAAATAACTAAATACGTCGGTGAGGATAGCGTTGCCGTAATTCCCGAAAGCATTGGATCCGCGGCGGTAACAAGCATTGCCGCAGGCACATTTGACGGCAGGAATATGCGCGCGATATACATTCCCGACAGTGTTACCGATGCCGAGTGCGGAGCGCTTTCGGGCTGCAACGGACTTGTGACCCTGCGCCTGCCCCGAATATACGGTGGCTTTTTGGGCTATATTTTCGGCGCGGACGAGCATGCCAAGAACGCGATAAGCACACCGTCAAGCCTTGATAGAATTATAATCGGCGAGGGCGTTGAGACGATTGATGGCAATGCCTTTTCGGGCTGTAAGAACATTTCGGCAATCCTTTTGCCCGATACATTAAGAGAGATCGGCGAGTTTGCTTTTTATGAATGCGGCGACCTCGTTTTTGTACATACGGGCGAGGGGCTTGAGAAAATAGGGCAGTATGCTTTCGCGACCTGCTCCGAGCTTTATGCGTTTGATTGCAAGGGCGCAGAGGTTGAGCTTGGCGCATTTTACAACTGTCGCTCACTCAACAATATTGCTTTTGCGGATTTTGAGGACGAGGGCGCATATCTCGGATACATATTCGGTGCTAAGACGGCTGATTACAGTGCGGACTTTGTTCCGTCGTTCCTGCGCCGCGTGGCTCTTACCGACTGCGATAACGTTCCCGCGTTAGCCTTCGCGCAATGCGAAAATTTGACCGCGGTTACAGTTAACGACGGAGCTTGCAGCGTCGGTGTGCGCGCGTTTTACGGATGTGCTTCGCTTACAGGCGTAGAGCTTCCCGAAACGGTTGAGAAAATAGGAGACGATGCCTTCTTCGGTTGCGCATCGCTTGTAGACGTTAAGCTTCCTGCGAGATTGACATCGCTTGGAAAGCAGGCATTTATGAATTGCGGAGCGCTTAAAAGCATTATTTTGCCCGAAGCCTTGAAAACGGTCGAGGCAGGCACCTTTTACGGTTGCGCATCGCTTGTTACCGTAGACCTTGGCGGTGCTGTAAGGATAGAAAAGGACGCTTTTGCAAAATGTCAAAGACTTGTGCCCGTATCAACTAAAGGTATTGAGGTGGCGGAGGGAAACGAAGCGCTTGTGTCGACCTCGGGAGCGCAAGGTGAATGACCATGAAAAACGTTAAGCCCAAAAAAGTTAAAATTCTCGTCGCCCTAGGTGCGATATTGGTTGCATTGGGCGCGATAATTGCGCTTGCCGCGGTAAATATCCATCGTTTGTTCGTAATGACGCAAAACGCGGGGCTGCCTTGCTCACCCATCCGAATAGAGAGCAAAACGCCAAGCGGTCTTGGTTCATATTCGCTTGAGGCTCTTGAAGGGGACGAAAGAGTGACCTTTGACCAGAGTCTTATGCTGGTAAATACCGAATATACCTTGGATGAGAACTACGTTCCCGACATTGAGGAATATAAGGATACCACCGTTTACATGAGCCGCTGTATGCTTGACGCCTACGCGCGCCTTTCGGCTGCGGTCAAGGAGAAAACGGGCAAAAAACTCTACGTTTCAAGTGATTTCCGCACCGCCGAGGAGCAGGAGGAGCTTTATTTGGAGGATCCGCTTACCGCGACCCTGCCGGGTGCCAGCGAGCATCAAACGGGACTCGCTCTCGACGTTTACGTGGCGTATTACGCGGGGGACGGCTTTATAAAGTCCTTTGCTGGAAGATTTGTAAATGCAAACTCATGGCGATACGGATTTATAATACGTTATCCCTCTTATGCAGAGGACGTAACGGGTATAAGATACGAGCCATGGCATATAAGATACGTGGGTCATCCCCACGCGGACGTGATATACAACAATCACACGACGCTTGAAGAGTACGTTTTGTCCTTGAATGTTGGCGAGTGGTACGAGATAGAGGGCTATCTTGTTTGCCGTCAGGCATTGTCGGAGCAGGGAACGCTCGAACTTCCCATAAGCTTTGACGACTGTGTCATTTCTCCCGACAATACGGGATATTACATAATAACGGTCAGTCCGTAACAAAAAAAGAGATAGGCGCGTGCCTATCTCTTTTTTTGTATTTGATTTTTACTTTACGAAATCGTAAGTATCGGATGCGATCATGTACTCCTCGTCGGTGGGTATAACAACTACCTTTACCCTGGAGTCGGGAGCGCTTATCACGATGTTCTCGCCGCGAGGACCGTTCATGTTTGCGTTCTCGTCCATCTTGATGCCGAGGTATTCCATGTTTTCGCCGATGAGCTGGCGAGCCTTTCGGTCGTTCTCACCAAGACCTGCGGTGAAGATAAGAACGTCGATGCCGTTCATTTCAGCCACGAAGGAGCCGATGATCTTCTTTGCGCTGTGAACGAGAAGGTCCATAGCAAGCTTTGCTCTCTCGTTGCCCTCGTCTGCTGCCGCCCAAACGTAACGCGCGTCGTTGGAAACGCCCGAAACTCCGAGAAGACCCGACTTCTTGTTGAGCATATCGTTGACCTCGTAAACCGTCAAGCCGCTCTTTTCGCAAACGTAAGCGATGATAGAGGGGTCGATGGTACCGCAACGGGTTCCCATAGGAAGACCTTCCTGGGGAGTGAAGCCCATGGTGGTGTCGACTGCGCGACCGCAATCAACTGCGGTTATGGACGAGCCGGAGCCGATGTGGCAGGAAACGATCTTGGTCTTGTTGTAGTCAAGTCCCAAGAATTCGCAAGCCTTTGCGGAAACGAAGCGGTGAGATGTTCCGTGGAAGCCGTAGCGGCGAACGCCGTACTTCTCGTACCACTCGTAGGGAAGAGCATACATATATGCCTTGGGCTCAAAATCAGCATAGAAGGACGTGTCGAATACGCCAACGTGAGGAACGTTGGGCATAACAGCCTTACAAGCCGCAACACCCTTGAGCGCGGGAGGACCGTGCAGAGGGTTGATGGGAATGAGAGCCTCGATGTATTTAATAGCCTCATCGTCAAGTATGCAGGACTTGTTGTTCTCTCCGCCGTGAACTATTCTGTGACCTACCGCGCTTATTTCGGCAACGGATGCGATAACGCCGTACTCAGCGTCGGTGAGAAGCTTAAGAACGAGAGCGATAGCCTCGTTGTGGGTGGGCATGGGATATTCTGCCTCGTAGGTCTCCTTGCCGGGACGCTTGTGAGTGATAGCACCCGAAAGACCTATTTTTTCGCAAAGACCTCTTGCAAGAACTGCGCCTGTTTCCATATCAAAAAGCTGATACTTGAGAGAGCTGCTTCCTGCGTTGATGACCAAAATCTTCATTTTTCTTTTTCCTTTCTTAAAGCGGACTTGTCCGCGCATATTTTTAGAGTTGAGTTTTATTCACATACAGTATTATATCAAAAAAAACACCCGATTTCAAGTGCTTTGGTAAATTTTTACCGATATATAGTCCGCAAAAAAGAAATTTCCGCTTTGCTATTGTAAAATATAGAAAAATTTGTTATAATTATAAGGTAATTCAATAATTAGAAAGGCACGTTGCCCATTCGCAGCGTGTAAGGGTGACAAGGATGTCAACAAAAGAGAAATTTTATATTACAACGGCAATAGCTTATGCCAGCCGCAAGCCCCACTTCGGTAACACCTACGAGGTCATAGCAACCGACGCGGTAGCGCGCTACAAAAGAGCCCGCGGCTATGACGTGTTCTTTTGCACGGGTACCGACGAGCACGGTCAGAAGATAGAGAATCTCGCAACCGAAGCGGGAATAACGCCAAAGCAGTACGTGGACGGCGTTGCAGGCGAAATTCGCGGTGTGTGGGATAAGATGAACACAAGCTACGACTACTTCATTCGCACAACGGACGACTATCACGAGGCGGCAGTAGCCAAGATATTTGAAAAGTTCTATAATCAGGGCGATATATATAAGAGCACGTACGAAGGCTGGTACTGTACCCCCTGCGAGTCCTTCTTTACCGAGACTCAGGCGGAGGGCGGCAAGTGTCCCGACTGCGGACGTCCCGTTGAGCGCGCGAGCGAGGAAGCGTACTTCTTTAAGATGAGCAAGTATGCGGATAGATTGATGGATCATATCGAGAAGAATCCCTCGTTCATTTGCCCCGAGTCCAGAAAGAAGGAAATGATAAACAACTTCTTAAAGGCAGGACTTCAGGACCTTTGCGTTTCGCGTACGTCGTTCAAGTGGGGAATACCCGTAACGTTTGATCCCAAGCACGTGACCTACGTGTGGCTTGACGCGCTTACCAACTATATAACCGCGATCGGCTATGATCCCGATAAGTCGTTTGAGGAGCAGAGTGAGCATTTCAAGAAGTACTGGCCCTGCGACATTCATGTGATCGGAAAGGATATACTCCGCTTCCACACTATTTATTGGCCCATTTTCCTGATGGCGCTTGATATTCCGCTTCCCAAGCAGATTTTCGGTCATCCCTGGTTCAATTTCGGAACCGACAAGATGTCAAAGTCGCGCGGAAACGTTATTTATGCGGATGAGCTTGCCGACCGTTTCGGCGTTGACGGTGTAAGATACTATGCGCTTGCCGAGATGCCCTACGCATCGGACGGAAGCATAACCTACGAGACCGTTATCAAGAGATATAATACCGACCTTGTAAACAACCTTGGAAACCTTGTCAAGCGCACACTTGACATGCAGAAGAAGTATTTTGACAAGGTCATTCAGGCTCCTACCGAGAAGGCGGAGCTTGACGGCGAGCTTGTTGCGGCTTGCGTAAAGGCTTACGAGGGCGTTATCAAGAATATGGACGAGCTGCGCATCGCGGATGCGCTTGAGTGCATCTTTGATATGCTGTCCAGAGCCAACAAGTATATTGACGAGACAACTCCTTGGACATTGGCTAAGGACGAAGGTCAAAGAGCGCGTCTCGGCACAGTGCTTTATAATTTGCTTGAAGCTATTCGTTGGGGAGCAGTTATGCTCATGCCCTTCATTCCTGCAACCGCAGAGGAGATATTGGCAACCATCGGCACCGACAAGGTTGATTATGACACCGTTGGCACAGCGGAGCAGTTTGGCGGAGTTACGGCAGGAGCCGTTGTGGGAGATTCCCGCGTAATGTTTGCCCGCGTTGACGAGGCAAAGATGCTCTCAGAGCTTGAGGCGGAGATGGCGGCAAAGAGAGCCGCTGCGGAGGCTGCCGAAAAGGCTAACGCCATTCCCGAAAAGCCCGAGGGCTGCGCGCTTATCGGCATTGAGGACTTTATGGGCGTTGAGCTTCGCACCGCAAAAATTCTTGAGTGTGAAAAGGTACCCAAGGCAAAGAAGCTGTTGAAGCTTAAAATTGACCTCGGTTACGAGCAAAGACAGGTCGTTTCGGGCATAGCAAAATGGTATCAGCCCGAGGAGCTTATCGGCAAAAAGATAATAGTTGTTGCAAACTTAAAGCCCGCGACTCTTTGCGGAATCGAATCCAACGGAATGATACTCGCATCGGGCGAGGAGACCGTTCGCGTAGTGTTCCTTGATAAGGACACTCCCCTTGGCGAGAGAGTAAGATAACAGCAATACCCCAATTTTCGCGAAATGCGATTATATTCGGAGGCAATATGAAAAGATTTTTAGCTTGGCTTTTAGTGCTTGTGATAGCGCTTGCTTCGTTTACAACGCTTGCAAGCTGCAATTCCAACCCCGAAGAATCTACGGGCAAAACGGAGCACACGACAGAGTCGTACAAGGTGGAGACCACCGAGACTGAGACGAAAAAGACCGAGACCACCGAGACCGAGTCCCAAAAGGTACAAACAACGGAAACGGAAACCGACTCGGATAAGCCACAGTCCACGCAAACGGAGGCTCACAATACCGAGACTGACGAGCCTGCGACCACGGAAACTACCGAGCCCGCGACCACGGAAACGACCGAGCCTGCGACTACGGAAACGACCGAGCCTGAGACTACGGAGACGACCGAGCCCGAAACCACGGAGACGACCGAGCCTGAGACTACGGAGACAACGGAGCCCGAGACTACGGAGACGACCGAGCCCGAGACTACCGAGAGTGAAACCGAATCGGAGGAGCAAACCATCACCGAGGCACACGAGGCTACAACCGAGGGCGAGTCTCTCACCACCGAGGCCACGGAGCCTATAACCACCGAAACCGAGACCGAAACCGAGTCCGAAACCGAGTCCGAGTCGGAGACCGATCCCATCTTCAGGGAGATCGCGCTTGACGATCCCTATATAAGTTATCTTGGCAGACACGAGACCGACACGCAGGGCTACGTTGTAATGAACAACACCGCGGCAGGCTTTGAGGTGCGCTTTTACGGTACCGAGCTGACCGTTACCATGTCGGACGGAAAATACGCGGCCGATGCATACGGCACAGGTCTTGCGGTATTCGTTGATGGAGAAACCGATCCCACGGCAAACGTTATACATCTTCACCGCGACGGAGTGGCAGTTGCCGGCGGACGCAAAATAACGCTTTGCTCCTTTGAAGAGCCCGGCTGGCACACGGTGAAGGTTCAGAAGATAACCGAGGAGGATAGCGGCTACGCCAAGCTTATGGCAATGACCGTTACGGGAAGACTTGCAAAGGTTCAGACTAAGTACGATCTCAAAATTATGGTATTTGGTGATTCCATAACCACGGGATACGGAAACACGCGCGGAGAAGGTGTTGCGGACGGACTTACTACCACCACGCAAAACGGTCTTTTGACCTATGCCACCATCGCGGCGGCACAGCTCAATGCGGACGTTCACGTTTTTGCAAAGCAGGGAATCGGACTTTACACCAATCCTTACGGACAAACGAGATATCTTAAGGATATTTACGGCAAGGTCAGTCCCTTGAGCGAAACCGCTTGGGATATGACAACCTGGGTGCCCGATATAGTTATTATAAATATTGGCACGAATGATTCTTGGACAACGACTTCCGATAAAGCAACCAACGGAAACACCGTTTTTTCCGCGGCTGATTATAAAGCGGCATACGTGAAAATGATAGAAGAGCTTGCACAGATCTGGGGCAAAGACGTGAAATTTGTTCTTTGTGTTGGATCGATGGAAAGCGAATTAAGCTCATATATCAGTTCAATAAGATTACAACTCAAGAGTAAAAAGATATCGGTATATCAAGCATCCTTTGTTCCGAGAACGTACGCAGGACATCCGTTGGTTGAATGGCACGAGACCGCGGCGGAAACTCTGCTTGCGGTAATAAACAACAACAAATTAGCTCAAAAATAAGATTAAACGGCTATACACCATGGTGCGGTCGAAACGCTTTGCGCGGAGGGTATAATCGTGCAAAAGCTTACCTTTGATAAGTATTATGACGGACACCCAAGGGTTGACGGACACGAGGCGGCAGCAGAGCAGCTTGCGAATGTCCTTACGGCGTGGCTTGGCAAAGTATACGAATAAAAACCGCTTTATAAAAGCCTTTTGGAGACAAGCGCACCAAAAGGCTTTTTTCTTTTTGTCAAAAGGAAAAAATTCACCTAAAATTCACTTGACAAAAGGTGTATGTGATGCTACAATGGAAAAGGTTAATTACTTAACCGTTAACTATTTAATTTTTTATTCGTTAACGGAAGGGAGATAGAAATGATACAAAATGATAACGACAAAAAGCCGTTGTGTCAAGAGAGCGAAAGCGTGGGGCTTGAGGTTGTATGTCACTTTATTTCCGCGAGCAGAGAGCATCGCAAGGCGATAGGCAGATATTCGCAGGATATCGGACTGCATCACAGTCAGCACAGAATGCTTATGCACCTTGCCAACAACGAGGTGATACGCTCGCAAAGAGAGCTTGCGGAGCATTTTGGCATATCGCCTGCGGCGGTAGCGACAACGCTCAAAAAGCTGGAGGCGGATGGATACATTGCGCGCGCAAAATGTGCGGACGGTCAGGATTCAAGAAACAACGAGATCGTGATAACCGAGCTTGGTCGTAGGGTTGCCACCGAGTCGGAGCAGTATTTCAGGCTTGTGGACGAGAGATCCATATCCGGATTTAGCAAAGAGGAGATCGAGCAGTTCATTTCCTTTTTGGATAGAATAAAGAGCAATCTTATCGAGCTTGAAAGAGAAGCCTCTGGGATGAAGGGAGAAGAATGAAAATGAAAAAATGGATGAAATACGTAAAGCCCTACATGCTTTACTTTATTTTAGGACCTCTGTGTATGATAATAGAGGTCATAGGCGAGGTGCTTATGCCACTGTATCTTGCCGAGATAATAAATGCGGCGGTATATAAAACGCTGACAACGGAGCAGAGCCTGTGGGTAATGGCAAAGATGATAGCAACCGCGCTTATAATGATGCTTGGCGGCGTTGGCGGCTCATATTTCGGAGCCAAGGCGTCGGTAAACTTTGCATCCGACCTGCGCGCCGATCTTTTCCGCAAGGTGCAGGAATACAGCTTTGCAAACATTGACAAGTTCTCAACGGGATCACTCGTTACAAGACTTACAAACGACGTAACTCAAATGCAGAACTTCGTAAATATGATGCTTCGCATGATGCTGCGTTCTCCCGGAATGCTTATAGGCGGCGTTATTATGGCGATAAGACTCAGCCCGTCCTTGTCCATAGTTATGGCAGTAACCATTCCGTTGCTCCTTGGCGCAATGGTGTTTATTATCGCTCGCGGTATGCCCCGATTCTCAAAGATGCAGTCCAAGGTGGACGCACTCAACTCAACCGTTCAGGAGAATATTACCAACGTGCGCGTTGTAAAGTCCTTTGTCCGTGAGGATTTTGAGGGCGAAAAGTTTGAGGAGGCGAACGGCAATCTCAAGGCGGCGGGAAGATCGGCTATGCTCAATATGATCTTTATGTCGCCCGTGCAGACCTTCTTTATGTACGTAACAACGGGACTTGTTATCTGGTTCGGAAGCCAGCTTGTCATCAACAACTTTGATGCGGGCATAACCACCTTTAGCGTGGGCGAGCTTTCCTCCTTTATAAACTACGTAACGCAGATCCTGTTCTCCTTGATGATGGTGACCTTCATGCTCATGTTCTCGTCCAGAGCGCTTGCAAGTGCAAAGCGTATATCCGAGGTGCTTGACGAAAAGGTTGATATTACCGACACCGAGTATGCCGTGGCTGACGCGGTTATAGAAAAGGGCGACATCGAGTTTAAGGGTGTAACCTATCGCTACTATAAGCACAGCGCGGAGCCTGTGCTTGACAAAATAGACCTTACGATACCTGCGGGAAGCACGGTTGGAATAATCGGCTCAACGGGCTGCGGAAAAACCACGCTTGTGTCTCTCATTCCGCGTCTTTACGACGTTGACGAGGGCGAGGTGCTGATAGACGGCAAAAACGTAAAGGAATATACGCTGTACAATTTGCGCGAGGGCGTTGGCATGGTGCTTCAAAAGAACGTTTTGTTCTCGGGAACGATCGAGCAAAATTTGCGCTGGGGTAATGAAAATGCCACCGACGAGGAGATGTTTGCCGCGGCGGAAAGCGCGCAGGCGGATAAGTTTGTCAAGAACTTTACCCTCGGCTACGATACCGAGCTTGGTCAGGGCGGTGTAAACGTTTCGGGTGGACAAAAGCAAAGACTTTGTATTGCGCGAGCATTGCTCAAGAGCCCCAAGATAATTATTCTTGACGACTCCACAAGTGCCGTTGATACCGCGACCGAGGCGCAGATACGCCGCGCGTTCCGCGAGGAGCTTGCGTCGTCAACCAAAATAATCATCGCGCAAAGAATATCCTCCGTTAAGGATGCGGATATGATCGTTGTAATGGACGACGGCAAGATAACGGGAATCGGCACACACGACGAGCTGATGCAAAGCAATACGGAATATCAGGAGATATACGTTTCTCAAATTTCGGGAAAGGACGGTAACTGATAATGGCAAGAGGTTTAAGTGAGCTTCAAAAACGCTATAACAGCTCCGCCGCCCACGGAAAGATGGGAGGCGGTCCCCGAGGCGGAGGCCCCCGCGGTCGCGGTCCGGGTGGAATGGGCGGCAAGCCCAAGGACGTAAAAAAGACAGTTGGAAGACTTCTTGGCTACGTTGGAAAATACAAGGCACTTTTGCTTGTGGTGTTCATCTTCATGATGGTCAACACGGTGTTGTCGCTTGTGGGCGGCTATATGACTCGTCCCATTATAAACCAGCTTGCAGAATATGTAGGACTTGGGGCGGATGCTGAGACGTTGAACAGTCCTATATATCAGGCTATGGACTCGGCAATAAGGGCGGTCAAGGATTCGGCGGTAGGCTTTATAGGTAGTATAGTCGGTGACGGCTTTAACGAAAAGGCGACCGCGGTAATGTTCTATATCTTGGCTACCATAATGATACTCGTTTGCATATACGCGTTCACTATTGCGACCAACTATCTGCAAGCAAGAGTAATGCTCGTTATATCGCAAAATGCGGTTGAAAAGATAAGAAACGACCTTTTCCACAAGCTTCAGAAGCTGCCCGTAAGATACTTCGACACACACCCCACGGGTGAGGTCATGTCGCGCTTTACAAATGACGTTGACAATATCGACGTTATGTTCAACAACTCCTTGACAAGTATAGTTTCGGGCATTATCTCGCTTGTAGGAACCTTTGTGTTTATGGTAACTACAAATATTTGGCTTACGCTTGTAACCGTTGTTTTCGTTCCTTTCTTTGCAATAGTTGGCGCAAAGATAGCGGGTGCTTCGAGAAAGTACTATTCGGGCCAGCAGGCGGCACTCGGTGCGGCAAACGGCTACGTTGAGGAAACGGTAACGGGACAAAAGGTCGTTAAGGTGTTCAATCACGAGGCGGCGGCATGCGAGGAATTTGAAACGCTCAACGAGGATTTGCGCGACAAGCAGATGAAGGCGCAGTTCTTCGGCGGAATCATGGGACCTATCATGCACAATACAAGCATGATAAGCTATTCCGTAACCATTGGAATTGGCGGAATACTCATGGTCATGGGCAACCTTGACCCCGGTGCGCTTCAGCTGTTCGCACAGTATTCAAAGCAGTTCTCGATGCCTATAAATAACATTTCTCAGCAAACGGCTTCTATTTTCTCGGCGCTTGCGGGCGCGGAGCGTGTATTTGCCGTTATGGACGAGGCTCCCGAGGCGGCTGACGCTCCCGATTGCGAGGAAATAAAGGAAATACGCGGAGAGGTAATATTCAAGGACGTTACCTTCGGCTATAATCCCGACAAGGTCATACTCAAAAACCTTTCGCTTTATGCAAAGCCCGGTCAGAAGATCGCCTTCGTTGGCTCAACGGGTGCGGGTAAGACCACCGTTACAAACCTGCTCTCGCGCTTCTATGAGATACAGTCGGGCGAGATAACCGTTGACGGAATAGATATCAAGAAGATAAAGAGAGACCAGCTTCGTTCAAATATCGCAATGGTGCTTCAGGATACGCACCTGTTTACGGGTACCGTAAAGGAAAATATCCGCTACGGAAGACCCGATGCCACCGACGAGGAGATAATCGCGGCGGCAAAAACGGCGAGTGCGCACAGCTTCATTATGCGACTTGAAAACGGATACGACACCATGCTTGAGGGCGACGGCGCAAACCTTTCGCAAGGACAAAGACAGCTCCTCAATATCGCGCGTGCGGCACTCTCCAAGGCTCCTATTTTGGTGCTTGACGAGGCGACAAGCTCCGTCGATACCAGAACCGAGCGCCATATCGAGCACGGAATGGACAGACTTATGAAGACGAGAACGACCTTCGTTATCGCGCACCGACTTTCCACCGTAAGAAACTCTAACGCCATCATGGTATTGGAGCAGGGCGAGATAATCGAGCGCGGAACGCACGAGCAGCTTCTCGAAATGAAGGGAAGATACTACGAGCTCTACACAGGAAAGCGCGAGCTTGATTGACGTTAAAAACAAAAAAAGCCGTTGGCGCATTCGCGCCAACGGCTTTTATCTATATTTATGAAAAATCCGGCGTAAAGCTGCTCGTTGCCGAGCTTTTGTCTTGAAAATATCCGTTAAATCCGAGGTCAAGAGCGATTTGTGTCACAAAATTGTACTCAAACGTCGTTAATTTGCGGCAAAGTGGGGAATATAAGTGGGGAATTTTGCCCGATTGGTGCATGGATTTGTGAAAATCGGGCGTGTATTGGCTCATAAGGCTCAAAAGCAGGTTTTCCGTGCCGATTTCTCTCGCCAAAAGTCGCAAAACGGCAGCCGAGTCCTCGCGATGTGAGGGAAGTGCCAAGTGGCGCACGATCACTCCTTTTTTGAGCATTTTTGAGCCTTGTGGGGAATTGCCACCCGAAAATGTGGGCTTTCCGACCTGTCGCACCATTTCTTTGAGAGCGAGCATTGCCACGTCGCAATAATCGGGCGCGGCAGAATAATTTTTTGCGATCTCCGATGAAAAATACTTAAAATCGGGCAAATATACGTCCACAAGTCCTTCAAGCAGGCGAAGGCTCTCCACCTTTTCGTATCCGCCGCTATTCCAAACGACAGGCACGGGAATTTTATGCTTGATCTTTCGGAGAAGGGCGGCAAGTCTTTCGGTATAATGAGTAGGGGTGACGAATTCGATACAGTTCGCGCCCTGCTCAATAAGAGAGAATATTTCGCGCGCAAGCTCGTCCTCGGTCATAACGCTTCCAAGACCGCCGCGGCTGATGTCGCAATTCTGACAGTAAACGCAACGCAAATTACAGCCCGAGAAAAAGACAGTGCCCGCGCCGCCGTCTCCGCATATGCAGGGTTCTTCCCAACGGTGCAGCATAGTCTTTGCAACCAAAAACTTCTCGCCTACGCCGCAAAAACCAACACCGCGCTCGCGGTCAACGCCGCATTCTCTTGGACATTGATAGCACGCTCCCATAGTCTCGCCTCCTTCTTGTATATCAACAAAGCTATTATACCTCATTTTTTGTTTTTGTGCAACCGTTTCAAAAAAAAGAGGGACAAATGGACAATTTTGTAAATAATATTTTTATTTTGCTATTGATTTTAAAGGTGAAATGTATTAAAATATAGAATAGATAAAAATGTGCTATATGTATAGCTGTATTTCGATAGAGATAATGAAAAGAGGATTTGAAAATGGCAAAATTCAGAAAAATAGGCATACTTACCTCGGGCGGCGACGCACCCGGAATGAACGCGGCGATCAGAGCCGTTGCCAGAAAGGCTATAAATGAGGGTATTGAGGTGGTTGGTATCGAGGAGGGATATCTCGGTCTTATCAACGGTTATCTCCGTCCCCTTGATAACCGCGCAGTGTCCAACATAATCACAACAGGCGGTACTATGCTTTATTCATCCCGTTGCCCCGAGTTCAAGACTCCTGAGGGAATGGCAAAGGCAATTAAGACCTGCGAGGAAAATCAGATAGACGCGATAGTAGCTCTCGGCGGCGACGGTACCTTCCGCGGCGCGACTGACCTTACCAATCACGGAATTCCCACCGTTGGTATTCCTTGTACCATAGATAACGATATAACCGCAACCGAGTACACCATAGGCTTTGATACGGCTATGAATACCGTTGTAAACATGGTAGGCGCGTTCCGTGAGACCTGCGAGTCGCACGCGAGATGCAACATCATTGAGGTAATGGGTAGAAACTGCGGTATGATCGCGCTTTACACGGGCATCGCTTCGGGCGCGGTTGCGATCGCAATTCCCGAGGTGCCGTTTGACGAGGCTCGCGCGATAGAGCAGTTCAGACAGGCAAGAGAGCACGGCAAGCGCGGTATGATCGGCATATTTGCCGAGGGCGTTGCGCTTGAGGGAGATGCAAAGTACAGCGAGATCTTCGCAAAGAAGCTTGAGGCACAAACGGGAATTGAGACCAAGTTTGCACGTCTCGGACACATCGTTCGCGGCGGCTCGCCCACACTTCGTGACCGTTTGCACGCAACCCAGATGGGTGCTGATGCCGTTAACTATCTTCTTGACGGCAAGAGCAACCTCGTTATGTGCGTAAAGAACGGTAAGAATGCCGCAGTTGACATCAACTACGCGCTTATTCTCGACCGCATGTACAAGAACAAGCTCAAGGACGGCGACCTTGACGGCTTCTCCGCGGCTGATATAGCTAACATGAAGGCGGCTTGCGCATACCGTCAGGCAAGAATGGAGAGCCTTTACAAGCTTTCATTTGACCTTGCAAAGTAATAATGAAAAAGCAAAAACACACTCTCTTGCGAGAGTGTGTTTTTTTTATGTTTTACTTTACGTTGTCGGGGAAAATGGGGTTTCCGTTGGCATCGGTAACGTCCGTGCCCGTGATATTGGCGTAATTTTCGCCACCAATAACGTTTTTAACGTCGCCGTCGAAGTGCGCGTAATTGTATTCGTTGCCCGATATTTCAACGTTCATGCAGGTTTCAAGCAAAACCGCCGTTCCCTTGACCTCGGGAAGAATATCGGTTATAACGGGATCGAAAACGTTGTTCTTTATTGTAACGTTCTTTGCCGAATTTACCCATATGGCATATCTTTGCTCGTTGTTTGTGAACCTGCAGCCCTTAACGGTTATCTTGTCGATGGGCAGGGTATCCTCGGAAACCTTGTCGCTTGTGCTTTGAATTCGGATGCATGCCTGATTCTTGTCTGCAAAGCCCTGATAGATGGAGCCTGTGCGGTCAAACAGACATTTTTCTATCATGATGCGGCGCGCAACCGAGCTTTCGCCCCAACCCCATTCGGGGCGGAGCAAAAGACCTGAATAAGAAACGTTTCTGAAGGTGCAGTGCTTTATAGTCGCATCGGAGACCTTGATAAGGAAGCCTCGGGTATGACCGTTGCGCACCATAACGTTATCTATGGTGTAGCCCGTGCAGTTGAAGCTCAGGTTGTCAACGCAAATTCGGTTGTCAAGCTCGCGGCGGTTGTCGGAAAGATCAAAGGGAAGTCCCGTTTTATAGTCTATAAGAGCCTCAAAATCAACGTCCGCGGTACGAACCGTGACCTCGTGCGTGGGACGAACGATATGCTTGTGAAGTCCGTCGTAGGTGAGGTCGATATCAACGCTGTCGCCCTCAACTGCGTCACTGAGCACCTCGGTCTCGCAAACGGCTCTGCCGTAAGGATTGTAGACGTATATCTTATGTCCCGCCTTGAAATCCATACAAGAGGAGGAGGGAAGATTGTCCTCGCCCTCTCTTGATTTGCCCGAGGTCCAGTTTGCGTGTGCTACGAGCGGCTTGTAGATGAGCGTGGTCGTTCCGTCTCCGTTGTCGCGGTATCCGTGCAGGCGAGAGCTTGCCGCGTGCTGATTACAGCCGTCGTCAACCATGGATTCAAGCAATGAGGAGGTTATGCGCACACCCTCAAGGCAGGTGTTGATATGGAAGGCGTCAACGCTGGAGGAACGCGCGGTCGCGCCGCGGTAAAGACCGTGCTCGTCCTGATAAAGCTCAAAATCAACACCGTATTTTTGCTCGTACGCGCGGTACTTGTCATACGTTTCCTTGTCAATAACTGACGCGGAATGGTTGGTGTCGTTGTATCTTAAGAAGTGAACGTTTTCACACGTGCCGTGCGCCAAGACTGACATAGCGGCGGTGTATCCGTACAAAACGCAGTCGCGCAACAAAACGTTCTTGGAGTTCTCTACGAAGAATGAGGCTCTGCAGGGTGTTGTAAGACGGCAGGTCATGACGGTGTTCTTGGTTATTCTGTCCCAAACGTCGCGCGCGGGCTTGCACTCGGTATAGTGTGCCGTGCCGCGGTCGAGTATTTCCATGGTCATAGTGCCGTCGTAGTTGCCGTTTTCGTCGAGATTTCTCGTTATTCTATGGCTTCCGTTGGGGTTTTCCGCAACGCGATAGCTGTATTCTCCCGTTTGCTCGTCATAAAGGAAGGTCTCGGGCCAGAAGGTGTGGTATTTGTCGGTGTCGGTATAAGTAAAGCCGTCACCGTAGCCGGCATCGTTGATAAGGGTGAGCAGACATCTGTCGCCGTCAAGATGCTTGTCCACGACTCTGACTTGACCTGACGAGGGGAGGGCATAGCCGATAGTGATTCCGTAAACGTTGACGTCCTCGGCATCGCCCACCTTGAGCATAGCGCCGGGATAATTTTTAAATTCGGTATCAAGCTCAACGTAAGCGCCGTATGCGTAGAGCGTCTTGCCTGAAAACGCCTTGTTGAGAAGAACGCCGCAAATAGAGGTTTTATACGCGCCGGGAGGAATGATAACGCTATCCTGCGTTTTTGCGCACTCGTTTATATAGTCGCGCACGGAAAGACCGCTGTTGGCAACGTCACATCTGCGCGGCATACCCACGAAAAGCTCCTTGTTGGTGTGGGGAAGGATAGCCTCGTTTGCTCCGTGCTTTACGCGAGCGTCCACGTCGGTAAGAGTGCCGCCGTTTGTGTTTGTGTTATCCTTTGCCGAAAGGCAAGAGAAGGCATTTCCGTCCGCGATCACGTAATCATTATTATTAATGGAAAGATTTTCGCTGACCGAGTTGTCGATAACGTAAAGGCTTACGCTGTCCGAGCAGGACATTGCACGGGTCTCATTGAGTATTACGGAGCAGTTAAAGCAGCCCTCAATGACTATTTCATCGGCGCGGCTCCTTGCAACGAGTGCATTGGAGCAGCCGCGAACGAAGATGGCGTTTGCCACACAACCATCAAGCACGACGTTGTCCGCCTCAACCACAATTTCGCTGCATGAAAGGTTTTTTATTACAACGTTGTCGCGAACTATTACAAAATCCTTGCCGCCAAAATCCTGACCCGAAAGGTCGTAAATTTTGCCGCACTCAAGCTTAATGCTCATATTATACCTCCGCGTGAATAATCTGCGAAAAATCGCTTATAAAATAAGGGATTCTGCCCCTTATGGACATTTTATCACAATAAAAAAACCGTGTCAACACATTTTTCCAAATTCTACGAAAAGTGCAGTCGGGCAATTGCCCGACTGCACAAGCTTTTTTCGTATTGAATTATTTGAGGTTATCGGGGATAAGCTTTTCGCCGTCCTCACCCGTAACGTCGCTACCGAAGATGTTCGCGTAGTTGTCGCCTCTTACAACGTTTGTGATGTCGCCGTTGAAGTGAGCGTAATTGTACTCGTTATCGGAAATTTCAATGTTCATACAGGTCTTCAGAAGAACTGCGCAGCCGTTTATCTCTATCTTCTTACCGGTTCTATCGATCTTATCATAGTCGGGATCGACAACAACGTCGTCAAATACGTTGTTCTTAATGGTAATGTTCTTTGCGGAGTTGATATATATAGCCGTTTCTATCTTGTTGTTGGTGAACTTGCATCCCGTGATGGTGATGTCCTCGATGGGAAGAGTTCTTTCGGAGGCTATAGTACTTGTGCTGCAGATAGTGATACAAGCGAATTCTCTGTAATCAAGCTGATTTGACATGTAGCCTGTGTTATCAAACAAGCATCTGTCTACGAGAATGCGGCGGGAGATAGAGCTTTCTGCCCAGCCCCACTCGGGCTTGATGAGAAGTCCTGCATAGGATACGTTTCTGAAGGTACAGTGCTTGATGGTAACGTCGGTAGACTTGATGAGGTAGCCTCTGGAGTGTCCATTATTTACCACAACGTTATCCATAACGTAGTTACAAGCGTTCCACGTGAGGTTATCAACCGTCATTCTCTGGCTTGCGTCATAGTTTCCGTTCTGAATGGTATCCCAGTTGGAGAGGTCGTAATAAGCCTCACCGGGCTTTACGGTGATGTGGTTGTAGAGCTTTGTTCCAACCTCGTAGCCCTCCTCGCCAGCCTTCTTTGCAAGCTTGTATTCGGTGGAGGTCTTATCGGTTGCTGAGGGAACCTTAAGGGCTTCCCAGTTAACGTCGTCGGCCTTAACGGTTACCGAGTAGCGCTTAGCGGCTATGGTGTAATATCCCTTGGGTCCACCCGTAAACGAGTAGGTGTCGTCCTCCATACGAACGGAGTTGGTCAAAGCGGGAGTTTCACACAAAAGCTCGCCGGAGGGAGCGTAAATGTAAACGATCTCGCCCTTTGAGAAGGTGCGGCAGTATATAACGCCGAGCTCCTCCTTGCCGTACTGCCAGAGGTGACCCCACTTGGTTGAGTACATCGTGTCGGCATATTCAATGGTAACGGTGCCGTCGCCATTATCTCTTATGTTGCGGAGACGAGAGCTGTTAGCCTTCTGGTTGGAGCCGTCGTCAACCATTCCCTCAAGCAGGGAGGAGATAACGTTGTAGCCCGTTCTTGTGGACGTAATGTGGAATGCGTCGATGGTGCCTGTACGAGAGGGAGCGCCGCGATATCTGAGCTCCTCTTCGCCGGTTCTGCCGTTTACAACAGTCTCGGTGGCGATCTCCATATCAACACCGGGATACTTCTGCTCTATCGCAAGATACTTTTCGTAGGTTTCCTGGTCGATAAGAGAAGCACTGTGATATGTGTTGTGGAATCTTTCGTAGGTTATGTTGTCGGTTGAAAGCGCAACGTTTGCCATACCGCCCGCGTATCCGTAAAGAACGCAGTCGCGAACGTTGATGTTCTGGGAGTTACATGCGTAGATGTGGTAAGTACCCTGTCCCCAACGGCAGGTCATAACGGTGTTGACAGTGATTCTGTTCCAGATATCCTCTGCATACCAATACTGATCAGCGCCCTCCTTGGGCTTACCTGCGCTTGCCTTGAGCGCTCCTGCGGTGGTATACTTGTTTGATCCGTAGTTGAGGTTGGAGCCGTTTGCCGCTACGATGTTCTTGTTTCTGATCGTATAGGTCATGGTTCCGTCGTAATTTCCGTTCTCGTCGTAATTACGAACGCAGTCGTGGAAGGAGTCGGGGTTTTCCTCGGGGAACATTCTGTATTCACCCGTAGCTTCATCATAAATGAAGGTTTCGGGCCAGAAGGTATGGTAGGGATTCTCGGAATCGGGCTTTTTTTCGTCCGCCTTGGTGAAGCCGTCATAGAATCCGGCATCGGTAACGATGGTCATTCTGTAGTAGCGGGGCTCGTTAGCGTAACGCATAGGAATCTCTTCCTCACTCGAATATCTTTCGCCATTCTTCAATTCGATATATTTTTCAACTACTCTTACCTGACCGGAGGAGGGAATTGCAACGCCGATGGTCACACCGTAGAGGTTAACGTTCTCTGCCTGATAGAGGTTGTAGAGATACTTACCTGCATACTTTTCGGGGTTGGTCTCGGAGTACTCGGAGTATACGCCGTATGCATATATGGTGGTGTTGCTGTAAGGCTTATCCATGTATACGGTGGCGGGAACGGAATATGCTCCGGGAGGAACGATGACGATATCGCCCGTGGTAGCGTATTCCTTGAGGTAGGAGTTGAAGCCCTTTTCGGTAGTAAGAGCCGCGTCCGCAACGGTAGTCTTTCTGGGCATACCGACGAACAGCTCCTTGTTGGTGTGGGGGAGAAGATCCTCGTTTGCACCAACCTCAACGCGAGCGTTTACGTTGGTTATGTTGTTACCGTTAACGTTGTCGTTGTTAAGGTCAACGATCTTGTGAGAAAGACCGTCAACGGGATACTTGTTGCCCTCGCAAATGAGGTAGTTATTGTTAGTAACGTCAAGATATCCGCCAACGTTGTTGTCTACAAGGTAAAGGTTTGTATTGTCCTTACCGTTGATTATGATGGCTCTGTTAAGAACAACTGCGGTGTTAAGAGCGCCGTTGATCTCTATGGAGTTCTGGATTCCTGCGATATCGTTGAGCGCAACGAGAGCGTTTACCGAGCCTGCCTCAACGGAGATACCTGTTCCGGAGGATTCTGCTCTTACGGTGTTCTCTCTGATGACCGCGTCGCTTCCCTTAACGGAAAGTCCGCAGTAAAGCGCGAATATCTTACAGTTCTGAACTATTATGTCGTTGCCCTCGAGCTGTGCGCCGCCAAGAGCTCTTATGTAGGAGCTGTATATCGTAAGACCGTCGGATTTGCTCTTTACAGCGTAGTCATTACCGTAGAGACGGCAGTTGTTAAAGCTTATATCGGAGCTGTTAGCGTCAATGTTGATCGCGGTCTTTGCACTCTCGATGTCAACCTTGTAGAATATCATCTGAGGAGAATTCTTGATGGTAAACTCGCCCTTGATGATAACGTTCTTAATAACTACGTCAACGGAGTTCTTGACAAGGATTCCGCCCTCGGCTATAATAACCGCTCCGTTTCCGTAATATTTGTTTCCGTCTGCACGGTCAATGGTGATTCTATCCTTAACGATCCAGACTTCACCGTCCTTGAGCGCGTCATCACCCGTTCTGTTGAGCATCTTTTCGAGAAGCTCGGCAGCGGTAATTTCCTGCGCTACGGACATGTCGACCTTGTGCTTTGTGTTGGCAAAGAAGCCTTCTTCCCAATCTATACCGGCCTTGTCAAGCTCGGCGCCATCGTTGTAAACGATCTCGTCGGGATCGACTACGGGAGGCGTTGCAGGCTTAGTCTCAACGGTCTCGTCACCCTTATCCTCGGACTCGGTGGTCGCGGGAGTTTCGGACTCGGTGGTCACGGGAGCCTCGGACTCGGTGGTCACGGGAGCTTCGGACTCGGTGGTCACGGAAGCCTCGGACTCGGTAGTCACGGAAGCCTCGGACTCGGTAGTCACGGGAGCCTCGGACTCGGTAGTCGCGGGAGCCTCGGACTCGGTAGTCACGGGAGCTTCGGACTCGGTAGTCACTGGAGCCTCGGACTCGGTAGTCACGGGAGCTTCGGTATCGGTAGTGTCCGTACCCTCGGTGTCGGTGGTATCCTTACCGTCGGTATCGGTCTCCGTCGTTTCATTCTTTTTGGATTCGGTCTCCGTGGTCGTGGTCGTGGAGCCGTCTGTTGTTTCTTGCTCGGGCGTGGTAACGCAGCTTGCCATGATAAGACACGTGCCAAGCATCATAGCCATCGCCAGAAGCAGTGCTAATACTCTTTTCATAATAGGTCCTCCGTGGTATGAGTATCCGATTTGCAAGCGGGAAGAGACAATAAAAATGCCTGATTCTTGCGCTCGCATACCATTTTAATTATAACATAACAAAATAAATATGTCAATCTTTTCCCGAATGTTTTGAGGGATATCAAAATTTTAGTAAAAAATGCACAAATATTAATATTAAATATATACACTTTGCCAAGCGGCGCTTGGATTTGCGATAAATATTTGATGTGAAAATCAAAATATCTATTGAAAAAGGCTAAGATGTGTGGTATACTAACAAATAGTTTAATTTTCTTATGAGAGGGTGAACGAAATGGCTAATCTCGGATTTGACAACGAAAAGTACCTTACCCTGCAATCAAAGCATATAAGAGAGCGCATCGCCAAATTTGGCGGCAAGCTTTATCTGGAATTCGGCGGCAAGCTTTTTGACGATTTTCACGCGTCGAGAGTGTTGCCGGGTTTTGCGCCCGATTCCAAGCTGCAGCTGCTTCTTCAGCTTAAGGATGAGGCGGAGATAGTTATAGCCATAAACGCATCCGATATAGAGAAGAACAAGGTGCGCGGAGACCTCGGTATCACGTACGATCTTGATGTTATGCGACTTATAGACGCGTTCCGCGAGGCAGGACTTTACGTCGGAAGCGTGGTTTTGACGAGATATGAGTCTCAGCCCTCGGCGGTTTCGTTTGAGCAAAAGCTCCGTTCGCTCGGGATCAAGGTGTATCACCACTATTCAATTCCCGAATACCCTTACAACATTGAGGGTATCGTGAGTGAGAGCGGCTACGGCAGAAACGATTATATCGAAACGGAAAGAGAGCTTGTTATCATAACCGCGCCCGGTCCCGGAAGCGGAAAGATGGCGACCTGCCTCTCCCAGCTTTACCATGAAAATCTTCGCGGAATTAAGGCGGGATACGCAAAGTTTGAGACCTTCCCGATATGGAATATTCCCTTAAAGCATCCCGTAAATCTGGCGTACGAGGCGGCAACCGCCGACCTTAACGACGTCAATATGATAGACCCCTTCCATCTTGACGCATACGGAGTTACCACAGTAAACTACAACCGCGACGTTGAGGTCTTCCCGGTGGTTCAGGCTATGTTTGCAAGGATATACGGTGAGTCTCCGTACAAATCTCCCACGGATATGGGCGTAAACATGGCGGGCAACTGTATAATTGACGATGCCGTGGTCAGAGAGGCATCATATCAGGAGATAATCCGTCGCTATTATGCCGCATTGTGTGAGCAGAAGGAGACAGCCGACGAGGCTAAGGCTCAAGCCGTTTGTAAAATAGAAATGCTTATGAAGCAAACGGGAATAACGGTAAATTACAGGCCCGTTATCGCGGCGGCAAATCAAAAGGCGGAGATGACAGGCGGTCCTGCCGCGGCAATCCAGCTTCCCGGCGGCGAGATAATAACGGGTAAGACCTCGCCTTTGCTTGGCGCGGGTGCGGCAATGATACTCAATGCCTTGAAGGCATTGGCGGGCATTGACGACAAGGTGGAGCTTATTTCGCCTTCGGTAATCAGACCCGTTCAGCACCTTAAGGTGTACCATCTTGGAAATCACAATCCAAGACTTCATGTTGACGAGATACTCATAGCGCTTTCCATCAGTGCGGTGACGTCGAAGAGAGCCGCCGCGGCACTCGGGCAGCTCGGAGCGCTCAAGGGCTGTGACGCACATTCGTCAGTCATACTTTCAAGCGCGGACGTTCGCACCTTTAAAAAGCTGGGTGTGAATATAACCTGCGAGCCGAGATATCAGATCAAAAAGCTTTATCACGCAAAATAAAGAAAGGGACGCGCCGAAATGTCGGCGCGTCCTTGTGATTTCACCTCAAAAATCGGGGGTTTTTGGCGGTTTTTTCACTTGCGGCTATTGACAGAAGGAGCAAAAAAGAGTATTATTCTAATGTAAGCTGTACGCTGTTTTTTGAAAGGAAGAAACTATGCTGACACTTGATAAAATTTACCATGCCGCGAACGTGCTTCGTGGTGTGGCCAGAAGGACGGACCTTATCCGTTCGACAAAGATAAACCCTTCCTGCGAGCTTTACCTCAAGCCCGAAAATCTTCAGATAACGGGCTCGTTTAAGGTAAGGGGCGCGGGATATAAAATATCACAGCTGTCTCCCCAGGAAAAGGAGCGCGGAGTTATAGCCTGCTCGGCAGGAAATCACGCGCAGGGAGTGGCACTTGCCGCGCAGAAATACGGTATAAGATCGGTTATTTGCTTGCCCGAGGGAGCGCCCATTTCCAAGGTGGAGGCGACCAAGAGCTATGGCGCACAAGTCGTTATGGTAAAAGGCGTTTACGACGATGCGTACAACCGCGCGCTTGAGCTTCGCGACGAGTGCGGATATACATTTGTGCATCCGTTTGACGACGAGGACGTAATAGCGGGTCAGGCAACCATCGGACTTGAGATATTTGACGATATATCCGACGTTGACGCGGTAGTCGTGCCCGTTGGCGGAGGCGGACTTATTTCGGGCGTGGCTTATGCCTTAAAGCAGCTCAAGCCCGACGTAAAGGTGTACGGAGTGGAGGCTGTCGGAGCTCCCAGCATGTACGAGTCGTTAAAGAACGGAAAAAAGACCAGACTTAACCGCGTGTCCACCATTGCGGACGGAATTGCGGTCAAGGAGCCGGGCGACAACACCTTTGCGCTGGTGTCAAAATACGTTGACGATATCGTTACCGTCAGCGAGGGAGAGATATCGTCCGCGATACTTGCCTTGATAGAGCAGCACAAGCTCATTGCGGAGGGCGCGGGTGCAGTTGCGGTCGCTGCGGTCATGTTCGATAAAATACCCGTAAAGGGAAAGAAGGTCGTTGCTCTCGTTTCGGGAGGAAACATAGACGTTACAATACTTTCAAAGGTCATCAAGCGCGGACTTCTGATGAGTGGAAGAAGCCATACCTTCAACCTTGAGCTTCTTGATAAGCCGGGACAGCTTGTTGGTGTTCTGGAGGTAATATCTCGCCTTGGCGCAAACGTTATTTCCGTAAATCACGAGCGAACGAGCGAGGCTATTGATATAAACGAATGTTATTTGAAGATAGTATTGGAGACGAGAAATCACGAGCACGTAAACGAAATAGCAAAAGCCCTTGTTGATGCGGGCTTCAAATTAGTATAACGAAGGAGATCATTATGGAAAAGGTATACACAAAAAACGCGCCTGACGCGATAGGCCCTTATTCTCAGGCAATAAAGGTGGGCGGATTTGTATTTACGTCGGGACAAATAGCGATAAATCCTGCAAGCGGAGCCGTTGAGGCAACGACCATTGAGGGACAGACCGAGCAGGTTTGCAAGAATCTTTGCGCCGTGCTTGAAGCGGCGGGAACAAGCATAGAAAAAGTCGTTAAAACTACCTGCTTCCTTTCGGATATGGCGGATTTTGCGGCATTTAACGAGGTTTACGGAAGATATTTTGTAGGCAAGCCCGCACGCTCCTGCGTTGCGGCAAAGCAGTTGCCCAAAAACGTGCTTTGCGAGGTCGAGGTAATCGCCGAGCTGTAAGCGAAAGCATCGTTTTTTCCAACACACGCTCTATTGACACGGTAGATAAAAAATGCTATAATGACGGTGTAAGCGGCGAGCTGATTGCCGTTGGTGTCAAAAAATTAATAGGTAATGGAGAAAATTCATGAAGACCACAAATAAACAAAAAACGCTGAGAACGGTTCAGCTTGCGCTTCTTATTGCGCTTGTTGTAGCGTTGCAGGTGATAAGCGCGCTCATACCCCCTATTGGCGGTGCGGTGTCCATAACCCTGACGCTTATACCCGTTGTAGTCGGCGGAATACTTTTGGGCAAGCGTGCGGGTGCGATACTCGGCTTCGCGTTCGGCGCGATCGTGCTTATAAACTGTATTACGGCACTTGATCCCGGCGGACATATACTTTGGACGGTAAATCCCGCATTTACGGCTATCGTATGCTTTGTCAAGGGCATTGCGGCGGGCTTTGTTCCCGCGGTGCTTTACGAGCTTGTAGCAGGCAAGAATAAAGAGGCGGTACAGGGAAGAGTGGTTGCGGCAACGGTCGTTGCGGCGGTAACAGCTCCCGTTGTAAATACAGGACTTTTCCTGCTTGGCATGTTCCTTTTGTTCAAGGATACGCTTTATGCTTGGGCAGGCGGCACTGATATCGTTATGTATGTGCTTTTCGGTCTTGCGGGCATAAACTTCCTCGTTGAATTTTTGATCAACGCGATACTTTCCCCCGCTATCGTGCGCATCGTTGACGTTGTCAAGAAAAAGCTGGCGAAATAATCAAAAAGCAAAATAAAAAAGACTTTGAGCTTCACGCCTCAAAGTCTTTTTCTTTATGTTATTTTCTTCCTCTGTATTCCGTCGGAGTCTTTGCGAAATACGATTTGAAGGTCTTGGCGAAGAACTGCGCATCGGAGTAGCCGCACATATCCGCTATCTCCTTTACCGAAAGGTCGGTGGAAAGCAAAAGGTCCGCCGCACTTGACATGCGCAGCTCAAGAATATACCGTTTCGGTGATGTGCCGAGCTGTTTTTTGAACAAAAAGTTGTATCTTGAAACACTTAAATGCTCCATTTTTGCAAGCTCGGGAATCTTAAGCTCAACGTTGTAATGCTCTGCCAAATGCTTTATTGATCTTGACAGCGTGCTTGCCGCAAGGCTGTCGCGGTTGACTGCGCGCGAGGTCGTTATCAAAAGCCTGTCGAGCATGGCGGAAAGCTCGCGGTCGCGCAAAACGTCGCCCTTGGCGTATGCGTCAAATATGCTTTGAAATCTTTGCGGAATATGGTTGTCCTCTCGCGCGCGATAGACCGCGGGGAACAAGTCGAGCTTGTACTCGGCAAGGCGAGATGCGACGTCGCTTCCCGAAAAATGAACCCAAAAATATCCGAGATGCTCGGCACCCGAGCTTGAATATTTATAAGGCTTTTTGGCGGGAAGGAGTATCACGCTTCCCTCGGTGACGCAAATGCTCTCGTTGCCGCTATACACGGTCAAGGTGCCGTATCTTACGTATATGAAATAGTAGTCAAGCCTGCCGCGCACGTTGTGGGTGACGAAGGCGTGGTCTATGTCGCTGTAGCCGGCACAGTTGATGCAAAGCGGCATGTCGAGTCGCTCAATACTGCATTTTGAAATTCCGTCCTTGTTTACGTAATCGGCAAACGAGTGATATGCTATACTCTTCATTCTTTCTCCAATACAGTTAAAAACTACACGTCATCAATAAAATAATCGCTTGAAACGTGTGTAAAATCATTGTATCATAAAAACATAGAAAAGTCAATAACTACACGGCTACATGGAGGATTTTATTATGGCAGCTACAAAGGTTATAGTTATCGGATGCGGACAAAGAGGAAAAATATACACCGATATTATGGCAAAGGATTTTCCCGGTCAGTTTGAAATAGTCGCGGTTGCGGAGCCCGTTGAGGATCGCCGTAACTATATGAAGGAAAAGTATAACCTTCCCGACGAGATGTGCTTTGAAAGCTGGGAGCCTCTTTTGGCAATGGAAAAAATGGCGGACGTTGCGCTCATCGCAACCATGGACCGCGACCACTACGGTCCCGCAATGGCGGCAATAGAGAAGG
>JBGVJM010000032.1:0-3306 GCA_045129415.1 Eubacteriales bacterium
GAAAAAGGCAGCACGTAACGAAGGCGAAAAATAATCGACAAAGAAATGACCGCGATTTTCGCGGTCATTTCTTTGTTTTTGCGAACATTTTCGCTTTTATTTGCAAATAATTTTGAAAATTGTGTTGAAATATTAAAATAAAGGTGGTACAATAGGCATATAAGTTAATCATCTGAAAGAAAGGACCACAAAGATGAAAAATTTTACTAAGCTTTTAGCGCTCTTGCTTGCACTTGTAATAATGCTTGCATCATGCGGCGTACCCGGAGGAAATGAGACCACGGGAACCGAGTCGGAGGTAACAACCGCCGAGACCACCTCGAAGACCACCGAGGAAACGACCGAGGGTGAGACCGAAGAGGAAACTACACCTTACAGAGACACTATTTCCCGCACCCGCGAGGAGTTAGAGGCAATGCTCAACCTCAAGGACGAGGATTTTGACAACACCCTGGCAAAGCTTGACGAGTTTGAGGCGTTGGCTATCGTAAGCTCTGATCTTGAGGCTGTTGATGCTCTTTACGATGAGGTTGAGGATATGTTCTACCATATCAGCACCCAGATAAGCATTGCAAGCGTCATATACTACATAAACATGAAGGATCAAGAGGCGTCCGACAGATACCTCGGTGCTTACGAGAAGCACGGCGATCTTTATAACGAGTACATAGACGCTTGTAAGAACGCATACAACAATTCTCCCATCAGAGACGAGCTGTTTGCCGATTGGTCTGAGGAAGACATCAAGCAGCTGCTTGAATACGATCCCGAGATTCAGGAGCTTCGTCAGGCAAACGAGGAGCTTCAGGTACAGATAGAAAATCTCAACATATACGATAAGGACAACAGAGCAAAGTTCTATGCTCAGCTTGTTACTAACCAGAATCGCCTTGCAAAGCTTGAGGGCTACGACAACTACTACGTATACGCATCCAAGGAGATATACGGTCGTGACTACACCATGGAGGACGTTGCGGCGTTCAACAGCTTCGTTTCAAAGTATATGTACGAAAACTATGCTGCTTTGAACAGAGGCTACTTCAGCGGATACAGAGGCCTTACTGCAGACGGACAAAAGCAGCTGGACGATTTTTTGAACAACGAGTTTGACAAGCTTGACGAGAACTATTTCCTTGAGTATATCAAGTCCTATGAGGGAACAAGCACCGGAGAGGGCTTTATGCACCTGCTTGAGAACAGAAATATGGTATTTGCAAACGGTGCAAATTCTCATCAGTCTGCTTTCCAGACCTATTTTGACGATCTTGAAACGCCCTTCTGTCTGTTCGGAAGCAATGGACAAAGCACCAACACCATGGTTCATGAGATGGGACACTATTATGCGGCGATCCATCACCCCGACGTTGAAAGCTTTGATATAGCCGAGACACAGTCGCAGGCAAACGAGATGCTTCTTGTAAAGTTCATGCAGTCAAAGCTTGACGAGGATGTCTTTACCGTGCTTCAGAATTACATGGTATATAATTTCGTTCAGACCGTTCTTATCAGCTCGATAATCGATGCGTTTGAGCAGAGAGTATATGCGCTTGACAGCGTTGAGGGATTTGGCTCCGAGGAATTTGACGCTATTATGTACGACGTTTGCACGGCATACGGCGGTGTTAATTTCGTAAACAAGAATCTCACTTCTATCGACTATTACTGGAGAATGGTTTGCCCCAGCTCTTCCGTTTACTACATAAGCTATGCAACGTCCGTTGTTGAGGCGCTCGGCATTTATGCGGTTGCGCTTGAGGACGAGACGGAAGGTCGCGAGATGTACAGAAAGCTTATTGAGGACGTTACCGAGGAGCATGGATTTAAGCAGGCTATGGAATTTATAGGCCTTGGCGATCCCTTCACGGAGGATACGTTTATCGCGATCGAAGGCTTGCTTAACACAAAGAAATAATTCATACCGTTTATGAATTCAATAAAAAACATTCAGGATTGCTTTAAGACGGCACCGATAGTATACTGTGTTAAAGACAGCTACGTTATAACCGTTCCCGTTACGCGCGCAACCGTTATGTGGGTGAGCGTTGGCGGCGAGAGCTATTACGACGATGCGTGCGGAGTTTTGCGCTCCGACGTAAGTCTTCACAAAATGACCGTGCCCAAGGCTCTGCTTGACGGCGCGGGCAAATATACGGTATGCTGGCGCTATGTAGAGGAGCGAAAGCCTTATTTTCCAAAGGTTTCACAGGTGTATTGCGCGGAATTTGAATTTTGTCCCGCAAGCGGTGAGCGCGTAAACGTATATCAGATAGCCGACGCGCACGGTGATGTTGTGAATACGGTCGCCGCGGCAAAGCGATTTGAGAGCGAGCATGGCAAGATCGACCTGCTTGTGCTTAACGGAGACATCGTGGATCACAGCGGAAGCGTTGAGAATTTTGACGCTATACACAAAATTTCAGCCGAGATAAGCGGCGGACGAATTCCCGTTGTTTGCACGCGCGGCAATCACGATCTGCGCGGCGTTTGCGCCGAAAAGCTGACCGACTATATCCCCACCCATAATGGAAAGACCTATTACACCTTCCGTCAGGGTAACGTTTGGGGCTTGGTGCTGGACTGCGCTGAGGATAAGAGCGACGACCATGCGGAATACGGCTTCTGCAACTGCTGCTCGGCATACAGACGCGAGCAAACCGAGTTTTTAAAGTCAGTTATTGAGAACGCGGATAGGGAATATGCCGAAAGCGGTGTCAAATACCGACTTGTGATCGCGCACAATCCCTTTACCATGAAATTTCCCGAGCCGTTCAATATAGAGGAAGAGCTTTATGCGGAGTGGGTAGACCTGCTCAATAAAAACGTCAAGCCAACCTTGCTTTTGTCGGGACACAAGCACTATGCCAAGGTGATAGATCCGGGCGATGCCGACGACGGCTACGGACAAAGCTTTCCAACGGTGATAGGCTCTGTAAAGGATCACAAAACGGGCTACTTTGCCGGCTGTGGACTTGTTCTTGACCGCGAGCAAGTAAGTGTTGTCGTAACCGACAGGGAAAAGACAGTATCGTGTCACGAATTAAATATGTAATTGCAAAACGGCACCGCATTTTTGCGGTGCCGTTGTTTTCATTATAAAACAAAAACCCTTTGGATAAACCAAAGGGTTTTGGAGCTGGTAATCAGAATCGAACTGATGACCTCGTCATTACCAATGACGTGCTCTACCAACTGAGCCATGCCAGCAATGTCTTGCGACTTGTATATTATAGCAAATCCTCCCGCGTTTGTCAAGCCCTTTTTGAAAAAAATATTTCTTTTTTTCATCTTTTTTCGACGTGAAAGAAA
>JBGVJM010000033.1:0-26649 GCA_045129415.1 Eubacteriales bacterium
GAGATGCCCATCGGCATCTCCCCGCTTTTTGACCCCTTGATCAAAGAATTGGAAAGGAACGAAATCCGTTATGTACGATATCATCGTTGTGGGCGGAGGCCCCGCAGGGCTTTGCGCCGCCGTTTACGCACGCCGCGCCAACAAGAGCGTCCTGATCCTTGAGAAGAACGCCTTTGGCGGACAGATCACCTTCTCCCCCAAGGTCGAGAACTACCCCGCGTTCGAGACGATCAGCGGCAGCGAGCTCGCCGACAAGATGGTCGGTCAGGTGCTCGCGCAGGGCGCCGACGTCGAGATCGAGACCGCGACCGCGATCCGCACCGAGGGAGACCTGCGCGTCGTCGAGACCGAGGACGGCAACCGCTACGAGTCACACGCCGTCATTCTGGCAAACGGTGCTCGCCATCGCCACCTCGGCATCGAGAACGAGGAGCGCTTCATCGGCGAGGGCATCTCGTTCTGCGCGGTCTGTGACGGTGCCTTCTACAAGAACAAGACCGTCGCCCTCATCGGCGGCGGAAACTCGGCGCTGCAGGAGGCGATCCTGCTCTCCGAGAGCTGCAAAAAGGTCTACGTCATTCAGAACCTCGATTTCCTGACCGGCGAGAGCCGCCTGCAGGAGATCCTTGCCAACCGCGGGAACGTCGAGGTCATCACGGGCACCGTGGTCAAGTCGATCAACGACACGCCCGAGTTTTCGGGCATCACGGTCGAGCAGACCGCAACGGGAAAGACCACAGAGCTTGCGCTGGACGGGATGTTCGTCGCCATCGGATTGGTTCCCGAGAACGGCGCGTTTGAGAGCGTCGCCACGCTGACCGATGCCGGCTACTTTGACGCCGACGAGACCTGCGTCACCAAGACCCCGGGCGTGTTCGTCGCGGGAGATACGCGCAAGAAGAGCGTCCGTCAGGTCTCCACCGCGATCGCCGACGGAGCCGTCGCCGCCATCGCCGCCTGCCGCTATATCGATGCTTTGCGCCCCTGAGGGCGGCAAAGCAATGAATTGCCCCGCGGGGCGTGAATTGGCTTGCGCCATGAATTGTCCTGCGGACATGAATTGCCTTCGGCATTAAAATGGGCGATTCAATTCATTCATCATGATGCGGAGCATCGATTCATGACGCGGAGCGTCAACTCATCATTGCTCGCCGAAATAATCAAAAAAGCACTTATGAAAAACGATTTTCGTTATCATAAGTGCTTTTTGTTAAACCTTCGTTATAACGCTTTTGCTAATAAACGGGTTTTTATTATTCCGCGGTAAGTCCGCTTCGCTCAATACCTTCAACAAGGTATCTCTGCAAGAATATGTAGACTATAACCAGCGGAGCTATTATCATAATAGCGCCTGTATTCCGTATCGCCGTTTCATACAGGTTCTTACCTGCATATTCCGTATCAAGCGATTTGGGAATGGCAATTATCTGAGACAGCATAAGCGGTGCCTCCTTGGCCGACGTAAAGAACATTCCCGTATAGAAGGTATCCGTCCACTGCCAGCAGAACGCGAACAGGAACACGGTTATCATCATGGGCACAGACATAGGAAGTATGATCTGTATAAAGGTTCTGAAATCGCCCGAGCCGTCGATATAAGCCGACTCCTCAAGCGAATCGGGGATTCCGCGGAAGAACTGACGAAGCATAAATACGTAAAGTCCGTTCTTGAACGCAAGTCCCGTTCCCGCAAGGATTATGAAGGGCCATATCGTGTTTTTAAGGTTTATACTGTGATCAGCAAGCTCAAGAATATTTATCTGGCTGAGGACCGCGTCAATAGACTCAATTCCAACAGACGCTCCTCCGCTTAAGAAGGAGAGAATACCGCAAATGTCAAAGTACGTAAAGTTCATCGACATTGAGGATGCAAGCGTTCTGTGGGGAATGATCATGGTGATCATTACCAGCATGAATACGAGTCCGTTTCCGCGGAACTTGTACTTTGCAAGTCCGTATGCTATAAAGCAGCACACAAACGTTTGAAGCACAGCCAATCCGCCCGAAATAAGCACGGTATTTACAAGCGCCTCAACGTAATCAAGGTCTGTCCATATCGCCTTATAAATATCAAGCGAGAAATTCTTGGGTATGAGTCGTACCGTTACGTCTATAAAGTCCTCAGGTGCCATGAAGGAGCCTGCTATCTTTGAGAAGAACGGGAACAGCACGACGTATGCAATTCCGAGAAGGAATACGAATCTGAATATTTTTACTACTACAGACTGGAAGAAATAGAAGTTTAAGAACTTAGCCTTCAATCTTTCCTTTAAGGGTGTTCTGTCAAAATCGACCTTGATCTTATTCTTGGTCTCTTTTGTGATCTTAGGTGTATTATCCATCTTTTCTCCTCCCTTCTCAGTCTTTTCTCTGATAGAATACGTACATTGACATAATTCCCGCAACTGCCGCAAGTATCAATACAACTATCAAGAAGTACATCCACGACATCGCCGTGCTTATCTCGGTTGTATTGGAAGGAGCGGTAATATTGGTTATGTAAGTCATTACCGTATTCGATTCGGTTGTAAAGGAGTCGATTATAGTGTAGACCGCGTTTACAAGGATCATAGGGCTTATCATGGGGAAGGTTATCTTCCAGAAGGTCTCCCAGCCCGTTGCGCCGTCTATCTTACAAGCCTCGTAGATAGCGGGAGAAATGGACTGCAAGCCTGCCAAGAATATAAGCATCTGTACTCCCGAGCGGTTAACTATCGCATAGATGTCGTTGATTATCTGCACAACGTAGGAAACAAGCTCGGTTCCCACCTTCATGCTTTCAAACAACGACTCAATATCCATAGCGGACACTATCTGGGACGCCGCGCTGGAGCCCGATCCGTCGTCTATACCGCTGGTCTCGCCCATATACGAGCCGAGGATGTTGCCTGCCTCAACCGTTTCCATTATACCTGTTGCAAGTACAACGGGAAGGAAGAAGATCGCTCTGAACGCCGCGCGTCCTGCCATCTTCTGATTGAGCAGCACCGCCATAAACAGCGAGAACAAAAGTATTGCGGGTACCTCAAAAACCAGCTCTCCGATTCCCGTTATGAGCGTTTGAACAAATCCCGCATCGGTAAAGAGTGCGTATTTGAAGTTTTCAAAGCCCGTAAAGCGGAACTCGATTCCGCCCCCGGCCATGATAGTCATGTCCGAGAAGGCGAGAACGAGCGAGTCCTTAAGCAAAGGAAGGTATATGAATACGAATCCTATAAGGAAGGGCAACACGAATATCCAGCCCACGCGGGCCTTTCTTTTATCAAGAGAAGCTATTTTTCTTTTCTTTGGAGCTTTTTGGAGCCTGACTTCACCTGTCATGTGGTTACCCTCCTTTCTTAATGTACTATTACTACGTATTCGTACGCAGGGATGTTGTATTCATACGTTACGCCCTCGTACTCATAGGGTACGCGAACGGTGTAGTTGTTATAGTTGAGAAGTATGGTCTTATATGCAGTGCCGTCCGCATTACCGTAGGTAATAGCAACAACGTTCTCTACCATATATTTGCTGTCCTCTTCTATAACGATCTCCTCCTCGACCTCGTCCTTGGACTGCATCTGAGAGAAGATGAATATCTTGTTTTCAAGATCCTCGTAGAAGGTAGCGTCAAAGCTATCGTTTGCAACGATATTCTTTACGTAATCCTTAACGGCAAGAGATGCCTCGTAGCAATTCTCTATTGCTCTGTTAAAGGTGTATCTTGTGTAGATACCGTCGGCATCCACCGAGACGTATATAAGATTTCCGTCCATACCCTCTGCGGTATATACGGGTACGCTTCCCGCAACGTTGCCTATATCGTTTCCGTTCTGGTCAACGTAAGCTACGGGAGCATCGGAAAGCTCATACTTAATGTCGTCTCTCACGATACAAACGGGCGAACGGTCGGTGCCGTAGTTGGTATAGTAGGTATATCCGGTCTCGTCAACACTGTAATAGTAAGACTTGCCGTCCATAGTATACTTGTATATATCCGCTCCGTTGCTTCCCTTAACGATAAAGTTATCGCTGATCTTGTGCACGGTCAAGGTGCCGTTTGCCGCCTGGGTGTAGTAGCTGTATCCGGTCTCAAGGCTTCCTGTAAAGTAAAGTCTCTTACCGCTGTCATCAATAACGGTATAGAGCTTGTTGCCGTTGTGATATCTCTGCTGACCGTTGGCATCAAGTGCGGGCTGACCGTAGGTTATAGCGTTGTACTTATCCATAACAACGTAGTTGTTAACGGCAAGCGCGCGGTCTATACCCTGCTTGACTATAAAGGAAGCCTTGGCGATCTCGTCATAGTTGGTTATAGCGGTTATATCGCCCTCTCTGCCCTCCTCATACTCAATGCTCATGTTAAGAGGCTTGAGCTCGGAGATCTCAAGAATGCTTACTGCCGCAACCGCGAGATCAAAGTATTCCTTTGCAGTCGTATAAGTGTTTGTAATGTTTCTGAGCGATACCGAGTCAATTCCCGCGAGTGCCTTTATAGCGGCATTTCTCTTCTTGGCTCTGTCGGCGATCGCCTTTTCGTAGTCGGAGAATTCCTTTGAATCCGCAGCCGCCTCGTGATAACCGAGCTTTTCCATTGCGGTTGCCTTTGCGCAAGCGTCAATGTACTGCTCGTATCTTCCCACGGTTACGGAGAAGGACTTGACCTCATCCTTAAGCTCGTCAATATCCGCCTGCGCCTCGTGATAGGATACGAACTTATCCTGATCCAAGGAGTTGTCTCCGTCAACGCAATCGATCGAGTTGCTTACGCTCTTATTCATAGTCATAAGGTAAGAAATATACTTTGTATATTCGGTTGCCTTGGGCGAGCCCTGAGTTACCATCTTACCCCAATCCGACATAAGAGCATAGCTCTCATAGGTGAGATATTTGTCGATACAATAGTCAAACGTTACGTTAAATCCGGAATCTATTACCATATCGTAAGCGTTTTCTATTGCCTGATTTGTAAAGTAGCTGTCAAGAGCCGAGGAATACTTTTCGTATGCCGCCTCAACGTCCGCAGCGTCCATAACGAGTGAAGCGTACGTAGTAAGATCAGCCTGCGCTATCGCCAATGCCGCATAAGCGGAATTGAAGCTCGCCTCAGCCTTGGTTGACGTGATGTTCTTATCAAAGCTGTACTTATTAAGAGCCGTCTGGTAGGTCTGTCTTGCAGTATCCATTGCCTTGATCGCCTTATTGAAATCGGCGGTCTTAATTTCACCGGCAAGATACTGAGCCATCTTTTCCTCAAAGGTCTTGACGGCATTCTCATAGGTGGTCTTTGCCTTGTTGAATGCGGTAGCGGAAAGCTTATCGGACGCTCTGTATCTTATCTTGCCCGCGGTTGCATCCCAAACGCCCTCGGCAAGAGCAAAGTCCGTTCTTGCCTTTACAAGCGCATTTGCGTATGCGATCACATCGCTCTCGCTGATGCTCTCCAATGCATATGCCGCGATCTTGTCGTCAAGCGCGGTCTTGTTCTTTGAGGTAGCATTTGCCTTGTAGGTGTTTGCCGCAGCAATTACGTCAGCCTCGGTAACCGTTGTGCCGTCGCCCTCAAGCCAGATCTTTACTGCGCTTACAAGTGCGCTGTCGGGATTTGCGTAATCGGCAACCGCCGCGTCAAACAGCTTCTTGGCCGCCGCCTTATCCGCATCTGTCTTTGCCTTGGTATAAGCCGTCTTTGCTTCGTTGATGCGCTTCTTTACGGAATCGGTAATTTCTCCGCTTACGTAATCAACTATCGCATCGTCAAGGTCGCTCATATCGACCTTTGAGATTGCATACTTGGAAAGCGCCGTCTTAAGCTGTGCCGCAGTGACTGTGCCCTCGGCATATCCCTCGATTGCAACGTCGAGAGCAAATGCTGCACAGTACATAGCGCGGCTGCGCTCAAATACCGCCTTGTTGATCTTGCCCGAAGCATAATTGTCGTAAAGCTTGGTAAGATCGTTGTACAAGCTCTTATAGCCCTCTGCGCTCTCGTCTATCGCGTACTTCTCCATAAGAGCGTCATACGCGCTGACGCATTCGTCATAGGACTTATTGAATTTTTCTACGATCTCTCTTATCGTGCTGTACTTTTCCTTATCGGTCTTATCGACAGCGGAAAGGTATTTCTCATAAGCCACGGTAAGATTGTTGTAATAATCGTCACCGTCAAAATCGGCAAAGCCTATGGATGAGCTTGCACTGCTCATCTGAGAATTGTACTGCTTTATAGCGTCAAGGATCGCCGTTGCCGCATACGCCTCAGCGTTACGTCCGTTTTCTCTTGCGATCTTAACTGCCTCGCGAAGCTCCTTCTCGGCAAGCTCAACGATGTTACGGAAGTCCTCAAGATTCTTAAGATAGTCGACCAGAACGTCGTTCATAAGCTCATCGGAGTCGGGAATTCTATATCCTTCAAGGAAGGCGTGTCCCGTGATGTACTTATCCTGAACGTCACCGATAGCCGAGTTGAGCTTTGTATAAACGTCAGCAATATCCTCCGCCCAAATGTCATATCTGATGGAGTAATACTTACTGAGCTGCTCATCCTTCTTGAGTGCCTCGGTATTCTGATAAGAAAGAATGAAGTAAGGAGATGCGCCGTTCTCTATTGCCTTCAATATAGCGTAATTAAGGTCGCCCTCCATGTTGAGAGGCTCGCCCGCAAAGCTCATAGAGCCATGCAATACCACGCCGATAAAGGGAACGGACTTTGATGAGAAGTTATAACGCGATGAGTCGAGAGATACGCCGAGAATGTGGTCAACGTATTTCCACACATAGGCGTTTCCGTCATTGGTCATAACCTCTGTGGACTGATAGTTGGTCTTGAAATATTCAAACGCATCAACGGTAAATTTCTTTGCGTCCTCGCGGTTATAGGGCTCATCCTCGTCAAAGTCGGAGTTGAGCGCGCCGCCGAGAGTGGACAACGAGATTCCGTTAACGTTTGTATATTTTCCAAAGTAATTTCCTGCAAGCTTCTCGTAGAATTCGGAGAAATATGCGGGAGAAATTACCATTTCAAAGTAGTTTACGTACTTTTGCTGGGTTGCGCTGTATATTCTCTTTGATGCATATCTGCCGTCAATGGTCTTTGCGTTGTGTTCAAGAGCATTGTAGCCGTCAAACAGCTCGGAATGTGCGCTGTACGCAAAGTCAAAGTCGGGGAAAACACCGAAATGCGCGCCGTTGTTTGCAGAATTGACCTCATTTGCCGCATCGAGCAGCGCCTGGAAGCCCTCGTTTCCGCCAACCGCCTTCTCAAATTTGAGATTTGCGGGAATGGTGTACTGCATACCGCCGTTTGCATAACCCGTGAGCTTGAAATTGATATTTTTCATTCCCTGGTCCGAAAGCTCGTTATAAATGGTCTCAACGTTGTCAAACGTTGTAAGAGGAGCCATTACCGTTACGGGAACGGACAATATCTTTTCAGTAGTCTCAAGTGCGCCGAAGGTCTCAATGTAAAGAGGAATATCCTCATCCACATCCGTCTTCTTTGTGATTATTCCCTTGCCTGTAAGGTAATCACGGTATGCAACTGCCATGCCGAACCAGGATGTGTCATAGGTCTTTTCCTCCTCAACGTCCTTGGTGTCGGAAAGCATGATGTACTTTATTTTGTAGTTTCCTACGTATTTACGGTCACTTACAACCGTCCACTCGGTATCCGTACCAACGGAGATGGAGTCGGAGAGGTTATACGAGTCCTGAGGACGGGGAGTGAACTGCATCTTGATGGTGTTATAGTCACTGAGCGCGCCCGCATGGTAGGTGGAAAGCGATGCCAAAGCATCTCCCTCCTCAATTATAGCTACAAATCCTCTCTTGTCTACTACCTCGGTAATAACGTTATTAAGAGGCTCAAGATCGGGCTTGTAATCGGCTATGGTAAAGCTATCGTCAAAAACTATACCGAAGATCTTTGCCCATGCCGCCTTGAGAAGCTCCTGCTTACCAACGCAAGACTTTTGCGTCTCGCCGTTCTGAATAGCCATGAGCGCCTCGGCAACCGAGCCGGGAACGATTCTCTCGTTGAGAAGATCACCGTCCGCGTTGTATTCCTTGTAGCTGTAATACTTGGTTTCTTCAACTATTCCGAATACGGGATAGCGGATAGTCTTCTGATAGGTTCCCGAAATCTCGTGGTATGCGAAATCGGTACCGTATACCTTACCGCTTACCGAGTAAGTCTTATTGGTGTTAAGCTCCTCAAAGTCAAAGAGCGTACCTGCTCCGTCGGGGAAGAAATTGTATCCCGCGTATGCGCAGTTGCCCGCGCCCATATAAGGAAGCACCTGAAGATTTGTAAGCGTATAAAGCGACTCGTTGAAGCGAATGCCGTTTGCGGGCAATCTTACGGAGAGTCCGTCCGCATCAATGGTGTATTCAAGTGCCATTCTGAATACGGGAGGATTCTTGTCGTCGGACTTATATTCGGTAAGAAGGTGGTCGTATTCAAGCTCCTCGTACGTGTATTCGGGACAGTACTTGGTGATTATTTCTTCCGCCTTTGTAAGCTCAGCCGCACTTGCATCGGGGTCGAAGGCAAGGATAGGCATGGTCTCAACTATGGGGAATTTCTTTACGGTTCTTGCTCTCTGCGCGTCCTTGGTCTTAAGGTTATCGTACAAGCCACCGTAAATACTGTCCATAAGATTTCTTTCCGAGTTGGAAAGAGGAAGCTTATCGATAGCATAAATGATGAAGTATGACAACACCTTCTGAACGTCAAAAAGCTCGGGGTTTGTCGTTCTGGGGTTATAAAGCTCGTCGCCAAAGGTTTCGTAAAGCGGAGCTACTATCATTTCCTCAAATCTCTCGTAAGAGATAAGTCTGGGAACCAGAACCTTGCTGGACTCACGTCCTATCGCGTATTCAACGCGGATACCGCCCTTGATAGCCTCAATTACTATCTGTCCGCGGCCTGCAGCCTCTTCATAGCTTGTGAATATTCTCTCAATACCGGTATTATCGGTAAAGGTTACTATGATCTGGCTGAGAATTTCCTTTTTGGTCTCCTCGTTACCCGTTGACAACGCGATGTCATAAGGGTTGGTAAAGAGGACCTCACCCGTTTTGGTGTTTCTGAACGCGACCTCTCCGCTGCGGCTGTCAACGTACAGCTCGTAGCCGTCCTTGGTGACCTCAAGCTTCATTGTCTTGAGCTTTTCCTCGGGCGTTAAGAAGACGTCGTTCATATAATCGACTTCGCCGATCTGTGCTTCAGGCTCGACTTCGCCGCCCGTTTGGGTATTTCCCGCCTCCTCTGCGGAAGCGGAGAATACTCCAAGCGCAAGCGCGGTCGTAAACGAACCCAAAATCATAAGCACGGTCAAGAGCATCGATATAATTCTATTCAGTTTGTTCATAATATCTATCTCCTTTCCGTGTATTACGCTCTGTAACGAAGCTCGGTTATGATGTTGGTTACCAAGCTTATCATCTTTCCTACAAGCGTTGAGAACAGCATTACGAGGAATATGATAAATACCATTGCAACTGCTGTTCCGAGAACGGTTATAACGTTCTTTCCAATGGTATAGTCGTGCGTTACCTGAGTTCCGAAGAATATAAGGATTCCGAGCCAGATGAACGCGAGAGTCGAAATAAATCCTATAATATTTATTTCAGAGTTTGTGCAAACGTTTGAAAGTATGGTTGCGGGAATGATAAGTATGGGAAGAGGCAACAAGCTGTAAGAGCAAGCAATGAAGATGTCCTTAAAGCTTCCCTCACCCTCAAACAAGGTGGTAAGGCACCAGTTTGCAACCACAAAGAGCATCAGGGGAACGAGAACTCCGATTATTTGCATCCAAAGGTCTGCATATTCGCCCTCGGGATTAAGCAAATATCCCTGTCCTATCGACTGATAGAAGAATGTCAGGATAGTTACGGCTATAAACACGATGGAAGCTCTTACCGAGCCGCGCTTTTCGTGCTTAAGGTCCCAGAATCCGTCAAACGGATGCACGATAACGTGGAATCCGTAAGCCAGCTCCTCAACAAACGTCTTTTTCTTTCCCGAAGTGGTTGCGCGTCTGTTTATCTTTGTAACAAGCTTGTTAAAGTATACGACGCCAACTATGATAGCAACTATGATAAGCACAAGCACCAAAAGATAATTGGACATCCACTGCCTTCTTATCTCCTGATACGACTTGGACCAGTTTTGAGTATCGTAAGCAGACTCAAAATACTTGAGCGACTGCTCGTATTCTCCGTTACGGTACATAGCCTGACCGATTCCGACGTAAGCCGCGTCAAAGTTTGAGTTTCTCTTCAACACCTCAGTCCACTGGAAGATGGCTCTGTCGAAATCCTGATCGTTTTGTGCCGCGATTGCCGAAATAAGGATATTACCGTACTCGGTTCTATTAAATACCGTTATCGCGTTGGTGGTCTTATCAAGCACCAAGAGCTTTGAGCCCTGATACGTCAACGCCTCAACGCCCGTAAGGTTTCCTATCATGGTACCGATATCACCGAAGGCAAACAAAAGGTTACCGTTTGAATCGTACGTGTAAATTCTCTGTCTCTTTTCGTCGATTATCGACCACGTTCCCTCCTCACCGATAGCAACGTCGGTGATCTTGGAGACACCCGTTACGCTGTCTCTTGACGAGGTTGAGAAATCCACCTCACCCGCAGGCGGCCAGAAGCCGTTTCGCTTCATGATCTCGTCGCCCTTGGTATTAAGCATCTTGACGGGCATATATTTACCCTCAGTGCTCTTGCCCGTTATAGCGGACTGAACCGATTTTTCGTCGATAGACGAGGTGGTAACGTAAATAAATCCGTCGCTGTCTATCGTGATATTGTTAAACTCGGTTGATACGTTTTGTGTGGAGTTCGCCTTCTGATCGTCGGTTTGGAATCTTCTCCAAATAATATCCCAAGCCGAGAGGGTGGTCGCCTGTGCTCCGATAAATCCGGTGAACTCACCGTTCTCGGTCATAACGATAATACCCTGATACGTGGTGGACGATACGATGAAGAGTCTGTTGTATTGGTCAACCGCGATAGCAACGGGCTTATAAAGCGCGTTGTCACCGAAAAGGTTGGACGTGGGCGCCTCAATTACCTTGATGAATTCGCCTTCCCTGTCAAATACAACGATTCTTGCCGATCCCGTGTCGCACACCCAAATTCTATCCTCGGTAACGAAGAGTCCCTCGGGTGCGGAAAGGCTATCGTCAACGCCCTGCTCGTTGATAAAGCTCTTTATCGTGAACTTAAGCTTGTAATAGCGGTCAAGACAGACTATTCTGTTGTTTCCCGCGTCGGCAATGTAAACGTTGCCCTTGTCGTCTGTAATAAGGTCGCCGGGCTTATTCAGCGCCACGTCGAGTCCCATATACTGAGAATCTATTATCGTGGGATCCGCAACGTATGCATCGGGAGAGTGCAAAGCATATCCGCCGATAGCGTACGTGTAGGTCTGATAAGCCGAGCCTGCGTTAGCGCTTATGACCGCAGAGGAGATAACCATTACGATAACGAACAATGCGCAAAGTATTTTCGCAAATTTCTTCATTATTATATAGACACCTCCCCCATCAGTCCTTCATTCCGCTGGAGCCCATCGTTTCAACGATATTGGACTGCGAGAATACGAAGACCATTATAGGCACCAGCATCATTACGACCTGAGATGCCGCGGACGCGCCTGCGCGCTTGATACCTCCGGCAGTTATCTGACCTATCGCGTAGTTCAAGGACTTGAGCTGCTCGGAGTGAATGTATGTGGATGCGCCTGCGTTCCAAAGTCCCTGGAAGGAGTAAACGATAAGCGTCAGCCACGCGGGCTTAACCATTGGCATGGCAATTACCCAATAGGTACGAAGCTCTCCCGAGCCGTCAAGTCTTGCCGACTCAAGAACCGTGTCGGGAACGTTCGTATCCATAAACTGCTTCATAAGGTAAAGACCCAAAGTCGAGCCCCATGCGGGAACGATGATCGCCCAATAGGTATCCAGCCAACCGAAAGCCGACATTATGATAAATGAGGTTATCGCGGTAACGGTGGAGTGGAACATAAGCGAGGTCTGAACCGTTTTGAACATGAATGCTCCGCCGGGGAATTTGATCTTTGCCATCGTATATGCCGCAAGCGACGCGATGAAAAGGTGACCAAACGTTCCCATAACGGAAGTGAATACCGTGTTGAATATATATCTTGAGAAAGGAACCCAGGATATATTCATCAGCATAAACAACGATTTGAAGTTGTCAAACGTCGGATTTGTTACGTAGAATTTAGGAGGATACATCCAAAGCTCGTCAAGAGGCTTCAAGGACTGCATCACAACGTATATCATAGGTAAGAACATGAATGCTCCAAGCAACGTGAGCAATACAGTTATACCCGTGTCTCCTCCCGCGGAGCGTGCAAATACGACTCTATGATTTCTTGTTCTCAATTTTGCCATATTACACACCTACCTTCGAGAGAATCTTCTTTACAAGTCCGTTGGAGCCGATCATTATAAGGAACAGCACAACGGCGATTGCCGAAGAATAACCAACCTCGTATCTTTGTCCGCCGTAGTCCTCCAGGTGGTGAACTATGGTATGCGCGGCATAGTCAACGGACGGGAATCCGCAAAGCGCGGTAACTATACCGCCAAAGCCGAACGAGCCCGTTATTGCCATTACCGCACCGAACATGAGCTGAGGTCTCATGCTGGGAAGCGTTATGTAGTAAAGCTCCTGCCAACGGTTCTTTACACCGTCAACCGCGCCCGCCTCATAGAGCGAGCGGTCTACACCCTGAAGACCTGCGATAAAGGACAGGAAGGATGTACCGAGTGACGTCCACAAAGCAACCACTATACAAAGAGGCATTACGTAGTCCGCATCCTTAAAGAATGCGATCTCACTGTCTATAAGTCCAAGCTCAAGCAGGGTTGCGTTTACCCAACCGTAAGAGTCCGCCGAGAAGAGCGTACCCCAGATAAGATAAACCTGTCCCGCGATGGAGGGCGCATAGAATATGAGAGTTACGATAGCACGGATCTTGGGAGGAATCTCGTTTATGAACCATGCTACCAGGAATGAAAGCAAATATGAAGCAGGACCGACGATACCCGCAAAAATGAAGGTATTGGTCGCCGCCGTCAGGAATATATCATCATCAAAGAACAGCGCAACGTAGTTTTGCAGTCCAACGAAATCAGGCCATTCCAGCATATTGAAGTTTGTAAAGCTTATGACCGCGGAAAGCACGACGGGCAATACGGTGAATATGCAGAAAATGAGCATATACGGAGCAACCATAAGATAGGCAACCCAGTTTTTCTTCATTTCCTTCCATGTCCATTGCGCCATCGTCATATCCTTGCGGGCAACAGCTCTTTTTTCTGCTGTTTTATTAGACATTTCTAAACTCCTTTCATCAAAACTTTAAAGGAGGCTTATTTATACGAAAGATATGCGTCCGCCGCATCCGAAAGAGTCTTTGCGATATAGTAAAGAAGCTGTTTGTCATTCATCTTCGTAATATCGGGACCCTTGGATATGACCATTGCATATTCTTCGCTTGTCATAGCCATTATTTCCTCGGACAGCGTATAAAGCACAACGCTGTCATCAGACTTGGTCGCCTGCTTTACCTTTTCGATGATATCCTCATCTCCAAGCTGCTCGGCAGCCGCCCTTGCCTGCGCGATTCTCTTGTCCGCAAGCGTTTGACCAAGCTCCAGAGTTTCAAGTCCGAACTCGGCGCGCTTACGTGTTATTTCTTTATTTATGGGATCTATGTTTGCCAAAAGTGCTTCAACGGGATCCGCACCGTCGTTATATGCCGCAAGGAATGCGAACTCGGTGTAACGAGCAACGATATAACGTCCGGGATAGTTGGGAACTGCCGCAAGATTATCAAACTGAACCTTGATCCTGTCAAGCTCCTCGGTAGTCCAGGGCAATCTGTGAAGTGCCTCAATGTTTGCCGTGTTGTACTTAGCCGAGGGACCCATAAGAGCAACCATCTCGTTTGCGTACTCGGTCTGGCAATCGTCACCGGTGAACCACTTCATGAACTGCCAAGCCTCGCGCTTGTTTTCCTCGCAGCCCTTGACCATTACGGATGCCGTAACGCCCGAAATAGCCATTCTGTTAATGTTTCCGTCCTCCTGAACTGTTCCGGGAACGGGAACCATTGCCCAAGATCCCTCGATCTCTGTTGCGAATACCTTGAGCTTGTTGTAAAGCGTTGTGTAGTCACCGATAAGAATAGGCATCTCACCCGTTCTGAAACGGTTTGCAGCGTCATAGCTGTAGGGGAAGCCGTACTTGGTGAACAGCTCGCACGCCTTTCTGAAGGATGCAAGTCCCTTTTGCGAGTCGAGGTTGATCCTCATACCTCCGTCCGCGAACAGCTCGCCGCCCATCTGATAGAGGTGGATAGTTGAGTCGGTCGTAAGACCCATCTGCATGTTCTTGGCCTGAAGCTTAGGAATAGCAGCCATTATGTCATCCCACGTTTCGGGAATATCGATTCCAAGGTCCGCAAGAACGTCAACTCTGACGAACATCATGGAGAAGCCCTGCGCCTCGGGAAGACCGTAATAGTGAGTTTCTCCCTCGGAGTTATCCATAGCGAGAACTATCATTGCCGATTCATTGAAGGATTTCGATACGTCCTCAAAATCCTCAAATCCGTCCACGGGAAGAATCGCGGAACGAATTGCGTAGTTGATTACGCTACCCTGATCAAGTCCGAGATAAACGTCGGGACCCTGATTTGCAAGTATGGACGGGAGAAGAGTGCCCGCCGCAACAAGCTTAAGGTTGACAGGGATCTCTTCCCTGGGGGTAAATTCATTGTTTACAAGGCTTCTCATAACCTGAGACTGGTCACGGCCGGTTGCCAGCCATACCTCAAGGCTTCCCTCCTCGGTCTCTACGAGCGTACCAACGTTATCGTAGTTACGAATGAAGGAATAGAAGAATCTCGTCACCTCGTGAACGAGACCGTCCCAGAAGTTCGCCTTTGCCTCGGGGAGCGCGGACTCCGTGGGCTGAACTAAAATATAGTCTATCTGCAAGGGCTGAGTCTTTGCGTCGGACAAAAACGTTCCGAGCGTTCCGATATAGCTCTTGAGACGCGAGAGCAATCTTGCTATCTCGTCCTCGTCCGTACCCATATCGATAAGAAGGTCAGCGACCTTTTGAAGCGTTGCAACGTTGGAGGATTTCTGACCTGCAAGCTTTGTAAGTCTCTGAGCAACTCCCTCGGGAGCGTTCTTGCGGTATGCATCGGTAGCGGTTTCGGGATCGTTATCAAGTATGCATGCCTGCTTTACCATATCCATAAGCACGTCGGGCATGATTCGACCGAAGCCGTAGTCACGGTAGGTATCGGGAGTTGATCCCGTAAGCTGGATGATAGCGAGGTAATCGGAGTTGATGTTGTCAAGCGCTTCCTGAACGATATTGATTATCTCACTCATATCGCCAAGAGTTACCTCGAAGCATATCGTGTAGGTAACACCCTCTTCAAAGTAGAAGCTGAAGGTCTTTTCTCCGTTGGTCGCCTTGGTCACCTGCCATTCGTCGCCGAAGTTGTAGGTAAGCTTTTTAGCCTCCTCAAAGGGCGCTCCGTCATAGTATCCGGGCTTACCCTCCTCGATGCCTTCGCTGTAAATGTAGAGCGCACGGTTTACAAACATACCGTCAAGCACGTTCTGTCTGAATCTCGTTACAAGATCGTACATACCCGAAGCGGATACCTTGAACTTATACGAAACGGACTGTCCTGCCGTTTGCCACTTCTCGCCGCCTATGGTATTGAGAACAACTCTGGAAGGATCGTGAGGCGAGGTCATTGCATCTGCGCCGTCCTCAAGAGGATAAATGGTCTTGTCGGACGTAGAAGACGTATATTCAGCCTCAAGCTTTATGCTTCCCTTACCCGGCTTGTTAAGTCCAAGTGCCGAAAGGGCATCTATGTATTCCTTATAGGATACCGCGGTGTCAACGGGAGAAAGAACGATCTCCGAGATCGCAACCTCGGCATTCTTACCCTCAAACGTGATAACGTCACCCGCCCCCAGCACGAACTCAAAGGGCTCGGTGTAGTATCCCATGGAGTCGGTTATGGTAAACTCGCTCCACTTGGGAGACTGGAACGCGGTGGGACGGATCTCGTTGAAGTTGAGGTCAAGCGTCATAAATCTTATGCCGTTATCGGAGCAGAACTTGGTAAGCTCCTCGGTCCATACCTCGGGATATTCAAAGGTAAGCACGTCCTTTTTGCGAAGAGCGCTGTATGCGATCTTGGCGCGAAGTCCGAGAGCCTCTCCTTCTGCCTTGACGGTGTTTATATCCCTGTCGCCGATATACTCGGCATCGGCATAATCGTTCACCCAGTTCTTCTTAACGGTTATATATCTTGCCTCCGAGAAGGGTATTTTGCCGTTTATCTTGAACACACGTTCAATGGACGCGGCCTTGGTCTCCTCTCCCTCTCTTACATAAGCAAAATACTTAAGGGTTACGGTGTACTTTCCCTTTTCAACTCCTTCGGGAACTACCCACGAGACAGAGCCCGTTGAGGGAGTGAGAATGGAAGGCTTCGCATTGCCCTTCTCACCGTATTCACCAAAGGTATACGAAGCGTCGGTCCTGTCCTTGACCAGCGTATCCTCGGTGTCGGTTTTAATGACGACCGTGTTCTTTCCTGCCGGAACTGATGCGTTTTCCAGGACGTATTCGTCGTAGGACATCAGATCCAAAAGCTCAAGAATAGAACTTGAGTCGTAGATGTCGCCCGATGAGCCTGACGAATTATTATCGGAACTCGTGCTTTGTGCGGCGGTAGCAGTAACCGCAAAGCTTCCGACAACAAAAGTCAAACAGATCAGCAGAGCCATCACTCTTTGAAATTTGGTTCTCTTCATAAATTTTCCTCCTGTGGTATTTCAGACGGGACGGTCTCCCGCCCGAAAAGGGTAAATGCCTAAAGAATTTAACACCTAGCGCACCGAGCGCCCATCAAGACGTGCAACTCGGCCGCAGCATTGATAAGACACAAGAGGTGTTACCTCAAAAGCATTACCAAACGCGGCTCGGCCTGCCCCAACGTCGTGTAAGCAGACCTTTATGCGATTTGCCATCAAAAGCGTACCCGTTCTGCTACCAAATACGCCCTGATCCGCACCGTTGTTCACATTCAACAAAGGCAACAGGTCGGGTTTACTTGCGGCAAACGCACAAAAAGCGCATTACCCTATATATTACTTAGATATAATAACATAAAAAATCGACATTGTCAAGCGACCAAATCGTTCACAAAACTTAACAAAAAGCCTTTTACTACAAGGATTTTTCCGTGTTTTCGGCTTGCGCCTCGGCCAAGCTCCAAGGGCGCGTTCGGCGTTATTATATATATAAATAATTTCGTCATTAAAAAGTAAATTACACTTACCAAATGAGCTTGTTTTTAGGCTCAAAACCGTGGCAAAGTCCACAAATTTAGCAACTATTGCCATACGAAAAAATCCCGCAGCGCCTCGCACATTTCAAAGTAAGCCAAATTTACCAGGCAAGCATATAAATAGTTTAAAATTGCACAAAATTGCCCATCATATTGACAATAGCAAAAACGGCAGCTCAGAGCATCAAAAACCGCCGCAAAATAAATAATGAACAAATTATAAATTTTTCTTTTGTCGTACAAAAATCTTTTCAATAGCGCCTAGCGCGGCACCGCTTTCCTACGCAAAGTACACTTTCGCCCTTGCCCTGCCGCCAAAATCCTATAATTTCCATTTCTTACAATTATTTATAATGGATATTAGATTAATATATAATATAAGTGACAGGCGCGTTTTAATCCGCATCGTTCGTTAATGTTTTATTGTAATCTTAATTGCTTGTTTACTTTGGCGTTAGAAACGGTTCACACAAACAAAAAAAGACAGCCTGCGCGTGCGCTGGCTGTCTTTATTCAACTTATGCTATCAGAATTTGTTTATGTTGCTCTTAACGTACTTGACCATCTTGGCCTGTATGTACTTTTTGTTGTCGCCAAGGAACTTTGCCGTTCTCTCGTAGTTTCCGTCAGCATTTTCATGAAGGAACTTAACCGCATTTGCAAGCTCGTTATCGCCGTTAAGCTCGAGAGCCGCCGCGATCGCATCGATTATCTCCGCGTCAGCCGCAAGATAAAGCTGCCAGATTGCCTCGTTTGATCTTTCAAGAAGGTCGTAGAGTATCTTATACGCTACAAGGGGAACAAAGCTGTCATCACCCTCCGCGAATATCTCATTCTCCATTCCGAAAACGTTTTCGGTCCAAACCTTCGATGCGCTGGACGTGAGGTTGGTCATTACAAAGGTCATCTTCTTGTTTACCACCTCGAAGGTAAGCTCGTCAACGGGCATATTTTCCTTAAGCTTTGAATCATAAAGGAAGAAATTCGCCTTTTCACCGGAGCCGACAACAAGTGCGAGCAGCGCAAACGAAGCCGCAAGAAGCACAAGAAGTACTCCGAATATGATAAACATAGCCTTTAAGAAGCCCTGGCTTTCGGCGCCGCCGAAAACAAAGGTAAGAATGCCGCCGACCACAAACAAGCCGCACAGCACGAACAGAATTATCTGCAAATTCTGCTTTACAAATCTTTTAATATCGTTCATAACACTCTCCTGCCGCAAAAAACGGCTGAATTTTATTTATTTTGCCTCATTCCGACACATTTTCACGGCGTTTGAGGCCTTAAATCATATACATTTTGATTATATCACATTATTTCGGATTTTGCAAGGAGTTTTACCATTTTTTTATTTAAGCTTTTCATTTTTCCCGATGCAATTAAGCCAAAACGCAAAATTTGTTGACTCGTCAACCTTTTATGTAAATGAAATAGCCTCCCGAATTTCGAGAGGCTATTTTATGATCAATTAACATTTGTTTGTGCGATCTCGGTCTGTGCGGTATTCTCCGCCTCGTCCTCGTCGGGCTTTTCAATTATTTCAACCTTTACGGTCTTTTCGGGGCGGTCAGCCTTCTTTTTGTCGTCATCCTCGTCCTCGTCCTCGTATTCATCCTCGTCGCGATCCTTCTTTCGGTCATCCTCATCCTCGTCCTCGGGGACAGGCTTTTCCTTAACGGTAACAAAGGTATCGTCTATTCTGTGGTCGGTGATGGAATTTACCTTGATCAGAAGATCATCGGTCTCAAGGTCTATCTGCGTTCCGTCCTCGGGTATCTCACCAACAAGTCCGAAGATATATCCGCCAAAGGTATCGCAGTCCTCGGTGTCGAATTCAACTCCGAGAGCCTCGGCAACCTCCTCAAGAGGTGCTACGCCGAGAATCTTATATCTGCGCTCCTCCTCGCTAAGACAAACGATCTCCTCGACAATAACGTCGTCCTTATCGTCCATATCTCCAACGAGAAGCTCCAAAAGGTCGTGTATCGTAATAACTCCGCTGGTTCCGCCGTATTCGTCAACCACAACGGCAAAGTAATTTCTCGTCTCCTTCATGTTGGAGAAAAGAACGTCCGCCTTCATGTTTTCGGGAACGAAATAAGGCTTTTCGGTTGCAATTCTTAACGCCTCGGCAACGCTCTTGCACTCGGCGCGGAAGAACTTTTTGATGTTGAGAACTCCGACTATATCGTCCGAGCTTTCGCCGCATACGGGATAATAGCCGTGGCGCGACTGCGAAAGAGTCTTTTTCCAATCCTCAATGCTATCGTCGCGGTAGACCATTTTAACGTCGCGACGGTGTGTGCAGACCTCGGAGATAAGTATATCGTCAAACTCGAAGATGTTTTGTATCATCTCGTTTTCCATACTGTCGATAGCACCCGCCTCGCTCGAGGTGTCGAGCATTATACGAAGCTCCTCCTCGCTGGCAGCCTCCTCCTCCTCGTGAGGATTTATGCCAAAGAGTCGCAAAAGACCATTGGTGGTCTTGGTAAGCACCCAAACGAAGGGCGCGAATATCGCGGACATGAAGCGAATGAAGCCGCAAAGCGAAAGCGAGAGCTTTTCGGCGTTCTTCATAGCAATCCTCTTGGGAACAAGCTCGCCAAGCACTATGCTGAAGAAGGAAAGCACAAGCGTTATAAGAATAACGAATACCACCTCAGGAATGGCAATTCCGTTGCCCTTGAGGAAATCAAATGAGTTCACCCAATTCGTAAGGGGGTTGGCAAAGGTATCTGCCGCAAACGCGGAGCCCAAAAATCCTGCCAGGGTTATTGCAACCTGTATGGTGGACAAGAATTTTGAAGAATCCTTGGTAAGCTTTTGAAGTCTTCTTGCGCGTCTTCTTGTTTTGGAGTTGCCCTCCTCAACCATTTTCTCTATTCTTGCCGAGTTTATTGACATGAATGCCGCCTCAGCGCTGGCAAACACGGCGTTAAGCGCTATAAGTATTACCTGAAGTAATAAAGGCCCTATATAGTCCATTTTTTCTTTGTTTTTCTCCTATGTAAGTAGTATGCGGTCTTGTGACCGTAAATATGATGTTTTTATATCTTTTATCGTTTATATGCTTAAAAAAAGCAAAAAAAGCACAGCCTACCCGATCTTCCCGTTAGGCTATGCACACTTTATGAGATATAATGAAACGTATGTACAGGGGACAAGACACCTAAAATACAATTGCAAGTGTCCGTACTATCACCGTCGTCCATGGTCGTTTATATACCTTCCTCTCTTCTCGTAATTGTAACATATCATATCATATACGTATGTCAAAGTCAAGGAAATTGCCACCTTGTTAACATTTTATTTACATTTGACGCGCATTTTTGCGCATAAACGTGCAAAAAATTCCTACAATTATAAAATATAGAAAAAAATAGCCCACCCCACTTGACAAAACCGCCGCCAAGTGTTACAATATTGACGTTAAGGGAGTAATCGGCGCGTAGCGCGATAAAGTCAACATCATGGGTAAAATACCCTGGCTTTATCCTAACTGATGAGACTTATCTGTTCAATCGGAGCGGGTAAGCCTTTTTTATGTTAACCGAACCGAAAATTCTTATAAACTTATAAAAGGAGAATCAAAATGAAAGAATATCTTTCATCCATTGCCGAGGTCTTTGGCTTCGTTCGTTCAAGCGAGAACGGTCTTTCCTCCGCTGAAGCGTCAGCAAGACTTGAGGCAAACGGCAAAAACAAGCTCGTTGAGGGCAAAAAGGAATCCTTAGTAGTTAAGTTCTTAAAGCAGCTCGCTGAGCCTATGACTATTATTCTCATAGTTGCGGCAGCTATTTCCGCAGGACTTGAGATCTACGAGGGTGTGGCTCACGGCGAATGGGCATTCCCCGCTGACGTTGTTATCATTCTCGCGGTCGTTCTCATCAACGCCATCCTCGGTGTGTTCCAGGAAAGCAAGGCGGAAAAGGCACTTGAAGCGCTTCAGGAAATGTCCAAGGCGCAGTCCAAGGTCATCCGCGACGGAAGACAGATAACCATTCCCAGCGAAGACCTCGTAGTCGGTGACGTTATCGTGCTTGAGGCAGGCGACGCAGTTCCCGCGGACGCGCGCATTATCGAGTGCGCATCCATGAAGATAGAGGAAGCGGCTCTTACGGGAGAATCCGTTCCCGTTGACAAGAAGGTCGACGTGCTCACCGCAAACGCTAACGGCGACGTTGCGCTCGGTGACCGCAAAAACATGGTGTTTATGGGCTCTACCGTCGTTTACGGACGCGGTAAGGCGGTTGTTACCGCAACCGGTATGGACACCGAAATGGGTAAGATCGCAAACGCGCTTGCACAGGCTGAGGAAGGCAAAACTCCTCTCCAGATCAAGCTCGCAGGTCTTTCCAAGATACTTACCTATCTCGTTATAGGTATTTGCGTAGTTATTTTCGCAGTTCAGCTCCTTCGCCACGGAAGCTTTGGCTTTGAGCCCATCATAAGCTCCTTTATGCTGGCAATATCCTTGGCGGTTGCCGCAATTCCCGAGGGACTTGCAACCGTTGTTACCATCGTTCTTTCCATCGGCGTTACCAATATGTCCAAGCGTAACGCTATTATACGTAAGCTTACCGCAGTTGAGACTCTCGGATGCACGCAGATCATTTGCTCCGACAAGACGGGTACGCTCACACAGAACAAGATGACCGTCGTTGACCACTACGGCGAGGACGAAGCACTTTTGGCAAACGCTATGTCGCTTTGCTCCGACGCGGAGTTTGACGCTGAGGCAGGCACCGCGATAGGCGAGCCCACCGAGTGCGCACTCGTTAACTATGCCGAGACCGTCGGTCTTTCCAAGAACGTCCAGAAGACTGTTCTCGTTCGTGTTGGTGAGGTTCCCTTTGACTCGGGCAGAAAGATGATGTCCACCGTTCATAAGGCTGAGGACGGCACTCTCACCCAGTTCACCAAGGGCGCTCCCGACGAGCTTCTCAAGAGATGCACCAAGGCGCTTGTGGGCGGTGAGACAGTCGAGCTTACCGACTCCATCCGAGCCGACATTCTTGCGGCAAACAAGGCAATGGCGGACAAGGCACTTCGCGTGCTTGCAGCCGCTACCAAGGCACTTGACGCAGAGCCCTCCGAGTACACCACCGAGGCGGTTGAATGCGACCTTTGCTTCGTTGGTCTGGTTGGTATGATAGACCCCGTTCGTCCCGAGGTAAAGCCCGCTATCGACGAATGTCGCTCGGCAGGTATCCGCCCCATAATGATCACGGGCGACCACAAGGACACCGCTATCGCAATAGCGCTCCAGCTCGGTATCATCACCGACAAGGCACAGGCTATCACGGGCGCTGAGCTTGACGAGATCTCCGACGAGGAGTTTGAGACCGCGGTTGAAAAGTACAGTGTTTACGCGCGCGTTCAGCCCGAGCATAAGACGAGAATCGTCAACGCTTGGCGTAAAAAAGGCATGGTTACCGCTATGACGGGTGACGGCGTTAACGACGCGCCCTCTATAAAGAATGCCGACATCGGTGTCGGTATGGGTATCACGGGTACCGACGTTACCAAGAACGTTGCCGACATGATACTCGCAGACGATAACTTTGCAACCATCGTTTCCGCCGTTGGCGAGGGACGTAGAATATACGACAATATCCGCAAGGCTATTCAGTTCCTCCTGGCATCCAACCTCTCCGAGGTTCTTGCAATATTCTTTGCAACTCTTCTCGGATTTACCATCTTCCAGCCCGTTCAGCTGCTTTGGATCAACCTTATTACCGACTGCTTCCCCGCGCTCGCGCTCGGAATGGAAGAGCCTGAGGCGGACGTTATGAAGCGTCACCCCAGAAACTCCAAGGAAGGCATTTTTGCGGGCGGTCTCGGCACAGCCGTTGCATATCAGGGCGTTCTCGTTACACTTATCACTCTCGCATCCTACTTCATCGGTCACTGGTATGAGACCGGCAACTTTGAGATCACCGACAGCGTTCACGGAACGACTATGGCATTCCTCACGCTTGCTATGTGCGAGGTGTTCCACTCCTTCAACATGAGATCTCTCCACGGCTCCATCTTCACCCTCAAGGGTCAGAACAAGTGGCTCTGGGGCGCAGGACTTCTCTCGCTCATTCTTACAAGCGTTGTAGTTCTTATCGCTCCTGTCGCGGATGTATTCGGCATGGTCGCTATCGGCTGGGACGAGTATCTTATCGCTATGGGTCTTGGCCTTTGCATCATTCCCTTGGTTGAGTTCGGTAAGATCTTCTCGAGAATGATCGACAAGAAGAAGGACAGATAATTAAATCCAAAAATCACATGCCCGCGCGGTTGCGCGGGCATTTTTTATTGACATCTGAAAGATATATCGGTATAATTATGTTGATAAAAATTTTTTAAGTTTTTTGAAAAACGATGATAGATTTTACGTTTTTTTGCGACATAGCCATGTGAGGGAGAATACCCATTTTAAGAAAACAGAGGTAAATTATGGACACCAAAGAGTTAAAGACCCAAGGTCTTAAAACGGACGATGCCATCGTTGAGCTGTATTGGCAGCGCGACGAAGCGGCCATAAGTGAGACCGACAAAAAATACGGAAAGTATTTGCTCGTCATAGCCGACAATATCGTACATAACCGTCTTGACAGCGAGGAATGCTTAAACGACACCTATCTCGGCACGTGGAATAGAATTCCGCCAACGCGCCCCGTATCGTTGCGGGCATTTTTGGCAAGGATAATGCGTAACGTTTCGGTTGGAAAATTCAGACAAAATACCGCCGACAAGCGTATCCCCAGCGAGCTTATAACCTCACTTAACGAGCTTGAGGGCTGCATTGCGGGCGAGAACAGTATAGACCGCGAAAGAGCAACGCGCGAGCTTGCCGAGCTTATCAACGCGGCGCTCCACGCCATGACTGACCGCGAGCAGTACGTTTTCGTTTGCCGCTACTATTACGCGGACAAAATATCTGCCATCGCATCGTCGTTGGGTGTCAGCGAGCCAACCATAAACCGAACCTTAGCAAAGTTGAGACGTGACCTTAAGGCGCGCCTTGACGACGCAGGATATACCATTTAAGGAGGCCGACATGAGAAATAAAGATGAAATAAAGCTGGATGCACTCTCCATGATGGACGACGAAATCGTTGATAAGCAATCCGAAAAGCGCTACAAGCTCATGACCAAAAAGCGCGCGCCGCGCTGGGTTCTTCCCTCCTCCGTGGCGGCAGTAATATTGGTTGCCATAATGGTGCCGATACTTATTCTTTTGTTTGCAAAGCAGGTTCCGATTTACGAGGGAATGAGCGTGCTTGACAATTACAACGGCTCCTCCGCAGCGGCTCAGCCCCACGAGCAGCCCTACAGATTTGATTTCCTGTCCAATACCAACGGTAATAACGGAAACCACAACGGTCACAACAAAAAGCCGATCGATGAGATAATCGAGGAGGATACCTCCATAGGCATTGAATTCCCCGAACAGCAGATGTATTATGCAGAGCCCGGGCAGGACATCTACATCAACGTTCACATCTCCAACCCCGACAACTTTGTAATTCTTTCATTTACGCTTAACGGCAAAATGTACTCCTCCTATATGTTTGAGGAGGGCTCGGACATGGAGAACCTTATCTTAAAGGTTTCCGTTGACCCTGCCGCAGAGGGTATTATTGAATACACCATAGACGCAATAAAATACGTTGACGGCACCGAAATAAAGGACGTTATAATGAAGGGCGACCGCACCGTAAAGGTCGGCGTTTATTCCGAGCAAAATCTGCCCTCTGTAAGCGTTACGAATAAGGCAACGGAGCTTACAAAGCTGACCTTTGAAATAGAGCCTATCGACGAGCACGCCATGATATCGGGTAGCGAGGGACAGGTCTATGCCGTTCTCACCGATAATGACAGCGTTGTAGCCTACAAGGAGTTATCAGTAGGCTCTGTAAATACCGTTGAGTTTGGTAACCTGAGCGACGGCTTGGAATACAGACTTGCGGTTGTCGCATACTACGATTCATTTGACGGAAACGGCTTCTCGGCACACGTGCTGTATGAGCAAGATGTGTCTACAAAGGCGCTGGTTTATATAACGGACTTGAAGCTTGATGGAGGCTCGCTTTCGTTTGATCTCGAAATTGATGATCGTTTCCCCATTGTTATAGAAGGTATTGACCTCGTTTCTGGCGGCATCGTTGTACAAAGCATCGGCGCGGAGCAGCGCAAATTTGAAAACGTTGTATTCATTGGCGAGTATTTTGTCAGCGCACGATATACAAACGGCGAAAACAAGGGCTCGGCTATCAGCGCGGGTAGCATAACGATAGATAAGGTCAGTGACGTTTCCTATATCGTTCCCGGCGGAACGATATATAAGCCCTTCACAAGCGACATGCAAATATGGAATGCCGGCACACTTGATTTTCGTGTGCATCCCGGTATCGACATAAAGGTAACGGGCGACGCAAGCGTATATGCGGCGGCACCCGGCACCGTTACCAACGTTTATTTCGACGAGCGCTATGGCTGGGGTGTTGTGATCACCCTGGCAGACGGCATAACGGAAATGCGCTACCAAGGATTGAACGAATACAGCATACAGGTTGAGATAGACGATAAGGTTGCCGGGGGCACCCTGCTGGGAACTGCCGAATCACAGATGATAGAGGTCGCAGACCCCGATCACTTGCATTTCTCGGTTTATGAGAACGGAGTTGCCATAGACCCGCAGAAATACGTTGCTTACCCGATTCTTGACAATTCCGAATACGAATTTATGAAATAATATTTCTTAATACAAAGCCCCAAGACAACCTGAGGTTGCTCTCGGGGCTTTTATTTTCCTCAAATATTGACAAAAGGTCAAAACCGATATATAATTGGTTTATATTCTATAAAAAGGAGATCAAAAATGTACAACGAATGGTCACTTGACGTTTTTTACAAGGGTATTGACGATCCCGCGCTTGCCGCTGACGTGGCAAAGCTGGAGGAGACGGTTGCAAAATGCAAAAGCGTCGTTACCGCCCTAAATTATGACGACACAGCTAAAACTCTCAGAGAGATGATAGACATAAAGGAAACACTCACCCTGCTCGTTCGCCGTTTGGCAGGATATTTCAGTCTTCGCCGCTCGGCAAACAGCTCCGACACCGAGGTTTCCGCCTATATGACCAAAATTCAGATGATGATGGCATCCTTGGCGCGCGAAAACGTTATGTTTGAAAAGTACGTTGGCGGCATTGAGGACATCGACGCCGTTA
>JBGVJM010000034.1:0-4410 GCA_045129415.1 Eubacteriales bacterium
TTAAAAAATATACACGGGATAAGTTTGGGTAAAGCACCAAAAACGCCGCCGCGCCGATGAGCATAAGCACGACTCCGTTTGTGAAAAAGGCTTCCTTGTCGTCCTCTCCCGATGCCGCTTCCCTGAATATTCCCTCGCTCACTCCAAGACACGCGATGGGAATAAGCAGATTACAAAGGTTTGTAATCAGATCCGCCGTACTGTACTGCGCGCTTGAAAGATACGAAGTATAGAAAGGCAGCATCAAAATCACTATTATCTTTGACACGAATTTACCGACGGTAAATATAAGCGTGTTGGACAAAAGCTTTACGTTTCTCTTTTGCATTACGATGCTCTCCTTTCCAAAAATTTCGTTGAGTTTCGGGGCTTTGGCACATGCTAAAACCCCGATGCTTCTTTATTATAAAGGCTTATCAGCCCTCACAGTTCTCCCAGTTGTGATATACCTCAAGAACGTCGTCGTCCTCCTCAAGCTTTTCAATGAGAAGGCTCATAAACTTAATATCGTCCTCGTTGTCAAGATTTACGTAGGTCGTAGGAACCTTTGTGGTCTCAGCGGACTCAAGCGTATATCCCTCAGCCTTGAGCGCGTCAGCAATAGCGTAAACGTCCTCGGGAACGGTGTATATCTCAAATACGCCCTCCTCACCCGAGAAGTCCTCAGCGCCTGCCTCAAGCGCGGTCTCCATAAGCTTGTCCTCGTCGATCTCGCCGTCCTCGTCCATAATAACGATAACGCCCTTGTCCTCAAACATAAAGCTTACGCATCCGGTCTGTCCCATGTTTCCGTGGTACTTGGAGAAATAGGAACGAACGTTGCCCGCGGTTCTGTTTCTATTGTCGGTTGCCGCCTCAACGATTACCGCAATGCCTGCGGGACCGTAACCCTCGTATACGACCTCCTCATAGGATTCTCCGCCGCCGCCGAGAGCCTTCTTGATGGTTCTCTCGATGTTGTCGTTAGGAACGTTGTTTGCCTTTGCCTTTTGAATAAGGTCACGAAGCTTGGAGTTGGAAGTGGGGTCTCCGCCGCCCTCTTTAACAGCTACGGTTATCTCTTTACCTATTCTTGTAAACACCTTTGCGCGAGCCGCATCGGTCTTTTCCTTTTTGTGCTTGATGTTAGCCCATTTGCTATGTCCCGACATATCTTTTTCCTCTCTGTGTGTATGTTTTTATATTCTTTCCGTTTTCTTTAAGCATATAAGCGAGAATGCCGAGCCCAAAACGTATTTTGTTGCTTCTGTGAGTCTTATTCTCGTTGCTCTTACCTGCTCGTCCTCTGCCGTTGCTATCTTACATTCGTGATAGAACTTGTTGAATGCAACTGCAACGTCAAGTATAAATCTCGTTATTACCGAGGGCTCGTAATCGCGGATAGCCGCAAGCACCTTTTCCTCGTACTGAGCCATGACCTTGATAAGTGCCGCTTCCTCGGGAGCCGTGATAACGAGCTCGCCGCAGTCTTTTACCTCTCCAACCTTTTCAAGCACCGAGCAAGCGCGCGCGTAGGTGTACTGAACGTAGGGACCCGTATTACCGTCAAAGCTCAATGCCTCTTCAAGATTGAAGTTGATGTCCTTTATTCTGTTGTTGGTCAGATAGTAGAACACTACTGCTCCTACGCCGACCGCCTCGGCTATATCGTCGCGTCCTGCAAGGTCGGGGTTCTTTTCCTCCATGATAACGCGCACCTTGTCTATCGCCTGAGCGAAAAGATCCTTAAGCAGCACAACGTTACCCGTTCTCGTTGCAAGCTTTGCGCCATTCAACGAAACTGTACCGTAAGGCACGTGAACGAGCTCATCATACCAATCGTAGCCCATAAGCTCAAGCACCTTGAACCACTGCTTGAAGTGAAGTATTTGCTGGGTGCTGGTTACGTATATAGCCTTATCGAAGCCGTAATGCTCTTTTCTGTACACCGCCGCCGCGATATCACGCGTGGGATAAAGCGTTGAGCCGTCGCGCTTCAGAATAAGGCAAGGAGGCATTCCATACTCCTCAAGGTCAACTATGGATGCTCCGTCATCAATCTTCAAGAGTCCCGCATCTCTTATCTTCTGCACCTGCGCGGGCATCTTGTCGGTATAAAAACTCTCGCCCTTATAGCTGTCAAACTCTATGCCGAGCTGTTTATAGGTCTTCTGATATTCGTTAAGGCTTATCTCAACGAACCATTTCCAAAGAGCGATATTGTCCTCGTCGCCAAGCTCCATCTTATGAAACTCTGCTCTTGCCTCGTCCGCAAGGTCGTTGCGCGCCGGGATACCGTTCTCCTCATCTCCCTTTATCGTATTATTGATGCGTACGTAAAGCTCAACGAGCTTATCTATTCCGCCCTCTTCTATCTGCTCCTTGTTGCCCCAAAGCTTGTAAGCCACTATAAGCTTTCCAAACTGTGTGCCCCAGTCACCAAGATAGTTGATACCGATACACTTGTAGCCCGCAAATTCGTGGAGCTTTTTGAGCGCGTGGCCGATAACGGTCGTTCCAAGGTGTCCTATATGGAATGGCTTTGCAACGTTTGGTGACGAGTAGTCAAGCACCACCGTTTTGCCCTCACCAAGATAGGTGGGCGCGCCGTAATTTTCTTTTTCATTAAGTATTTTGGGAAGTATCTTTTCGCAAAGATATTTGTCGGATATTTTGATGTTGAGATATCCGTTTACCGCCTCTGCGCTCTCTATTTCTTCACCGCAAAGTCCCTCCGCGATAGCCGCCGCTATCTGCACGGGCGAGCGACGCAAAATCTTTGAAAGCTTGAAGCAAGGGAATGCAAGGTCTCCCATTGTCGTATCGGGGGGATACTCAAGCATCGTTGCGATCTCTTGTGCAGAGATCTGTGCCTCCGCATTTATAAGAAGCACCTTTTCGTATATTTTTTGTGCTATTGCTGATTTGATCTTAAGCATTTTTTAGCCCTTTCTATTGTATCTCTTAAAAGCCAACCGTCATTATATCACATTTATTCTCCAAATGCAATATTAAAATAGGCTTTTTAATTTATTTTTATCGGTATTTTACGGCATCGGTGAGCATATCGTATGCCGCCTGTCTTTGCGCCTCGGTTATTTTGATTCCGCCAAGTATTCTTGCCGCCTCCAATACGCGCTCGTCACCGTCAAGCAAGCGTACGCTCGTCATGGCTCTGCCGTCCACCTCTTTTTTGGAGATAAGATAATGACTGTCCGCAAGAGTTGCTATTTGCGCCGAGTGGGTGACGCAAAGAATTTGCGTTTTCCTTGAAATATCAAGCAGCTTTATTCCGATCTTTCTTGAAGTTTTGCCCGATATTCCCGTATCTATCTCATCATATATGGCACAGCCGATGCCGTCCTTTTCGTTAAGCACGCTCTTTATGGCAAGCATTATTCTCGCCATTTCTCCGCCCGACGCTATCTCACTTACGGGCATCATAGGCTCGCCCGGATTGGTTGCTACCAATATATCGATAATGTCACATCCGTTGAACAAAAGCTCCTCCGAAGCTGTTACGCTAATGTCAAGGCTTACGTTCGGCATATCGAGGTATGACAGTGTATCCATTACCCGTAGGGATACCTCACCTGCCGCCCTTACTCGCCTTGCGGTAAGCTTCCCTGCCATCTCGCGCGCCTCGGTCTCAAGCTCACTTAGCTTTGTCTTATATTCCTCGGCATGCTCGTCCGAAAGAACTATATCGTCAAGCTCACGGACCGCCGCGTCTCGGTATTCCAAAATGGACTGAACGTCCTTACCGTAGCGCTTTTTAAGTGACGCTATTGTCTCAAGTCTTGCCTCTATCTTGTCAAGCCTTGCATCAACGTCGGACGCGTCGTCGCTCATAAGCGAATTGACCTCATCCGCTATGTCGGATGCCTCGTAGCTTATAGACACAAGTCTTTCGGCAAGCTTTTCCGTTTCGGGCAACACGCCCGAAAGCTTTGACAGTGAATCCGCCGCGCGTGTCAGCATATACGACACGTCACCGCCGCGCTCTCCGCCGCGAAGCACCCTTTGCGCAAAGCCAAGATGCTTGTTTATCTTCTCTTGATTTGCAAGTCTTAATTTTTCGGCTTCAAGTGCCTCTTCCTCGCCGATTTTAAGCTTTTTGGAGTCAATATCGGAGATCTGATATTCCAGCATATCGCGTCGTCGCGCTTTTTCCTGCGCGTCAAGGCTCACTGTGTTGAGCTTTTTACGGTATTCCTCAATCAAAGCATATATTTCACAGTATTTCTCGCGCAGATCGGCACAATCGCCGTACGCGTCAACCATGTCAAAATATGCGGCTTTGTTAAACAGCATTCCGCTGTCGTGCTGACCGTGAATTGATATAAGTCCACCCGATATTTCACGTATAGCCGTTTTTGTAACGCTGCGCCCGTTTATACGGGACGACGTTTTGCCGTCCGCCGACATTTT
>JBGVJM010000035.1:0-3637 GCA_045129415.1 Eubacteriales bacterium
CGAATGATAAGGAGAACGCAATAGGCAGCTCCTCGCATTTTTCATTCATAGAGACGTCAAGCGACGCTACACTTAGCGTGTCCGCTCACTCGGCTCTGCTTATGGAAGCATCAAGCGGAAAGGTGATATGGCAAAAGAATGCCGACGACCGAATGGCTATGGCATCCACCACCAAAATAATGACGGCTCTGGTCGCGCTGGAAAATTGCGACGTAGACGAGATAGTCACCGTACCGCCCGAGGCGGTGGGTATTGAAGGCTCGTCCATCTACCTTTTCGCAGGTGAGCGCATCACAATGGAGGACCTTCTCTATGCCCTGCTTTTGTCGTCCGCGAACGACGCGGCGGCTGCCATCGCCATTCACGTAGGCGGCAGTATTGAGGGCTTTGCCGACATGATGAACGCGCGTGCCGACGAGCTTGGACTTACGAATACGCATTTCGTCAATCCGCACGGGCTTTACGATGAGCAGCACCATACTACGGCGCGCGAGCTTGCTGTAATTGCGCGTAAGGCTATGGAAAACGAGCTTTTCGCAAAAATCGTAGGCACCTACAAAAGAACCGCCGCGCTTGACGGTGAGGACGGAGTGCGACTTTTCGTCAATCACAACAAGCTTTTGCATAGATATGAGGGCGCTTGCGGAATAAAAACGGGATTTACCAAAAAAAGCGGTCGCTGCCTTGTCAGTGCGGCGGAGCGCGACGGACTTAGCTTTATTTGCGTAACGCTCAACGCTCCCGATGATTGGCACGACCACGAAAAGCTTTTTGACTTGGGCTTCTCGCTTTACGAATGCCGCGTGCTTTGTGAAAGGGGCGAGATCAAGCTTTCCCTTCCCGTAATTTCGGGAAATTCCGATGCCGTGACCGTCACAAACGCGCAAGAACTTTCCGTTATATTGCCGCGAGGCAACGAACGGATAGAGCGCGTCATTGAGCTTCCCCGCTTTGTCTTTGCTCCCGTTAGCGAGGGCGACGAGCTTGGAAAAGTGATCTACAAAATAGACGGGCGCGTGGTTGCCGAGTGTCCTTTGGTGGCTGCCTTCAACGTGGATAAAACAAACAACAAAAAAAGCGTTATTGATTGGATATTCGGTCGCTAACGCGAGGAATGATATGGAAAAAATTAGACTTTCAAAATATTTCACCGACTGCGGAGTGATGTCGCGCCGTGCCGCCGATGCCGCCATTGAGCGCGGTGAGGTCAAAGTGAACGGTGTGGTGGCTTGTCTTGGCGACAAGATAGAAGCAGGCGTTGACGAGGTTATATACAAGGGCAAAAAAATACTTCCCGCATCGGATAAGCGCGTTTGCATCATGCTCAATAAGCCGCGCGGCGTGGTATGTACCGCGAGCGACGAAAAAGGAAGAGCCAACGTAACCGACCTTTGCCGCGGGGTCAAGGATGCACAAGGTCATGCCCTGCGCCTCTACCCAGTAGGCCGACTTGATATGGACTCGGACGGACTGTTGCTGCTCACCAACGACGGCGAGCTTGCCAACAAGCTGACTCATCCGCGCCACTCAATACCAAAAATTTATCACGTTACGCTTAAGGGTATATTTGACGACGCTATGATCCGTATGCTCGGCGAGCCTATCGTGATCGACGGCAAGGAGACCTTGCGCGTCAAGGTAAGTCCCGTGGAGCGCACCGAAAGCACAACCGTTGTGCGCTTTGAGCTTTATGAGGGCAGAAACCGACAAATAAGACGCATGTGCGAGTTCCATGGCGTCAAGATCACGCAGCTTACACGCGTTGCCATCGGAAAATTAAAGCTCGGCGACCTTGAGGTCGGCAAATGGCGATACCTTAGCGATAGCGAAATACACTATCTTAAAACAGTCTGAATTTTAATAAATTTAAAGCCTCTCCTTTAAAAGAGAGGCTTTTATTTGCTTTTGCGACACCATCCGACAAGGCTCTATCAAATTTTGAAAATTAACACAAAATCAACTGTAAATTTTTGGTAATTTTGCCCATTGGTAATTTTTGGCAAAAGTATTGCATTTATTTCCAATTTATGGTAATATATAAGTGTAATAAATTTCCAAAAATTTACAGGAGGATACATTTTAATGGAATACACAACAAAAATAATTATTGCGGACGAAAACGCGGCGCACAGAGCTGTGATAAAGGAGTGCTTTGTGCGCGCGGGTTGCAGATACATAGAGGAAGCGACGAACGGCGAGGACGCGCTTGCAAAGATAAACCGCATACATCCCGACCTTGTTATTATAGATATATGGATGTCCAAGGTAGACGGTCTTGGCGTTGTAAGGAGCGTCAAGGCGACCACCTATCAGAACGACAAGCCGCCCGTGATAATAATGACCTCCCCCATATCAAATCAAAACATATTCGTTCAGGCATTGCAGGCGGGCGCCGATCTTTGCCTTGTCAAGCCCATAAATCAGTCCAATCTTTTGGAATATGCCGAGAATATGCTCAAGGCGCGCAGCTCAAAGCAGGATAGCAACACCGAGGCTGCAAGCGGCAACCAAACGCCTGATATTGAAACACAGGTGACGCGCATAATTCATCAGATCGGTGTGCCCGCGCACATCAAGGGCTACCAATATCTCCGTACCGCAATTCTTCTCACAGTCAAGGATTCCGACATCATCAACAGCGTGACAAAGGTGCTCTATCCTTCCGTGGCGAAGAAATACCAGACCACCACGAGCCGTGTGGAGCGTGCCATCCGCCACGCAATCGAGGTCGCGTGGGACAGAGGCGACGTTGATACGCTCAACTCCTATTTCGGCTATACAATCCAGAACAACAGAGGCAAGCCCACGAATAGCGAATTTATCGCTATGATTGCTGATAATTTAAGATTGAAGTATAAGCTTTATTAATAGCCTCCCTTGTGTAAAGTGAGGTGCCGAGGAACGAGGCGGAGAGATTGTGAAAAATATCTTTTGCCACAAAACAATCCCCCAGTCGCCTACAGCGCCAGCTCCCTTTACACAAGGGAGCTTTTTGCTACCGTTTTTGAAAATTTCTAAAATCCTCTTTACAAACACAAAAAAATGTGCTACAATGAAGTTGCCAAACAAATTTCATAAAGCAATTATAGGGATATTTTTATCTTTTTTCGGGAAAGGGTGAATTATACCTTTTTTCAGCGTACAAAAATCATCTAACGAATTTGGTAAAATCGCAAATTCCTAAAGGTGATTTTGTATGGTGAAATATCCGTGTAATTGCTTGAAATTTGTTTGGCGACAATCGGAGTTTGCGTTTTTCGGTGCGGTAGCTTCGGTTGCCGCACTTTTTATTTTGAGTGGAGAACAAATATGAAGCCGATTATCTTCGTACGCACAAAAATGAGTAACATTTACGTTTTTCCTGACAAGATCGTAAGAAAAGTGGGATTTTTTCAATGCGGAGCAAGTAATCCTCCCGGAGAGACTACTATTCTTATTGACTCAATTATCAGCGTTTCATTAAAGGATAATGGAACACACAAAGCTCTGATATTTGAAATGTCAACAAGCTCCGCGACTCTAGAAAAACAGCCCATCAAATACTCTTTGGGATTTGCACGTAAGCATTTTGCGGCGGCAGAAAAAATTCAAAGCTACGTTGAGCAGTCAATCTATTTGAGAACGCATCAAAATCAAG
>JBGVJM010000036.1:0-2178 GCA_045129415.1 Eubacteriales bacterium
ATACAGGAGTACATCATATCGGGAAACGCACACGGCTCTCCGCTTGTGAGCTTACACGGCTTGCACAGCGTACATCCACTTGCACCGATCATCACGCCGTTGTGTCCTTCATTCTTCAATTTTTTAATGACACGAAGCATAGCCGCATTATGTAACGCCTTGGCTTCCTTTAATTGATCGGTCTGTGTGAAATCCTCAATCTCCCACTCGGTGCTGACGACCAACGCCTTTTTATATGCTAACACTCTCTGCTTCATCTGTTCGGGCGTTCCGCAATCGGGGGGACAAGAATAATTCGCGCCATACTGACCGCACAGATTTTCCTCGCAATAGGGACGAAATGCGGTATTGAACACGATTTTGTCTGTATTAACGATCTCGGCTTGATGGAATTTTTCTGCTAACGCAAGTTCAATGATTTCCGTTTCCTTCATTTGTACCGTTACCTCCGGTAATCTTTTTTCGCTCACGCTCTAATTTTTTGAGCGCTTGTATTCTTGCTCTTTTTGCTCGGATTCGTTGCTCTTTGTTGCGCTGCTGTCGATCAATTTCCCTCGGTGGCTTGATACCCGCTTCTTCCAAAGCACGCGGCCACGGACCAAGAAAGGCTTTGATGGCTACGACCTCGCGATCTTCAAAATCCGAGCGTTGGGGATAGCGGGATAATTCTTGTTCCTGTAATTCCGAGTATTTATTTTGCAAAAGGAGAATGCAATCTTCCTTTTTGTATTTCTTATCTGACATACGACCTCCCAAGAAAACGAAAAACGCTTTTACTGCAAAAAAACAGTAAAAGCGTAGCTATCTTGTCAGCATAGATGGGCATAGTACTCCCACCACTTGACGAAAACGGCTACGCTTTTCATATCCAAAAACGTTGCGCACTGCGTGCGCGTACCTTCGCTTGTGCTTGGTGAGTATTCCGACTTAAGAAGTCAAGACTTCAATTACGGTAATGATGGTTGCGACGGATTTGCACCGAACTTTCCCCTGATCCGCACGAAGCGGAACCAAACTGCGAAATTTATTCAATTACAACATAACTCATCATTATGTAGAGATTATTATACCACAAAAGTTTGATTTTGTCAATGGATTTGAAAAAATGGAACAATTCCATATAAAAATTGAAATTTGACAACAAATCTATACAATTCAAGCCTAATCATGATATCACAATGCATGGAAATATTCAATGCACAAAACAACTTTGTTTTTATACGATTCAACAGTCATATAAAAGTGGCGGCAGGAACGCTCCTGCCGCCGTAGGTTATTCAGTTAATGTTTCAATAGCAATTTGCATACCGAGCTTAAAAGCATATTCAAAGATTGCTGCTTCTGCCAAACTCATATACTCACTCCAACAATCGTGAAACTTTTCGAAAATAGCTTTTTGCTCATCGGAAAAGCTTTTCTCCAAGTCCTCATGATGACGCGACATATAGCTGAGGAGTTCTTTCATTGCCTTTGTGTTGGTGCGGCTATCTTCTTGAGGGATGATGTTTCCGTGCCAAAGTTCATTGATGATCGACCTCATTGATAGATCACCTCCTGTAAAATGATCTCTTCGGCGCTTGCTTTGATGTGATTCATCTCGACCGCCCACCCAAGTGCATTGTGAGTCTTCAGATTTTCGTCTATTCCACGTTCTTTAGCGAGGCGAGGGATTATGTCATCGAGCAAATTGTGAGCTTGAATATCAATGGCGTGTAGATATTCGTTTAATCGTCCTTCTGTGAGCAGGGTGGTGTAAGTACCGCGACGATGCTTTTTCATAAAGTCAAGGCGCAGGTTGGCATACTTGCCAAGGGGATAATTAGTCTGCTCGGGGAGTGCAAGATCGGGGTAGTAAAGTCCGTTATGTTCGGTATAAGTGATTTCGTTTTTCATTGTAAATATCCTTTCTTATAATTCGTTTTGGTTTGGCATCAACTATCAAGGATATTTACTTAGGCGGTGCTCGGGCGTGATGCCAACAACAGTAAGCCAGCATCACATATCACCAGAACACACGTTTTCTTCGAAAACATAAAGAAATCCGAACCCTTCGCCTATCGGCTTTGAGTTCGGATTTCTACTGTTTGGTGCGGGAAACGGGACAATTGAACGTCGCGCGCGTTGCGCGCTATGCGACTTGCCATGCGGCAAGGTCGCCCGTACCTGCGCCAAGGCGCG
>JBGVJM010000037.1:0-11573 GCA_045129415.1 Eubacteriales bacterium
AGGTGCTGACCTGTGTAAGCCCGTTATCGCGCACCTTGTTTGCCTCGTCCGGCATGGTGAGACTTTCGGACGAGATGATAATTGACAATCAAAGCGGCGAGGTAAGAGTTGTATGCGCCGACGGACGCGCACTTATTAGCGAGGTTAGCTGTACCGAAGGTCAGGTAAGCTGCCGCGGTGACGTGTATCTCAAAATGCTCATGTCGCACGAGCAGGGCGGCGCGCCTACGGTGGTTACCCGCAAAATACCCTTTTCGCAAGGTGTAGACGTTGAGGGCGTGGGCGGAAAGTGTCAGGCGACGGCATCGGCTACCGTGTGTGAAATGAACATAGACGTTGAGGAGAGCAGGATCGCCATAGACCTCGGCATGCTTATAGACGTAACGGCTCACAAAAACGAAAGGGTAAGCTACGTAAAGGACGTATACTCCACCGTTTATAAGACGGAGGGCGAATACAGCACGCTTCCCGTGCAGCTTTGCGGTGCGGCAATGTGTACAAATTTCACGCTCAGTGATTCAATGACTCTTGAGGAGGCGGGAATGCCTCGCGGCTGCAGTGTGATCGACTCGTCGGGTGTTGCCGTTACTGAAAAGGTGCAGTATGACGCGGATGGGCGCATGACTATGTCGGGCAAGGCAAAATTCAATCTGCTTACTCAAAAAGACGGAGAGTATGCCGCTTATGATATTGAGCTTCCCTTCAAATACAGTGCAATAACGCCTATAACGGACGGAGCGCACGCAATGGGCGAGCCTATGGCATACGTTGTCTCCACGCGCCACAGGGTTGACGGTGAGCGCGTAGGTATAGACGCGGAAATATACGTTTCGGGTTGCATGTCTCAATCGGGAGACATAAGCGTTCTTGACAAGGTGAATTTTGGAGACGAGATAGAAAGAACGCGCGGAGGCTACGTGATCTGCTATCCCTCGGGAAGCGATAGCTTGTGGAGTGTGGCAAAGCGTTACGGGAAGGCGGTCTCCGATATTTCCGAGCGCAACGGAATATCAAACGAGCATGCCTATGACTCTTTGGAATCCTTGAAGGGCAACGGTTATCTTATAATATGATTCAACGCCGCCGTGCATAACGGCGGCGTAGCTTTATCCCGCAAAGAGCAAAAGTCCGAGAAGCAGTATAAGCTCGTTGTCGGTCTCGTCCTTGCCGTTGTCGGAAAGATAGACTAAGAGCATGATCCCGAGGATCAAAAGCTCCTCGGTGCCTATTCCGTGACCGAAGGGAAAGCCGTTTGCCGAGATCGAGCGCGGTAAAAGCGAGGAAAACAAAGAGGTGCGCGGCTCCTCGCTTTTGTGTGGGGGAGCAGGCTCTTCCTTAACCGTTGCAAGCTCATCGTCGGATTCGACGGGCGGCTCGTCATATTGCTCGTCTTGAGGAGACGGGGGCATTTGTCCCGATTGACGTATGCTGTTGGCAAGCGGAGAGCTTTTGGCAGGCGGCGGCTCGGTTTTGGAAACATCTCGCAAAGGCGGAGGAGCGCTTTGCCTTGCGGGAGGAGGCATATCGTTATAGGCTCCGCTTGAAAATGCGCTTCCTCCGTAGTTTTCGGGGAGCTTTATCTTGGAGGGTGGTCTTACGTACATATTAATCTCCATTAAAGTGTTTTGAGAATGTCGCCGAGACGGCTGAGCTTGATTATGTAATCGATCGCCGTCTGCCGCGCGGGACTGAGATAAGGCTTCATTGCGCAAAGCAATGCCGCCCTGTCCGCATCGTGTCCTTTGGGCGCGGGTAGAGACTTTGGTGCGGAGGACGTGTCTTTTTGCACTCGGTTGGAGACCGAGGGAGGCGAGCCTTGACTCATAAAGGCTTCAAGCAGCGGCTTAGCCATGGAGATAAGGCGCGGAAGATTTGATATAAGCTCGGGATTTGATAAAAGCGATGAGAAGGCATCGCCCGACGGTGATGGGGAGGACGGCGGCATAGCTTCGGCACGTGTCGCCGTATTGTTTTGTGTAAAGCGTTGTAAAAGCTCGGAGAGAAGAGCGTCCTGAGATTGCTCGGCATCTGCCGGCGGCATGTTTTCCATATTGTCCATAGCTCAGTTCGGCTTACCGCGCTTAAAGCCTTCAATAAGCTCGGCGGCTCTTGAAATATCCCCGTCCGTTGCCATAGAAAGTGCGGAACGAATGCTCGAAAGCTCGTTCTTGCCGAGATTTATGGTGTCGGGCGGAATTCCTGCCTCTGCGGCAAGCTTTTTGATTATAAGCGTCAGGTGCGCGTCATCAAGGCGCAAAAGCATATCAATGGATCTTTTATCAAGCGTCATAGCGTTGACTCCTTTCATAAAATGGGGTGTCATTTTCATTTTATGAGATATGGGCGGTTATGTGATTATATTTTTTGCAAAACTATGGACAAAATAGGGCAAAAATGTTATAATATTACTGTTGACGTGTATTAGTCGGAGGAGGACTTTTATATGAACGTTTTAGTCTTTTCCGATTCGCACGGAAAGCAGGATAATATAAGAGAAGCGATGGCGCGCCAGATATCGCCGCCCGATGCCGTTATCTTTTTGGGTGACGGGCTTCGGGACGTGGAAGAAATGGATTTCGGCGGCGCTCCGATCTATTCGGTCTGTGGAAACTGTGACGGAATGATGGCATCGCTCATGGGTGTGCCCGACGAGCAGCTTATTGTTGTGGGCGGCAAGCGTATATTCATAACGCACGGACACAAATATCACGTCAAAAGCGTGTTGACTCCCCTTATTTTGAGGGCGCGCGAGCTTTGTGCCGATATAGTACTGTTCGGACACACGCATGAGGGCTTTGAGATGACGTTAGGTCAGGATAACGACTTTGGAATCGAGCTTGCAAAGCCGCTTTACCTGATGAATCCCGGAAGCATCGGCTCATACCCATATTATTTTGGCAATATAGAAATATCAAGGGACGGAGAGGTCCTTTTATCACACGGATCGTTAAAATAAAAAAAGGAATAAGGCTTTTGACCTTATTCCTTGCTTCGTACTTTTAAATTCAGAATTCAACGGGCTCTGCAATAAGCTCGTCGGCATGGAGAAGCGCATCCTCGTAAGCGGCAACGACCGCATCCTCAAGCGTTCTTCTGAACTGTGCGTTGATAGGATGTACTATGTCGCGGTACGTGTCGTCGGGATTTTTTCTGCTGGGCATAACTATGAAGAATCTGTCTCTGGCGTTTATTACCTTTATATCGTGAACGGCGAGCTGACCGTCAAAGGTTACTGAAACTACTGCCTTCATAGGACCTTCCTCAAAAAGCTTTCTTACCTTGATATCGGTTATTTGCATGATTTTTCCTCCGTTGATCTTGAGAATTGTTTTGGTTTGTTACGAGACCATTATACAATTTCAATGTGATGGGCAGTAAAATGTATTTAGTTTTTTTTGTGAAAATGGAATATTTTTTTGAGTCGTTTTATGTCGTAAAAGGGGCGACTCGTGAATATATTGTATAGAAAGTCGTTATTTGCAAAAAGGAGTTGAAATAAGGTGTCTACCCCCAATACTCATTTTGGTTACAATAGAATAGGCGAGATAATGAAAAATTGCCGCAACAAGAGCGTATTTTTCATTGGCGCGGGCGGAATTATGATGTCCTCATTGGCACTGCTCACCAAGAGCGCAGGCTATGAGACCGCGGGAAGTGACCGCACACCCTCAAAGCTTACAAAAAGGCTGGAGGATGCGGGCGTTACCGTTTTTTATTCTCACGACGAAAAAAATCTCGGAGAAAATTGCGGAGCAGTTGTATATACCGTTGCCATTTCGGAGGACAATCCCGAATATGCGCGCGCTATAAGAGAGGGAATACCCTGCATTTCGCGCGCCGACTATCTCGGCTACATAATGATGGCATATAAGCACCGCATAGGCATTGCGGGAATGCACGGAAAGAGCTCCTGCACCTCCATGTGTGCCGAGATATTCTTAAGCTGTCACGACAAGGGCGAGCTGACCGATCCCACGATCATTTCGGGCGCGGAATATTCGTCCATGGGCGGAGCATATCATCTCGGTGAGCACGAGGATTTTATCTTTGAGGCATGCGAATATATGGATAGCTTTTTGGATTTCAATCCCAGCATTGCGGTGCTTCTGAATGCCGAGATGGAGCACGTGGATTATTTCAAGAGCATGGATCACATTTGCGCGTCGTTTGCGCAGTACGCGTCGCTCGTGGGTGAGAACGGAACGGTGATATATAACGCCGACGACGTAAATACCGTGTGCGCGGCATCAAGCGTTTCCGCAAACAAGATAAGCTTCGGTCTCTCGGGCGGATGCACGTTCAGGGCGGTAAATCTTGAGCTTGACCGACTTCCTATCGAATTTGACATATTGCATAATGGAGAGCATTTCGTTCACGCAGTGCTTCCGTCACGAGGAATACACAGCGTTTACAACGCGCTTGCCGCGGCGGTGGCATCATACGCTTGCGGAGTAAGTGCCGAGGGTATCGCGCGCGGACTTGCGGCATTCAAGGGCGCAAAGAGAAGAATGGAATATAAGGGCAGAGTTAACGGCGCGGAGGTGTATGACGATTACGGTCATCATCCAACCGAGATCGCCGCAACGCTTGAGGGTGCTAAAAGAACTGCAAACGGACGTCTTATATGCGTTTTCCAGCCTCATACTTACAGTAGAACGGCTGCGCTTGCCGATAAGTTTTCGGAGGCGTTTGAGCGTGCCGACAGCGTTATTTTAGCCGACATATACGCAGCGCGCGAGGACAATATTTACGGTATAAGCTCGCAAAAGCTTGCACATATGATAGGTGACAAGGCGCAATACGGACAAAGCCTTGAGGACATCGCGCAAATTATTAAGGACACCGCGCAAAATGGCGATATGATAATCGTCATGGGCGCAGGAGATATATTCAAGATTTTTGCACTTTTAGGTCTTTAAAGATCAAGAAAAGGAGATAAAAAATGAGTAAAGCCAAGAAAATAATACTTTCCATAGTTTTGGGAACGGTGATTTCGGGCATCGCGTTTTACGTTACGCTCCCTGCGATAAATATTCACAACGCGGGCTTCTGGGCGTTTTTGACCTTTGCGATATTGTCGTACTCGATACCGTTTTTGTTCACTAAAAAGAACGTAAGACAAAAGGGAACAAACAACCGTCCCGGTGTAGTGAAAATGTCGTGGGATTTCAAGCCCAACAAGATTTTGATATCAGTTATACTTTTGCCCGTTGTCTTCTCGCTGATAGGCGGTATTATCTCGTCCGAGATATTCAATGCAAAGGCTTATGCGTCCGTTATAGACGTTACCGAGGCTGTGTTCAAGGACGATATGAAGGAGACTGACGAGGTCACCAACATCGCGCTTATGGACAGCGCATCGGCGCAGGCGATAGGAAACAGAACGCTCGGCGCGCTTTCGGACGTTGCGTCACAGTACGAGGTGGGCGAGAGATACACGCAGATAAATTATCGCGGAACGCCCAAAAAGGTTGCCAACCTTGAATATGCCGATTTCTTCAAGTGGTTTATGAACCGCGAAAACGGAGTACCCGGCTACGTTATGGTAGACCCCGTTGGAAGCAAGGCTGAATACGTAAAGCTTGATAAGCCTCTTAAATACGTTGATTCGGGCTTCTTTGGCGACGACCTTGTAAGAAAGCTTCGCTTTGACTATCCTACAAAGATATTTGACTTTATCAGCTTTGAAATAGATGAGAACGGAAAGCCCTATTATATCGTATCCTGCCTTACGGCTAACGTTTTCCCGTTTGGCGCAATGGACGTAAACGAGGTCATAATCTTCGATCCCTGCACGGGTGAGAGCCAGCTCTATGCTGTGGATGAGGTTCCATCGTGGGTAGACGCGGTGTTCTCGGGCGATCTTGCCGAGCAAAAGTATAATTGGCACGGAATGCTGTCGGGCGGTTATATCAATAGCATAATCGGTAACAAGAACTGCAAGCAGACCACCGAGGATTACGGCTACATCGTTATCGGTGACGACGTTTGGTATTTTACGGGCGTTACCTCGGTAACAAGTGACGAGTCCAACATCGGATTTATTATCAGCAACGCGCGCACGGGTGAGTATAAGTATTATCCCGTTGTGGGTGCGGAGGAATACTCGGCAATGAGCGCGGCTGAGGGCGAGGTACAGGAAAAGAACTACGAGGCGTCCTTCCCGTCGCTTATCAACGTATCGGGCGAGGCGACCTATATAATGGTATTAAAGTCGCAAAGCGGAATAGTTGAGCTTTATGCGCTTGTAAACGTTGAGAATTACAGTATCGTTGCAACGGGCAAAACTCAGGCGGCTGCCATGAAGGAATACAAAAAGCTCTTGGCGGAGAACGGAGTAACGGACGGCTCTCAGAACACAGGCGATGTGCTTTATGCGGGCATAACGGTCGTTTCTATTCGCGACGTGGTAATTGACGGAAACACCGTTATTTACGTCAAGGGTAACGACGGACACACTTATCGCTTTGATCCTTCGGAGAACGAGGAATACGTTCTTATAGAGAAGGGCGATCTGATAATGGTTAAATATACCGCGAATGAAGAAGCGTCAGGAATAAGAAATGCCGTTGGCTTTAATCGGCTGGTAGTAGAAGAATAATAACAAAAAACCGCCTCGGGCATTGCCCGAGGCGGTATCCTTTTCTTTTTTATTTAATTTCTTCAACGGCAATGATGTTGTACTTTCCGCCGATCAATCCGCGAGTGTCGCGGGTTACTTTGTGTGCGGTATATGTTGCGCTGTGCGTGTCATCGCTGTCGGTAACGAGAGTGCAATAGGTGTCCTTGTCAACGTTTCCGTATGCGCGGAGCGTAATGTCAAGCACGGTGTCGCGCTCAATGTAGTTAACAGGTGTTGCGATAGGAACTATCGTGCCGCCCTTTACGAATACGGGAATATTTTCGGTTGCGATATGGTGTCTGCCACCCTCGTAACGCTCGCCCGTAAAGAAGTCGAACCATTCGCCCATGGGTAGCCAGAAGTCGCGCTCGGTCTTGCCCGAGAGAATGGGAGCAACTATCATGGAGTCGCCAAAGAGATATTGGTCGCTGCATTCTATTGACTCGGGCTCTGATGCATAGTCGCATACCAGCGCACGAACGGGAGGCTTACCCGTTGTGTGATAGTCGTAGAAGGCATTGAACAAGTAGGGAACAAGAGACATACGTGTGCGGAAAAGCTCGCGGATCTCGTCGGTACAGCCGTGCTTTTCCCAAGGCATCTCGGAAAGATAGAAGGCGTTAACAAGCGCCTGAACGCTGAAAACGGTGGTCTGAACGCGGCGTATCATGTCCTGCTTATCAAGAGCGTGACGCACCTCGGGAGTCCAGAGAATGCCCGAAAATCCCGAGTTTACAACGCCCATAACGAAATCCTTGTGGTCGTAAAGATCGGAGTAGAGAACGTAAGGATAGGATGCGGCAAGCGCACCGATATTTCTTATTTCACCGAGTGAGCGAGTGTTGCCGAGTGCCGCGGACACCGCGTGAGAGTAGAGAGTGCCGAAAAGGCTGTGATACTGCTCGCCGTCAGCTCCCGAGGGGAAGCTTGCGCAGTTTGGGAAGGTCCACGAGCCCGTGTAATCGCTTCCGTCGCACTCGTCGAGCTTAAAGCCGTCAACGCCGATGTCAACAAGCGTCTTTTTCTCGTATTCGGAGAAAATTTTCTTGGTGCTGTCAAGCGCGAAATCGGGAACGAGACCGTTCCATACAAGATAGTCGCCGCTGTGTTCTATAAGCTTGTTGTAAAGCGGAGATGAAGGATGAGTAAAGGCGTGCTGCCAAAGATTTACGTGAAAATGGCTGTCGCGCAATGCCTTGACCGTGCCTTGAGGATCGGGAAATCTATCGGGACTCCAAACGAAAGAGGCGGAGTAGGTCTTCGTTTGCCAACCCGGCTCAAGACCGATTATATCGCAGGGAATATCTTTGTCGCGGAACTGCTGAGCCATATCAATAACCTGCTCGGCATTGAACTTCATATCGCAGCGGTAGAAGCATCCGAGCGACCACATGGGAGGCATGCAACCGCCGCCCGAGAGCATATTGTACTGCTTAACTATGTCAAGCACCGAGTCGCCCGTTATGTAATAAACGTCAACGCCCTCGGCAAAGGGAATATCGATAGCGATAAAGTTGTTCTTGCCGCCGCGTCTCACCTCATAGAGTGCCGAGAAGATATTGGAGCCGTCCTTGCCCTCAACGTTGGGGGCGGCATCCGCCGCGGTGTCGACCTTGTCCGCACTTTCGGGACGAAGCTCGCGACCGCAATAGAAGCTTGCGTAGCGCGCCGTGTCAACGTAAACTCCAAAGCCCTTGGTCGTTACGAAAAAGGGAACGGGAGCGTGTGAGTCGCCCGAGTCGGCAACGGGATCCGCGTTGGGACGAAGCGTTTTCTTTTTGCCGCGATTCTGGAAGCCCTTTAATTGAAGACCGAAGCCGTAAATACCCGCGTCGGACTCAATGGGTATCATTATTTGTGTTCCTCTTTTGGAGGTTGAGAATATCATTTTTTCCGATACTGCATCGGAGTTTTCTATGATCTCGCACTTGGGCGTGGGCGCAAAGCGAGAGGGAACTATTTCTTCGGGTGTGCCGTATCTTACCTTGTAAACACTCATCTTTATTTCTCCTTGGTTTGATGTGATAGTGTATTAAAAACAAACGCCGTCCGAGCTGTGCTTGACGGACGACGTTTTTGTATTTATACGTCGAGGTCCTTCATATATTCCTTGCCGTGCGTTGCGATAAATTCCTTACGCGCGGGGAGATTGTCGCCAAGCAGCGTATCAAAGATCTCCTCGGTGCGGCGTGCATCGGTAGGCGTAACGGCGATAAGACGTCGCGTGGCGGGATTCATAGTCGTTTGCCACATCATGTCAGGCTCGTTTTCGCCAAGACCCTTGGAGCGCTGAATGGTATATTTTTTGTTACCAAGCTCCTTTAATATATCGGATTTTTCATACTCGTCGTATGCAAAGTAGGTTTTGTCACCGCCCTTTTCCTTGACGGTTATTTCGAACAAAGGCGTTTCGGCTATGAATACTCGCTGCTCCTGCAAAAGTGAGGGAAGCAGGCGGTAGAACATAGTCAAAAGCAGGGTTCTTATCTGGAAGCCGTCCTCGTCGGCATCGGTACAAATGATTATCTTTGACCAACGCAGAGAATCAATGTCAAAGGGAGGAATATCGCTCTTGACCTTCTTGGTGTCAAGCTCGACACCGCATCCGATAACGCGGAGAAGGTCGGTGATTATCTCACTCTTGAAGATTCTGTCGTAGTCGGCTTTAAGACAGTTGAGCGTCTTACCGCGAACGGGAATTATCGCCTGCATTTCCGCCGAACGTCCCAGCTTACACGAGGTTAGAGCCGAATCACCCTCAACGATATAAAGCTCGCGCACGTTGGGGTCCTTGGAGCGACAGTTTACAAACTTTTCAACGCGGTTTGCGATGTCGATAGTACCCGTCAGCTTTTTCTTGATGCTGAGTCTTTGCGTTTCCGCGGATTCACGGCTGCGCTTGTTGATAAGCACCTGATTTGCGATGATCTCGGCCTCGGTGGGATGCTCTATAAAGTATATCTCGAGGTTGTAGCGCAAAAATTCGTTCATTGCCTCGTAGATAAAGGTGTTGTTTATAGCCTTTTTGGTCTGGTTTTCATAAGATGTCATTGTAGAGAAGCTGTTGCTTACGAAAACAAGACAGTCGGCAATGTCAGGGAAGGTTATCTTTGCCTCGTTCTTGTTGTATTTACCGTTGGTTTTGAGATATTTGTCAATAGCAAAGGTAAACGCGCTCTTGACGGCACGGTCGGGAGAGCCGCCGTACTCAAGAAAGCTTGAGTTGTGGTAATATTCTATTTTGTTAGCCGCGTTTGATATGCAGAAGGAGAAATCCGCCTTGAGCTTATACTCGGGCTTGTCCTCGCGGTCGCGTCCCTGGGTTTCAAGGTGCCAGAGCACGGGCTCGGTCCTTGCCGTGTCGCCAACGGTCTCGGCAATATAGTCGGAAATACCGTTGGGATAGAGAAAGCGCTCCTCGGTGAATTTACCGTCGTCATTCTGATATTTGAAAACGAAGGATATTCCCGCATTTACAACGGACTGACGGTGCAAAACGTCGCGAATGAATTCGGGCGTGATATTTATGTCGGTAAATACCTCGCGGTCGGGACGCCAATGAATGACCGTACCCGTGCGCTTTTCTTTTCTTTCAAGCTCGCGCTCCTCAAGCACACCCGTAACGGGCGCACCCTTCTTGAAGGATATGTGGCGCTCCATCTTGCCGTCATAGGAGTAAACGTCCATAAACTCCGAGCTGTACTGCGTAGCGCACGCGCCGAGACCGTTAAGTCCGAGCGAATATTCGTAGGCTGATGATCCCTGATTGTTATCGTACTTACCGCCCGCGTAAAGCTCGCAGTAAATAAGATCCCAGTTCCAGCGCTCTTCCTTTTTGTTGTATCCGAGCGGAACACCGCGTCCGTGGTCGTCAACGGTGATGGAGTGATCCTTATAGAGAATTGTCAGTATTTCGTTTCCGTGTCCCTCTCTCGCCTCGTCAACCGAGTTTGAGAGTATTTCAAAATACGAGTGCTGACAGCCTTCAAGACCGTCCGAGCCGAAAATTACCGCAGGGCGCTTACGCACGCGGTCGGCACCCTTGAGTGCGCGTATGCTTCGGTCATCGTATTTCTGGGCGGAAGCCTTTTTTACGTCTGTAACGTCTGGCATTATTTATGTCCTTTCAGTAGAATTACATATTTCAATCACTTTATTTTAACACATATTTTCCTTTTTGAAAAGGGGATTTTTCGGCTTTTTTTGAAAAAAGTTTGAATATTTAGGTAAAATTTCAAACATTGACTTGAAACAGTATTAAAAATATTATATAATAGTATTTGTGGCAGTATGTCTGCTTTGGAGGTTGCCTTGAATTGCTTTGAAAAGATTACTCAAAAATTCAATAATAAGGATTGCTGCGTTTTGGGCTTCGGACGCTCAAACAAGCCTCTTGCAAGGCTGCTTTGTGAAGCAGGTGCGCGCGTTTTGGTGTGTGACGGCAAGGACGAGGCGCGAGATGATGAGTTTATCTCTCTCGGTGTTAAATTTTGCACGGGCGAGAATTATCTTTCGGGTGTCGGCGGTGACTACGTTTTCCGTTCTCCCGGAATACGCCACGATATTGACGCTATCGAAAAAGCAAAAGCCGAGGGCGCTTGCCTTACAAGTGAGATGGAGCTGTTTTTTGAGCTTTGTCCCGCGACTCTTATAGGCATAACGGGCTCGGACGGTAAGACCACCACTACAACGCTCACCCACCTTTTTTTGAAAAAAGAGCTTGAAAAAAGAGGAGAGGGCGTGGCATACGTTGGCGGAAACATCGGTCAGCCGTTGCTTCCCATAGTAGATAAAATGAGCGAAAATGACTATGCCGTTGTTGAGCTTTCAAGCTTTCAGCTCCAAACCATGACACAGTCGCCAATAAGAGCGCTTATAACCAATATTTCGCCAAATCACCTGAATTGGCATACCGATTATGAGGAATATGCCGAGGCAAACTACAACATTT
>JBGVJM010000038.1:0-4615 GCA_045129415.1 Eubacteriales bacterium
AAGGTCGCCTCGGCGACCTTTTTGTTTTTAGTACGACATTCGCTAAACAACGGTAACAAATCCCGCCAAAGCCCTTGACAAATCGGGCAAAAATATAGTATAATGTATTCTGTATAATAATTTATAAATATAATGCGGAAATATTGCGAGAAAGAACATATGAGAGAATACAGAATTTTGCCCGAAGCCGATATGCAGGCGCAAAGGGAATATATACAAAAAATACGCGCTCATAACGAGCATTTAACAAGCGAGTGCGGCTCGCCAAGATTCGCCTATGTGCAGACCTTTGGCTGCCAGCAAAACGAGGCGGACAGCGAAAAGCTCGCGGGAATGTGCGAGCTTATGGGATACGAGGTTTGTGCCGATCCCGAGGATGCGGACATTATAATCGTAAACACCTGTGCCGTGCGCGAGCATGCCGAGCAAAAGGCACTTTCCATAATCGGTCAGTACAAGCACATCAAGGCAAAAAAGCCCGATATGCTTATAGGCGTTTGCGGTTGTATGGTAACGCAGGAGCATAGAAAAGAGAGCATAAAGCATAGCTATCCTTACGTAGACTTTGTTTTCGGCACGTCGTCCTTGCACCGTCTTCCCGAGCTTGTATATAAAAAGCTGGAGCGCGGCAAGCGCCTTTACTGTCCCGAGGAAGCGCAGTACTTGGTTGCGGAGGGCCTGCCCATTCGCCGCGAGTCTACATATCGCGCGTGGGTGTCCATAATGTACGGCTGCAATAACTTTTGCACCTACTGTATCGTGCCTTACGTAAGAGGCCGAGAAAGAAGCCGTCGTCCTGAGGACATTATTGCCGAGGTGCGCGAGCTTGTTGAGAAAGGATATAAGGACATAACCCTTCTCGGTCAGAACGTAAACTCATACGGCAAGGATGCCAAGAGCGAGAACGGCGAGTCGTATGACTTTGCAGACCTTCTTGCCGACATTGACAAGATCGAGGGCGATTATTACATACGCTTTATGACGAGTCATCCCAAGGATGCTTCACGAAAGCTTATCGACGTAATGGCCGAGTCAAAGCATATTGCACATCAGTTCCACCTGCCCATGCAGTCGGGAAGTGACAAGGTTCTTAAAGCTATGAACCGTCATTACAACACGGCAAAATATCTTGACACCGTTAATTATTTGCGCGAGCGCATTCCCGATGTCACAATATCGTCCGATATAATTGTTGGATTCCCTGGCGAGAGTGACGAGGACTTTGAGGCAACTCTTGATATGCTTCGCCGAGTAAGATTTGATATGACGTATTCCTTCATATATTCGCCCCGCAAGGATACGCCTGCGGCGACAATGGACTGTCAGATACCCGATGACGTTAAGGGCGAGCGTATGAACCGCTTGCTTGAAACGCAAAATACCATTGCGCTTGAAAAGAACAAGCCTATGGAAAATCAAATTATAAAGATACTTTGTGACGGACCGAGTAAAAATAATAAGCATGTATATTCGGGACGTACCGAGGGAAATAAAATAGTACTGTTTGACGGAGACGAGTCCGACGTAGGCCGTTTCGTCAGCATAAAAGTAACGCGCGCCGAGACATTTGCGCTCTACGGCGACAAAATAAACTAAAAAAGAGGACCAAAAAATGAGCATATATTCACTTGCGGCACAGCTTGGACAGGCTATAAAAGAAGACGAGAGAATGATCCGTATGGAAAAGGCAAAGGCTGCTTATGATTCCAGCGAGAAGATAGGCAATCTTATGATGGAATACGGAATTCAGCAACAGGCTCTTACAACAATGGGAGACAGCGCGGATATTGATACCGAGGCATTGACGAGAATTCAGGACCGTATCGACGAGATATACGCCGAGATAACCACCGATCCCATTTTCCGCGAGCTTGACGAGGCACAGGCTGCCGTAAACGAGCTTATGGAAACGGTAAATAATACGATCATGTTTAACGCAACAGGCAAGACACCTTGCTCTCATGATTGCTCGACATGTGGGGGCTGCCATTAATTTAAGACCATTAAAAATTCCCGAATGCTGTGTTGCTCCTCAAAAGCAGCTTGACGTAGATGTACTACGCCTGCGCTTTGCTTTTTGCGGTGCGCCTTGCCTTCGAAAATTTTATAAAGGTCTTATGAAACACTATATTATAGACAAAAAAGCGAGGACACTGCTATGACTCCCATGATGGAGCAATACTTTGAAATCAAAAATCAATATAAGGACTATTTGCTTTTCTACCGTCTCGGTGACTTTTACGAGATGTTTTTTGACGATGCTATCGTGGCGTCAAGAGCGCTTGATCTCACCTTGACGGGACGCGATTGCGGAGAGGCGGAGAGAGCGCCCATGTGCGGCGTTCCGTTCCACTCGGTTGATACCTATATCGGTAGACTCATAGAGCAGGGCTTCAAGATCGCTATATGCGAGCAGATGGAAAATCCAGCAGAGGCAAAGGGAATAGTCAAGCGTGGTGTTATAAGAGTTATAACGCCGGGTACTCTTATCGAGACCGAGCTGCTTTCCGACAAGAAGAACAACTACCTTTGCTCCTTGTATATAGGCGAATTTGAGTGCGGCGTATGCTTTTGCGACATCTCTACCGCGGAGATATATGCAACCTCTTATTCGGGTGATGAGATGTATGCAAAGCTTCAAAATGAGCTTGCGACATATCAGCCCGTTGAGGTAATAACAAACCTCGGCGCATCCAAGATAAAGGATGTGGCGGAGCTTATCAAGAGCCGCATTTCTGCAATGCTTAACGACGGACAAATGTGGCGATTTGAGCACGACGTATGTCTTGATAGAGTAAAGGCACAGTTTGCCGAAACGCTTCGCGAGGACGACGTAGCGGATAGAGCCGTGGTATGTGCCGTCGGTGCTATGCTTGACTACGTCAAGGATACGCAAAAGAAGGATATCTCCTATATAAACAAGCTGAATTTGTATTCGGGCGGTCAGTACCTTGAGCTTGACGTAAATACAAGACGTAACCTTGAGCTTTGCGAGGCAATGCGCTCCAAGGATAAAAAGGGAACGCTGCTTTGGGTATTGGACAAGACAAGATCGTCTATGGGCGCACGTCTTATGCGCAAGTGGGTGGAGCATCCGTTGGTAAATGCCTCCCAAATCGCAAGAAGACAAAACGCGGTTGAAGAGCTTTACAACAGCTTTATTCTCCGCGAGCAAATATCGGAGCTGCTTGACGACGTGCTTGATCTGGAGCGCCTTATGACCAAGATAGTTTACGGTTCCGCCAACGCGCGAGATCTCTTGGCTGTGGCAAACAGCCTGCGTATATTGCCCGAGCTTCGCGCTATGCTTGCTTCCTGCACCTCAAATGAGATGCAAAGAATATACTCCGAGCTTGATACGTTGGAGGACATGACCGAGCTTATCGACAAGGCGATAAACGTGGATGCTCCCTTGACTGTGCGCGAGGGCGGCATGATAGCGGACGGATATAATGCGGACGTTGACGAGCTTCGCGCCATTGTTGAGCACGGAGACGAATGGAAGGAGCAAATTGCCGAGGCGGAGCGTGAGGCAACGGGAATAAAAACACTTAAGGTTGGATACAACCGTGTGTTCGGCTTCTATATAGAGGTCACCAAGTCCCAGCTTTCACTCGTTCCCGACCGATACATAAGAAAACAAACGCTTGCAAACTGCGAGCGCTATATAACCGAGGAGCTTAAGGAGATGGAGGCAAGGGTGCTTGGCGCATCGGACAAGCTTTGCTCCCTTGAATATGATATTTTCTGCGGTATCCGTGCAATAGTTGCGGAAAACAGCTCAAGAATACAAAAGGCGGCAGCCTTGCTTGCTGAAACCGACGTATATTTCAGCCTTGCAACCGTTGCGGCAAAGAACAGATACGTGCGCCCGGCAGTAAACGCTACGGACGATATTATCATAAAGGACGGACGTCACCCCGTTGTTGAGCAGTTTGTAAAGGACACGTATTTTGTCCCCAACGACACAAGGCTCAATATGAAAACCGACAGGCTTTTGCTTATCACGGGACCCAATATGGCGGGTAAATCCACCTATATGCGTCAGGTCGCGCTTATCGTGCTTATGGCGCAAATGGGATCCTTCGTTCCTGCATCGGAGGCTGAAATCGGTATTACCGATAAGATATTCACGCGCGTTGGAGCGTCGGACGATCTTGCATCGGGACAGTCCACCTTTATGCTTGAAATGAATGAGGTGGCTTACATACTCAGAAACGCCACCAAGAAGAGCCTTATCATATACGATGAGGTTGGTAGAGGTACGTCGACCTTTGACGGAATGAGCATTGCGCGTGCCATTGTTGAATACACGGCGAGCCGCAAGATAGGCGCAAAAACTCTTTTTGCTACTCACTATCATGAGCTTACGTCTATGGAGGAAGAATTTGACGGTATCGTCAATTATAATATCGCGGCTAAAAAGCGCGGCGACAGTATTACGTTCTTGCGTAAGATAGTAAGAGGCTCAACCGACGATAGCTACGGAATCGAGGTAGCAAAGCTTGCGGGACTTCCCAATGAGGTTATCAAGCGCGCCAAGGAAATACTTGCTTCGGTTGAGGAGAGCGCAAAGAATATAAGACTCACCGATAAAGAGGCGAAGACCGAGGTC
>JBGVJM010000039.1:0-4687 GCA_045129415.1 Eubacteriales bacterium
CGGCATTGCATTTGGGCGTTAAGGCGGCAGGCGAAAGACTTTACGGACGTCCCACTATAAGTCACGGCGCGCTTGAGGGCAAAAGAGTATTTTGCTCCGATATGACCTTTGACGCAACGCTCAATCCCGTGGTTTACGAGGGCGGTATCCCGATCTTTATCGATACCGAGGCGGATTCATGGAACATGGATCCCGTGGCGCTTGAGCGCGCATTTGAGCTTTATCCCGACGTTAAGCTGGTGGTTTGTGCCGAGCTTTACGGCTTCCCCGGAAAAATGGACGTTATAAGAGAAATATGCGACCGTCACGGCGCGCTTCTTATTGAGGATGCGGCGGAAGCAATGGGTGCAACTCTCGGCGGCAAGCAATGCGGATCGTTTGGCGATTACGGTGCGGTCAGCTATAACGGAAACAAGATAATAACGGGCTCGGCGGGCGGTTGCTTGCTTACAAACGACCTTGAGGTTGCAAACAAGGCGCGCAAGTGGTCCACTCAGGCGAGAGAAAACGCTCCCTGGTATCAGCATGAGGAGGTAGGATATAACTACCGCATGAGCAATATCGTTGCGGGAATCATCCGCGGTCAGTACATATACCTTGAGGAGCATATCGCTCGCAAAAAGGCGGTTTACGACAGATATTGCGAGGGACTTCGCGGTCTTCCCGTAAAAATGAACCCCATAGTTGAGGGAAGCGAGCCGAACTATTGGCTCTCCGCAATGATAATTGACGAGGATGCAATGTGCCGTCAGGTAAGAGACGACTCCCAAGCACTTTACGTAAAGGAGCAAGGCAAGACCTGTCCTACCGAGATACTTGAAAGGTTGGCGGAGGCAAACGCGGAGGGCAGACCTATCTGGAAGCCCATGCACATGCAGCCTATGTATCGCATGCACGAATTTATCACACGCGAGGGAAGTGCCAGAGCCAAGACGAACGCATATATTGCGGGCGGCTGTGCCGACGTTGGAGCCGATATATTCAATCGCGGCTTGTGTCTCCCCAGCGATATAAAGATGACCGCAGAGGAGCAGGACGCGGTTATTGAGATAATCAGATCCTGCTTTGAATAACTATTTATCGGAGAGAAAAATGAGAAAATTCAATTTATTTTTGAAGAGAGCATTTGACATAGTTGTAAGTGCGGTAGCCTTGGTAATGCTGACAGTCATTCCCGTAATGATAGTTGTACCCATCGTGATAAAGCTCACGTCCAAGGGCCCCGTTATCTTTAAGCAGAAGCGCATCGGTAAGGGTGGAAAGCCTTTTACGATGTACAAGTTCCGCACAATGATAACCGAGCAGTACGATAAAGACGGCAACGAGATAATGTCCGAGGATAGAATCACCAAGATAGGTAAAGTGCTCAGAAAGACCAGTCTTGACGAGCTTCCTCAGCTTTTCAACGTGCTTGGCGGCTCAATGAGCATTATTGGACCCCGTCCCATGCTTGATTATCAGGCTCCCCGTTGTATCGGAGAGGAAAATCTTCGCTTTGAGATGCGCCCCGGACTTACCGGTCTTGCGCAGGTCAAGGGACGCAACAACATAATTTGGGAAGAGCGAATTCAGTTCGACATTGAGTATTATAAGACCTTCACATTCTGGCTTGACATTACCATTCTTGTAAAGACCGTTCTCCTTGTTTTCAAGAAGCAGGGAACCGAGGTCAAGCCCGAGTATCGCGGAACAAGCCGCTTTTCAAAGCATTACGTTCCAGAGGAGCATGCCGAGGAGCAAAAGGAAGAGGCTAATACATAATCATAATTCGATATAAAGGAGAGCTTTTATATGAAGGCTTTGGTTTTGGCGGGAGGACTCGCGCAAATAGAGCTTATAAAGCAGCTTAACGAAAGAAAAATAACTACGGTCTTGGCGGACGGAAATCCCGGTGCGCTTGCAAGACCTTATGCGGACATATTCTATCAAATACCCCTCTTTGACGTTGAGGCGGTAAAGGAGGTCGCACAAAAGGAGAAGGTTGACTTTCTCATTACCTGCTGTGCCGACCAGGTGCTTCTTATCGTTGCGCAGGTATCGGAGATGCTCGGACTTCCTTGCTATATATCCTATCGCACGGCACAGGACGTTTCCGATAAGAAGTACATGAAGAGAATATTCTGGGAGAACGATATTCCCACATCCCGATATTTTGAAATGACCGAGCTTGAGCTTGACAAGGTAAGACAGCTCAAATTTCCCGTTGTAGTAAAGCCCACCGACGCTTATAGCTCAAGAGGCGTGCGCAAGGCATCGGATGAGGAGACGCTCAAAAGGTATTTTGACGAGGCAAAGCAAATAAGCCGCGCAGGAACTGTCATAGTTGAGGAGTTTTGCGCGGGCGAGGAGATAAGCGTTGACGTTTACGTTGAGGATGGCAAGGCGCACATTCTTTGCGTTTCCAACAGCGAAAAGATAAAGGATGATGACCGCTTCGTTATCTTCCGCGGCAGATATCCCGTAAACGCGACTCCCGAGATAATGGAAAAGATAGGCGTTGTTGCTCAGCAGATAGCGGATGCGTTTGACATCAAGGATTCGCCTATGCTCATTCAGATGATAAACGGCGGAGATTCGGTCTCCGTGCTTGAATTTTGCGCCCGTACAGGCGGAAATATGAAATATTTGCTTATCAAGCGCGCCTGCGGATTTGACGTTATCAAGGCAGTAATAGACCTTACCTTAGGTCAAAAGCCTCACGTTGAATTGAGTGCGCCCGAAAACAAATATATCGTAAACGACTTTATTTACGGCACTCCCGGTGTTTTTGACCGTCTTGAAGGCTTTGAGGAGCTTTTGGCGGAGGGAGTTATTTCCGATTACCGACTTTTGAGACCGCAGGGCTTTAAGGTCAACGGTGTGTCAAGCAGCAGCGACAGAGTTGCGGGCTTTACGGTTCAGGCGGATTCGCTTGAGGAATTCAACCAAAAACACAGACGCGTAGTTGAGAGCGTAAAGGTGCTTGATACTAACGGAAACGACATAATGAGGCACGATCTTTTGCCCGACTTGAAATAAAGACAGCTTTTTAAAAATTCGGAGAGGTACAAATGGATATACTTATTTTGGCGGATTTCAGCGGCTCTTTTGACGGAAAGACAAATAACCGCTTTGCATATCTTGCGGATATGCTTGCAAATGAGCACGACGTTGAGATAGTAACCAGCGATTTTTATCACGGAACAAAGTCACACTTTGAAAATAAGCCCGAGGGCTTCAAATATAAGGTGACTATGCTCCACGAGGAAAAATACACCAAAAACGTCAGCCTTAAAAGGTTTTACAGCCACTTTGTGTGGGGCAAAGAGGTAAATAAATATCTCAAGGGCAGAAAAAAGCCCGACGTTATTTATTGTGCAGTGCCCACCTTGTATGCTTCCTATAAGGCGGCGAGATATTGCAAGAAAAACGGTGTGAAATTTATCGTGGATATACAGGATCTTTGGCCCGAGGCATTTAAAATGGTGCTTCGTCTTCCCATTATCAGCGATATCATATTCGCGCCCTTTACCTTCCTTGCCAACGGAATATACAAGCGCGCGGACGAGGTCGTAGCTGTGTCGGATACATACGTTGAAAGAGCGCTCAGGGTAAATAAGAAATTGAATAGCGGTCATACCGTTTATCTCGGTACAAGGCTTGAGACCTTTGACGACAACGCAAAGAATAATCCTGTTCAAAAGCCCGAGGGGGAGATATGGCTTGCATATTGCGGCACACTTGGCGCAAGTTATGATATAACATGCGTGCTTGATGCGCTCGTTATTCTTAAGGAGCGCGGCATCACTCCGCCAAAGTTTATGGTTATGGGAGACGGACCCAGAAAAGACGGCTTTGAAAGATATGCAAAAGAGCGTAATATTGATGCTGTGTTTACTGGCAGATTGCCTTATGCCGAGATGTGCGGAAGGCTTTGCGCTTGCGACATAACGGTTAATCCTATCACAAAGGGTGCGGCTCAGAGCATTATCAATAAGCATGCGGACTATGCGTCCTCGGGACTGCCCGTTATCAACACTCAGGAGTGTGCCGAATATCGCGAGCTTGTTGAAACCAACAAAATGGGCTTTAACTGCAAAAACAACGATGCAGAGGATCTTGCAAATAAGCTTGAGATGCTCTTAAAGAATAAAGAGCTTCGCTTGGAGATGGGTAAGAACGCTCGCGCATGTGCCGAGGAAAGATTTGACAGAGCTAACAGCTACAAGGAGATAGTTGATCTTATTCTTGGATGACAGTCTTGACTAAATATAAAAGAAAATTGTAAAGGTGTAATTGTATGAGAATTCAGGTCTTAGTCGCAACGATGCATCAAACCGATCATTCGTTGCTTGCAAAGATGAATATACAAACCGACGCTGTAGTTATCAATCAGTGCGACAAAGAGGGAACTGAAATCATTGATCACAACGGAAGCAGGGTTATCTGGGTCAATACCACAGAACGCGGACTTAGCAGAAGTAGAAATATGGCAATAAGAAATGCGGATGCCGACGTATGCCTTATAGCGGATGACGATGAGATTTTAAAAGACGGCTATGAGGAGATTCTCAACAAAGCATTCACATCAAATCCCGATAAGTCAATTATTCGTTTTGCGATAAACGGTATAGAGAAGCCGTTCCGCAGCTACGAGGATAGGGAATTTAACATTGGCTTTTTGAAATCGATGCAAATATCATCGGTG
>JBGVJM010000040.1:0-2391 GCA_045129415.1 Eubacteriales bacterium
GCTGGAAACTCGGGTTCGATTCCCGGATGGGTCACCAAAAAAGAAAGAGTAGCACATCGTGCTACTCTTTCTTTTTTGCTACTCACTTACCGAATCGGAACCCGTTCGCATTTGCTTGCAAATGCGATTCGATTTGCGCCCCATAACCCTTTGATTACAGTTGAATTTTGCGCAAATGAGGGTTCAGATTCCCGGATCATTCCAACAAAGTTGCTCCTTTTTGTTTTTGCCGATTCTTCACTAATCAGAACCCGCTCGCACGAAGTGCGATTCGATTTGCGCCCCAAAACTCTTTGATTACAGTCAATTTTTGCGCAAATGAGGGTTCAGATTCCATCGTTGCGCTATGTGCAACTACTCGGCTCCTGCTACGCAGTATCCGACGGATTTTGCGCCCCACTCTTGAAAATTCCGCAAACTTATGCTATAATTACAACAAATCAATCAATCGGAGAATAATATGAACTTCATTTTTGACTTATACGGAACACTTATCGACATAAAGACCGACGAAAACGGCCGCGCTCCTTGGGAGACCGCTTGCGCGTTTTTAGGGCTTGACAAGAGTGCTTGGCAGCAAGTACAACTTGAATACTCTGCTCTTTGTCGCACTCGCATAACAAGTCCCGAGCATGAAATACAGCTGCTTGACGTATTCCGCGATCTTTTACACAATCACGGCAAGGACGAAGCCGTAGCGAGTGAGCTGGCTTGGCAATTCAGGCGCGCTTCCACGCATAAATTACGCCTTTTTGACGGCGCGCGCGAAATGCTCACAGCACTTCACAAGGCGGGCGCAGGTGTTTACCTTTTGTCAAACGCGCAGGCGTGCTTTACCCTTCCCGAGCTTGAGCTGCTTGAGCTTTTGCCGCTTTTTGACGGAGTGATCATCTCCTCCGAGGTGGGCGTAAAAAAGCCCGAAAAAAAGATATTTGACATAGCGCTTGACCGCTTCTCTCTTTGTGCCGACGAATGTGTGTACGTAGGAAACGACATGCGCGACGACGTTCTCGGCGCAACGCGCGCAGGACTCAAAACCGCATATATCCACACCGAGCAATCGGGCAGCTACGACATTGAAATGCCGAGCCCCACGTACGTGGCGCGCGACCATACGCATCTTGCTCAAATATTACTTGATATCACAAACCAATAAAAGAACGGCGGAATTTCAATGGTGAAATTCCGCCGATTTTTTAAGTATTAAAGATTTTCAAAAAGCTTTACGATTATATCCCAAAGAGGCGTAAGCTCAACGAGAACGGGAACGAGAATAAGCGAAATTACGGACATAAGCTTGATAAGTATGTCCATGGCGGGACCCGCGGTGTCCTTCAAAGGATCTCCAACGGTGTCACCCGTGATAGCCGCCTTGTGCGTATCGCTTCCCTTTCCTCCAAAGTTGCCGCCCTCAATAAACTTCTTGGCATTGTCCCAAGCGCCGCCCGCGTTTGCCATGAAGACCGCAAGCATTATTGCCGAAACAAGACCGCCGATGAGCAGACCGCCAAGTCCGGTTGTTCCAAGCACAAGTCCCGCCACGATGGGTGCGAGAATAGCCAAAAGTCCGGGAGCAATCATTTCGCGCAAGGATGCCTTTGTGGAAATATCGATGCAACGGTTGTAGTTAGGCGAGCTCTTGCCCTCAAGGATAGCAGGGTCACTTTCAAACTGACTTCTGACCTCCTCAACCATCTTGTTTGCAGCCTTTCCTACCGATGCAATAGTCATTGCCGAGAAGAGATAAGGCAACATTGCGCCAACGAGCATTCCTACAAGCACGCGAGGATCGTTGAGCTGAATGGTAAAGCCCGGCACCTTATCTCCAACCGCCTCTATAAAGGAAACGATAAAGGCAAGAGAGGTAAGCGTTGCAGAGCCTATGCAGAAGCCCTTTCCGATAGCCGCAGTAGTGTTTCCAACCGCGTCAAGCTTATCGGTTATGCCGCGGACTTCGTGAGGAAGTCCCGCCATCTCGGCAATACCGCCCGCATTATCGGCGATAGGACCGTAACCGTCAACGGAAACCGTGATACCGACGGTGCAAAGCATACCGACCGCAGCAAGTGCGATGCCGTACGCGCCGCCAAAGAAATATGAAAGTGCGATAGCCGCACCAAGGCAAGCAATGGTCAACCACGTGGACTTCATACCAACGCCAAGTCCGGCGATAATATTTGTACCGTGTCCTGTTTGCGATTCCTTGGCTATCTGCTTTACCGACTTGAATTCGTCAGAGGTGTATATCTCGGCAACAAATCCAACGCCAACGCCTGCCAAAAGACCCGTTATTACGCTGAACATATACTTGAACTCGCCTAGATAGAAGATAGAGAGCAATACCGACGCAACTACTACAAGTCCGGTTGCGATATAGGTCGCGATATTGAG
>JBGVJM010000041.1:0-5694 GCA_045129415.1 Eubacteriales bacterium
ATGTCCTGCAACTGTGACGGAGTTCATATCACGGGACTTACCGGCCGCTTTGAAATGAAAAACTGCTATTTCGACGGTCTTGGCGACGATGCATTGAACATCCATTCGCTTGCGGGAACAGCAACGCGCGTCGACCTTGAAAGCCACACGATAAAGGTCAACTATTGCAAAAAGCGTCCCGACGGCGTTTTACCTGCCGCCTGGTGTCGCCGCGGCGATAAGATCAAGATATTCAATCCCACCACCATTACCTGCACAGGCGAATTGACCGTTGAGAGCTTTGAGGACGGAAATCTCACGTTCTCGGCTCTTTCGGGTGAGCTTTGCGACGGCTACACACTTCAAAACGTCGAGTTTTCTCCCTCCTGCCTCGTTGAAAGCTGCACCGTCAAGCGCACGCGCGCACGCGGTCTTTTGTTCCAGACCGATAACGTTGAGGTCAAAAACTGCTATTTTGAGGGTATGTCGAGCAGCGCAATAAAGGCGGCTCCCGACCTTGGCTTCTGGTACGAGGTCGGCCCTACGAACGGTCTTTATATTCACGACAATCATTTCAAGAGAAACGGAACGACGGCACATCCCGCACCCACTATCGTTCTTCAGCCCACGCACCGCGCCGACGTAGAGGACGTTTGGGGACTGCACAAAAACATTCGCATTGAAAACAATACGTTTGAGGGCGAGAAAAATGCCGCAATCGAGCTTTGCTCGGTTGACGGTATCGTCATAAAGGACAATACCTTTGATCCGTCGTCTCCCTGCCCACCCATACGACTCATCCGTTGCCGCGATGCCGAAATTCAGGAATAAAACAAAACCGCTTGCCGTTGGCAAGCGGTTTTCATTATATTCACGCCTCGTCGGCAGGTAATTTGCTTAAAAATACAACCGTTACAGGCAGGGTTACGAGCGCGGTTATGATATAAGCCACGGGCTGAGCCATCTCCAAGCCGAGAAGTCCCAGATGCGTGGGCAATATCCAGATAAGCGGCATAAATGCTATACCGTTTTGCAAAGCCGACAAAAGTATTGCGGGAATTCTTTTTCCTATGCTTTGGAACATCATGTTTCCAACGACCGTAAACGGCAACACCCAAAGCACCATGCAGTTGATGCGCAACGCTTGCGTGCCGATCTGCGTTACCAGCGCGTCTCCCTCGGAATTGAATATAGAGATTATCATAGGCGCGATAAAGTAGCAAACAGCGGCAAGTCCACCGATAAGCAAAAGTCCGAATGCCATTGTAAAATAGCTTCCCTTTTTGACTCGGCTATACTTCTTTGCACCGTAATTGAATGCCGAAACGGGCTGGAAGCCCTGACCTATTCCAAGTCCTACGCAGAAGATGAACTGAACCGTTTTTGAAACGTAGCCCATTGCCGCAATCGCCGCAGTACCGAACGCCTTTGCCTGAACGTTGAGCATACCCGTTGATATACTGCTAAGTCCCTGTCGGATAAGGCTGGGAAGTCCCGTGCTGATGATATCCCACGCGATGCGCCACGATATAAAGCCGCGACCTATCGATATTTTGCTTTGTGTTTTTCCGATAAAGAACGGAACTGCAAGAATTATAAGGCTTATATATTGAGAAATGGCGGTTGCAAGACCTGCGCCCGCAGTTCCCATACCTATGTGCATAATGAATACGTAGTCAAGAAGAATATTAAGTATTCCGCCCGAGGTAAGACCAACCATCGCAAAGGTCGCCTTGCCCTCGTAACGAAGCACGTTATTGAAAACGCAGGACGTTGTCATAGCCGGTGCGGCGATAAAAATATAGGTCGCATAAGCCTTGGCATGGGGTAAAATGTCCGCGTTGCTTCCCAAAAACAGCATGAGCGGCTCCAGAAATGCAAGACCGAATACCATTATCACGACACCGCAAGCCGCCGACATCACAACGCTTGAGGTTGCAAAATTGCCTGCTCTTTTTTCGTTTTTTGCGCCGAGAAGTCTACTTACGTGGCTTCCCGCGCCGTGTCCGAACATAAATCCGAACGCCTGCAATATGGCCATGATGCTGAACACCACGCTGGTCGCTCCGCCCGCCGCATTGCTCAGCGTGCTGACGAAATAGGTGTCCGCCATATTGTATATGTTGGTGATAAGCATACTTACCGTTGTTGGTATGCCCAAGGTTATTATAAGTCGCCAAACGGGTGTTTGAGTCATCTTTATAAATTGAGCCTGACTCCTACTCTCAACCTGTGTGTTCAATGCTCCGTCCTCTTTTAGTCCAACGTAATATAGTTTGTCCAGGCTCTGTTGCCCAGCTCGTCCGTGACCTCAGCGCGAACGAATCTATCGCCCTCGCGCACGGTATATTCCGCCTCGATAAGTCCCTCGCCCTCAAAGATTTTGCCGTCAATTTCGTCCGTACCGGTGAAAAGCTGAATTTTTGAGCAGGGTGAGCAAAGCACCTTGACCTTGCCGCCAACCGTTGCGCTTATATGCACCTCGGGGCCCTCGGTTGCGTAAAATCTGCCCGCCTTGAGCGCGCGAACGATACTTTGACTGTCCATCTCGGTTGCCTCTACCATGACCGCGCCCGAAAACAGCTCCTCGGCGCATTCCTCCGCGCCGTCCGATGCCACGAGCAAGGGCATAGAGCCCAATTCTTCAAGCTCTCTTACAACGTCACCCGCATAGGTCTTGTCCTCAGCTCCGAGCATCGCCGAGCCATTGAATATCTCAAGCGCGTCAAAGCCGCCAACATCCAAAAGCTTACGTCCGGTATTTCCGCACCACGAAGGACTGCCTATAAAGGAAAATCCGTTATAAAGTCTTATTTTTTCAACTATTTGCGCCGCCTTTTGAGGCGCGGTCTTTTTCATGTTTCTCCAATCGTACGGCACGTCGGGATCGGACGTCATTCCAACACCTACAACGTGGTATATTCCGCTTTCGCGGTCACCCTTGCCGACGTCGTATTCTATACCCGAAAGCACCAAAAGTCCCGCCATTTCGCACTCATCGGAATATATCCACTTATCCGTTATTGCGATGGCATCATAGCCCTCCGCCGCATAAAGCTCGGCTATCTCGGGCGGTGTCAATTCTCCACCACCAAAGGCGGAATGTATATGTAAGCAGAGCTTGACTCTTGCTTTTCCAAGCATATCTATAAACATAAAGGCTATCCTCCGTTTCGTTCTCTTATAATTTTAACACGACAAGCCGCCAAAATCAAGGGCTTTGCAAAATTCTTGAAAATTTGCCGCGTAAAGAGCAAAAAAATATTGTAAAATCTTAAAAGCCCTTGAAAACGGCGACAAAAACAGTTATAATAACAGGTGAAAGCAAAATAAATCTTTTTAGGAGAATTATTATGAAACTCAGTGTTCTTATCAATCTTTACGGCAACAAGACACTTGACGAGACCTTGAAGATAGTATCTGGTCTCGGCGTTCACACCGTTGAGGTGGGCGCGGGCGGATATCCCGGAAAGGCTCACTGCAACCCCGCAGAGCTTCTTGCCGACGAGAAAAAATTTGATGAATTCGTTGCAACCTTTAAAAAGTATGACGTTGAAATTTGCGCTTTGGCGGCGCACGGCAATCCTCTCCATCCCGACAAAGAGGTGGCTAAACAGTATCACGAGGATTTTTGCAATGCCGTTTTGCTTGCCGAAAAGCTTGGCGTTGACACGGTTATCACCTTCTCGGGCTGCCCCGGCGACCATGAGGGCGCAAAGTATCCCAACTGGGTAACCTGTCCTTGGCCTGAGGACTTCCTTGCCATTCTTGATTGGCAATGGAACGAAAAGGTCATTCCCTATTGGAAGAAAACGGGTGAATTTTGCCGTCAGCACGGCGTGAGAGTTGCATTTGAGATGCATCCCGGATTTTGCGTTTACAATCCCGAGACTCTGCTTCGTCTCCGCGCGGCAGTCGGCGACGTTATAGGCGCGAACTTCGATCCCTCTCATCTTATCTGGCAGGGCATGGATCCCGTTGCAGCTATTCGCGAGCTTGCGGGCGCGATTTATCACGTTCACGCCAAGGATACCAAGGTTGACAAATACAATACCGCAAAGAACGGCGTGCTTGACACCAAGCATTACGGTGACGAGCTTCACAGATCTTGGGTATTCCGCACGGTTGGCTACGGTAACGGCGAGACCTATTGGAGAGATCTTGTTTCCAATCTTCGTCTTTGCGGATACGACCGCGTGCTTTCCATTGAGCATGAGGACAGCGTAATGAGCGTTGACGAGGGACTTCGCAAGGCGGTCAACTTCCTCAAGGACGTTATAATTTACGAGGAAAAGCCCTCAACGATGTCCTGGGCATAACGCCTGACAGTTAAATAAAATGCCGCGTTCTCGGTTGAGAGAACGCGGTGTTTTTTATACGTTGACCAAAACAAGCTGTTTTGACTGTTTTTTAGCGTAATTGATAGTTGAGAGCGTGCCTTTTGATTTACCGTCCCATACGACGAGAACGGCGTCCGCCATATCTACCATTTCGCAATTTCGTTTAATGGGGGCGGCTTTGCCGTAGAGGTTGTATTTAGGCAGGATAACGGTACGGGAGATTTTATGCTCCTTTGCATACTGCTCGGCGAGGGCATCTATTCCCTCGGCGCCACCGGATATTATGGTATCGACGTTTTTGGGGATATAGGGGGAGAGGTCAAAATTTGTGATACTGCGCGAGCCTGCGATCAAGAGCTTCATTGTATAACTCCTTAAAAAATAAAAAGGTGCGCAACCGAAGTCACGCACCGAAAAATGCATGCTTCAATTGCGCCACACAACCGAAATTTTATATCTTTACAGAAAGTATACAAAACAGAGCATACATTTTTACCAACGGTAAAATATGTATACTTTCAGCAAAAATATGTTCAGTTATGTGGCAAAGTCATTATAGCACATTTTTGTGACTTTGTAAACAATTTTGTTAAATTTTGATTTTTGAATGGTGATTTGGTATTTATTTTCCGTAGGGTAGCGAAGCTCCTTAAAAAAATAAAAAGGTGCGCAACCGAAGTCACGCACCGAAAAATGCATGCTTCAATCGCTGCAACACAAATTGAATTTTATAGGCTGTAAAACAAGACAGCATACAAAACAGAGCATACATTTTTACCAAAGTAAAATATGTATGCTGTCCATAAAAAATACAGCCGTTATTCAATTTGTGTTGCACGGATATTATAGCACATTTTTGTGACTTTGTAAACAATTTTGTTAAATTTTGATTTTTGAATGGTGATTTGGTGTTCATTTTCTGCCCCCGTCGGCAGAAAACGAACCAAAAGAACGCCGCTTAAGGAGGAAAGAGGTCTCCGCGGCAAAAGGCTGCGCGTTTTTGCTCCGCTCCGACATTCTCTCCTCCTTAAGAATCCTTCTCTCGAATTCTTTCGCATATTTTAAAATGTCGTTTATTTCAACCAATATACGAAAATCTAAAAACATGGGGGCGGCTCGCACGACGGATAAGTTTAACTTTAAATTTTAAAACTCTTTATAGTCGAGAGATCCGCCCCCGCCATTGTAAGGTTAGCGAGCGTTAGGAAGATGTGCAACTGTTATCAACACGCTTTGTTTTAGAGGGGAGTTTCATAAGAGGGGAGAGATTGCGGAAAATCCGAGGTCTACGAATTTATTTCGTTGACCGAGATAAGATTTTGCGCCTCGCCCCTCTTGTGCGGCGTTTCTTTGGTTCGTTTCTTTTCGCTGGTGA
>JBGVJM010000042.1:0-6365 GCA_045129415.1 Eubacteriales bacterium
TGGCAAGAAGAAGGATAAGCTTCATCTTCTCTTAGGCCTTGGAAAGATACTCCTTGATATTGACAAGGCAATACGTATCATCAGAAAGACCGAAAAGGAAGAAGACGTTATTCCTAATCTTTGTGATGGCTTCAGTATTGACGAGATACAGGCTAACTATATTGCAGAGATAAAGCTCCGTAACCTTAACCGCGAGTATATCCTTAACCGTATTTCCGAAATAGAGGATATCAAGCGTCAAATTGCCGAAATTGAGGAGATACTTGCCGATGAATATAAGCTCAAGGCACTCATTGCAAAGCAGTTGACCGATATCAAGAAAAAATACGGTCAGGATAGGAAAACGGAAATCATTCACGCCAACAACATCGAGGTTTACGTTGAAGAAAACGAAGTTGAGAATTATCCTTGTAAGATAGTTCTTTCCAAGGAAGGCTATTTCAAGAAGATAACTTACAAGTCTCTTCAGGGCAACGACGAACAAAGATTTAAGGAAGGCGATAGTCTCAGACAAATCTTTGATGCCGAGAATAAAGACACGGTGTTGTTCTTTACCGATAAAGCTCAGCTTTATCGAGCAGCAGTTGCCGATTTTGAAAATTCAAAGGCTTCCGTCATTGGAGACTTCCTTCCTGCCGCACTGAAAATGGACGCAGGCGAGAAGCCCATATATATGACTGTTCAAAGCGAATTCAGAGCAGGATATAATTATGTTTTCATCTTTGAGAACGGTAAGGGCTTGCGTGTTAACGAGAAGGCATACGAAACTTCAAGTGTTAGAAGAAAGCTCAAGGGTATTTATTCTACCGCTTCGCCGATAGTTGCAGTATTCTCGGAAAAAGAAAAGGATCCCTATGAGATAATGCTTGTCTCAAGTGAGGACAGAGCGATAATTATCAAGACGTCGCTCGTTCCTATAAAGTCAACAAAGACATCTATGGGCGTGCAGCTTATGACAATCAAGAAAAACCATAAGCTTATAAATGCGCTTGACAATTTTGAAAGCGTTTATGAAAATACAAAGGGATACAGAAAGCTAAAGCTTCCCGCTACGGGTGTTCTGCTCAGCGAGAAGGATATAAAAAAGCAACAGCTGAGTATGGATATATAAAGGAGACAAGACCATGAGAGAAAGAACAAGAAAGCTCATAACTAAAATATTGGCGCTTGCAATGGCAGCGTTCATGTGTATAGGAACTTTATATTATCTGTTTATTATGTTTGCTTAAAACAAAAACGGTCTTCAAACGAAGACCGTTTTTGTTTTATTGAAGATAGCGCAAAATATCTTCGGCATTTGTATCAGGCTTGACTTTGGGCATAACATGCTCGATATTTCCCTCTTCGTCAACAATAAACGTGGTACGAACAACGCCAAAGCTTGTCTTGCCGTACAGCTTCTTTTCCTGCCAAACTCCATAAGCTTTAATAGCAATAAGCTCAGGATCCGAGAGTAATATAAATGGCAGATCAAATTTCTCCGCAAACTTTTGATGGGAAGCGGTGCTGTCCTTGCTAATACCGATTACAAATATATCTTTTGATTTGAAGTCCTCATATGACGATGCAAATGCGCATGCCTGACGTGTACAACCGGGGGTATTGTCCTTGGGATAGAAGTATATGACTACCTTTTTGCCCAGAAAATCCTTGAGAGAAACCGATGTACCGTTTTTGTCAAGCAAAGTGAATTCGGGAGCCTTTGTTCCTACTGCGATCATAGTTTTTCTTCCCCTCTCTTTTTTGCTTTATTTAAAATCTTATTAAATGATGCAAAGAATACTATTGTAGTTACGGTTGCGGCAATAATATCGCTTACGGGCTCGGCAAGAAATACTGCGAACTCCTTGTTTTCAATTAACAACGGCAATATGAATATAAGGGGTATCAGCAGTATTATTTTTCTCAGGCAAGCCAGAAAAAGACTTACCTTTGCCTGTCCTAAAGCCATAAAGCTTTGCTGACATGCTATCTGAGGGCCAAAAGCAAATATTCCCGACATGTATATTCGTAATGCCCACGCGGCGTGCTCCACAAGAGCCTTATCGCTTGTAAATATTCCCGTTAATACCTTTGGAAGCAACACGGATATAACGCAAAACAGAGTCGCGTATGCCAAACAAATTCCGAACTGCAAATAAAAGGTCTTTTTAACGCGATCGGTATTTCCGGCACCGTAGTTATAGCTTATAAGAGGCTGTCCGCCCTGACACAATCCCTGCAAGGGCATTGTTGCGAGCTGGCATACGCTTGTAATAATTGTCATCGCTCCAACGGCTATATCGCCACCATATCTAAATAGGCTTGATGTGAAGCTCATTGAAAGCAGACTTTCGGTTGATAGCATTACGAAGGTTGATATTCCTAAAGCCATACATGGTAGGAAAATCTTGGGGCTTAACTTGAAGTTCTCTTTTCTGAGGCGTAGATTTGTCTTTTTGCCTCCCAAGAATAATAATATCCAGAGTGCACCGATTGCTTGGCTTACAACGGTTGCCAAAGCGGCACCCCTGACACCTAAACCGAATCCGAAAATAAAGATAGGATCCAAAGCAATGTTGACAACCGCTCCGATAAGAGTGGTAAGCATACTGATCTTTGCAAATCCTTGCGCGGTGATGAAGGGATTCATGCCCATTACTATAAGCACGAATACGCTTCCCAAAATGTATATCCTCGCGTATTCAAGTGCAAAAGGCAGAGTTACATCACTTGCTCCAAAAAAAGTGAGCATTGCGGGGGCGGCAAAGTAGAATCCTGCCGTCAGTATTACGGAGGTAATCAAGAGCAAAACAAAGCAGTTGCCCATGATATTTTCAGCCTTCTTCTTGTCTTGTTGTCCCAGTGCAATTGAAGCAAGTGGAGCACCGCCCGCACCGAAAAGCATTGCGAATGCGCTTATCAGCATCAAAATCGGGACAAACAAGCCAAGTCCCGTCAGCGCCGATCCCCCGACCTCGGGAATGTGTCCTATATAAATTCTATCAACTATGTTATAGAGCAAATTTACAACCTGTGCAATAATAGCAGGAACTGCAAGCTTTGCGAATGTTTTGGGTACACTTCCGTGTGCCATCATGTTGTTTTTATCTGAAATTACGTTTTCCATTATATAATTTTCTCCAGTTTTATAAGCTAATCAGGATTGCCCTGCACGGAGCACCGTCGGAGCCGGATATATTCAGGGGCGCAGCTGACAACAAATATGCTCCCTCAGGCACCGAAGAAAGTCTGAGTCCCTCGAGTAAAACAACTTCGGCGGAAAGTAGAGCCACGTGAACTGCCATTGGAGCATCCTCGGGTCCAACTGTTTGCGACTCGTTTCCAAATAAGTATATTCCCTGTTTTGCAAAATATTTTGCCGCTTCAAGTGAAAGCACGGCATCGCCTGCAACGAGGATACGCTTCGTAGAAGCCTCGTTTGTGCGGGAGGCTCGCAACAGTATATCCTCGGCATTTTGGACGGTTATAACGCCGTTGTGATGGGCTACGTAAGCCATACCGACAAGCTTATCGATGCTGATCTCATCAACAGTTTTTCCGTCATTTAAAAAATGATATGGAGCATCAACGTGAGTTCCATTGTGAGCGCACATGTAAAATGCACTGAGGTTGCATGTTGCGCCGTCCTCTATTTTTGACAACATTTCTCGACGCGGAGCAGGATCTCCGGGGAAAACTACGCAGCCAAGAATTTCCTGCGAAATATCGTAGACGTTCATATTATTTTACCATTCCGTATCCGCCGGCATACTTGCTTACCTCGGATGCAACCACGAAAACCTTATTGTCACATGTCTTGCGAATGTCTTTTAGAACTCTGGGTGCCTCTTTCCTTGGGAGAATGACGAATATCATGTTCATTTTATCTGTTGAACCGTGACCGTCAAACACTGTGTATCCTTTATTGTTTTCCTTAAGATATTCGATAATTTTCTTTGTGCCTTCGTCGTTGGCAATAAGAGAAAGGTTGGACGTTCCAAGAGCGATCTTGCTCTCTATCGTTGAACCTAAGAAAAGTCCCGTTGCATATCCAACACAATAGAACAGCAAAAGGAATAGATTATCTCCCAAAGTTCCGATTATCGTGGATATAACGAGTCCCCATATAATGCATTCTGTAAATCCGAGTGCGGCCGCCTTAAGCCTTTGACCTTTTACCATCATACAGGTCTTCAGCGATTGTATGGTAATTTCAATGATTTTTGCGGCGCAAACAATAAGACAAACAACTATTGGATGCAATGAAGCTAAGAATTCAGACATTTAAGTTCTCCTTATATTTTTGAGTATCTTATAATATTATACCACACTAATTCAAGCTTTTCAAGTGCTTGGTAATTAAAAGGCGAGGTCATATGAGCCTCGCCTTTTGATGTCGATTTTATTTAGTTCCAAAGAGACGGTCACCCGCGTCACCAAGTCCGGGGAGAATATATCCATGCTCGTTGAGGCAACGGTCCAGAGTTGAAACGTAAATATTTACGTCGGGATGTGTCTCGGCAACCTTGCTAACGCCCTCGGGAGCACCTATAATAGCCATAAACTTGATGTGCTTGCATCCGCGGTCCTTGAGAAGCTGAATAGCGTCACACGCGCTGCCGCCCGTTGCAAGCATAGGGTCAACGACAAGAACAAGCTTGTCCTCTATTCCCTCGGGAAGCTTGCAGTAGTATGACTGAGGCTCAAGAGTTTCCTCGTCGCGATACATACCGATATGTCCAACTCTTGCGAGCGGGAACAAAACGTGAATACCGTTTACCATGCCAAGACCTGCGCGGAGAATTGGGACAATCGCGATAGCGTGTTCCTTAACAACTCTTTGCGTGCAGGTTTCAAGGGGAGTTTTAACCTCCTTTTCAACGGTAGGCACGCCGTCCTTAAGGCATTCATAAGTCATAAGAGTTGTTATCTCTTCAACCAACTCGCGGAATTCCTTCATGCTTGTTTTTTCATCGCGAAGGATGGCGATCTTATGTCTTATCAGCGGATGGTCGAAAATAACTACGTTATCATAATTTTTCATCTTATTTCTCCTCAAAAATTATTCTGATATTATATGTCGGCCTATCAAAAAAGTCGACAAAATAACTTTTACCAGGATTAATTGTATCATAATTTATATTTCTTGTCAACAAATTTCATTTAAATAATCGGAATTAGTATAATATTTGAATAAATAAAATCGCACCGATTTCGCGGTGCGATTTTACTCTATAATTCAACTAATTTTTGTTTTGCGCCTCAAAGGCATCCATAACTTTCTCAATGTCGCTTCCCTTAGGAGTGGCACCGTTATAATATGCCTCCTCCGAAGTCCAAGTTTCAGTATTGAAGGATCCTGTTCCTATGCCGAGAATGGATTCCAGACCGTCATACGCGATTACTCGCGCAGTTCCTGCGTGGATCTGACCTATTTGTTCCCAAACGCCGTCGGAAGCCTTTGTAAAGACCGCCGTATAAACGGGAACGTAGGCTCTTGACTCGCCCAGGTCATCTCCCGTAATGAACAAGACAAGCTCTTTGTCTCCGCCGTTGTAAAGCTCTTCCCCTCTTTTACTTATTTTAACATATATTGACATTAAAATCAAGTGATTTACAAAAAAAGAGCCGAGGCTTGCCTCGGCTCTTATGTAATCAATTATACAAGAAGGTTTCTTTCGGTCTCTGCGTCGAAGAAATGCATTACCTTGCCCTCGAACGTTACGAAAATAGTAGCGCCGTAAACAAGAGAAGCACGCTCTTCGTCGGTGAGAGAAACGGTAGGAATACGAACGATAAGTCTATCGCCGTTCTCTTCAAGTACGTGGAGGTGAAGCTCACTACCCATCATCTCGTTAACAACGATCCTGCAAGGAATTGCTGCGGGATCGCTTGAGTTTGAGAGAATGAAGTGCTCGGGACGTACGCCGAGAATAACCTCACCTGCCTCAATGCCCTTATCCTTGAGCATTTCAGCCTTCTTACCTGTAACCTCTATCTTTGCACCGTAAGGAGTTACGTAATACTTGCCGCCCTCACAAACGAGATCGGTCTTGAAGGTGTTCATCTTAGGCGCGCCGATAAACTCAGCTACGAAGAGGTTGATAGGCATATCAAATACTTCAGTAGGAGTGCCGACCTGCTGAATGAAGCCGTCCTTCATGATAACGATACGGTCACCGAGAGTCATAGCCTCGGTCTGGTCGTGTGTTACGTAGATAAAGGTGGTGTCGATCTTCTGACGGAGCAAAATGATCTCTGCTCTCATCTGGTTACGAAGCTTAGCGTCGAGGTTGGAGAGAGGCTCATCCATGAGGAATACCTTGCTGTCTCTAACCATTGCGCGACCGATAGCAACTCTCTGTCTCTGACCGCCCGACAAA
>JBGVJM010000043.1:0-8002 GCA_045129415.1 Eubacteriales bacterium
ACGCATAGCGTGGAGATCAGTTTGACCGATACGATCAGCGGCAAACACAAAAGGGACACCGCGAGGGTGTCCCTTTTGTGTTTGGTGCCGGTGGTCGGGGTCGAACCGACACGGTATCGCTACCACTGGATTTTGAGTCCAGCACGTCTGCCAATTCCATCACACCGGCATATTTTTTTGCACTTGTTAATTTTATCACAAAATGCTCGTTTCGTCAAGAGCTTTTTCAAAATTATTTTCACTTTTATACAATACAAAAGCGACCTTTTAGCTTAAAAAGGTCGCCTTTCTTATTTATACGGCTTTCGCCTCAAGTAACTGCTCGATTTTTGCCTCAACGTCATTGAAATCTATGCCGAGTGACACGGCAAGCTCACCGTAAAGACAAAATTTTGATTTCTTTTCGTAATCATTGTCCGATTCGGCAAGACGCTTCTTTGCGCGCAAAAAATCTTCCCTTCTCGCGCGTACCGTCTTGATTATCGCCGCGAAATCCTCGCATCTCGCACTCGCGAGAGTGGCTCTGTAAAGATCACGGCGGTTTTTCTCGCGCTCAACAGTCAGCACCTCAATATTCGGTAGCTTTCCGATAAATTCAAGCGCCGATTTCTCGTCCATTACCTCGCGCATCTTTACGTTCTCATTATCAACGGGTGTCATTATAACGTTGCATGCGGGACCGTGTACCGGCTTTAAGACATAGAACTGCCTTGTGTCGTTCTTATCGATAGGCGACGTAGCATATTCCGACACAACGTAAACGCCTTCGGCGCCGTACACTATTATATCTCCGATAGAAAACAACCCAAAGCACCCCCTCAAATACGTATAATAACAGTTGTAGACTATACCTACATTAATATTATACCATAATTGGCAAAAAAATGTAATGTGCAAAATACACAAAATTCATACCCCTATAAATGTCACATATTCCAAAGGGAGTGTCACCAAACCGCGTTTTGTGTCAAAATCGGTCGCTCAGCATATAATTTTAGTGATGTGTGTCAAACAATCAAACGACATTAATCAAATACCTTTAAAGGAGCGAAAAATGTATAACAATAACCCATTGGGAGCGGGTGGAACGCCCGCAGAAATGCCCCTCTCGCGCGCTCAGGTGCGCATCTCGGGCGATATTCCCGCGTCCGAGCTTGTTAACCGCAACACCGTTCGTCGCCGCTGTAACGGTACTCTTGCCCGTCAGGATGAGGTGGTCGGATTTGACAACGTGGAAAACGGTTGTACCTGCAACAACAGCTGCGGTATATCCTGCACGGGCTGGGGACTCAATAACCATCCTGTCGCCATGGTATATTCTCCCTGCCAGCCCTGGAATAACGTCTATAAGCTTGAAGTTGCGCTTGAACGCGGCACGCTGTTTAAGGACCTCGACCTTCCGTTTGAGCCCAAGCAAAGAAGAGGAGGCTGCTAATTATGATGAACAGAAGCTATAACAACGCGTATCAAGGCAGAAACGGCTGCGGTTGTGCGCAGGATACTGCCCTTTTGCGCAAAATCCAGGAGATCGATTTCTCAATTTATGAGATAGTTTTGTATCTTGACGCATATCCCGACTGTGCCGAGGCGCTGAATTACTATCACACCCTTCTTGAAATGCGCCAAACTCTTGTTTGTGAATACGAGAAAAAGTACGGACCGCTCACCGCGTTTTCTAACGTCAGCCATAGCTCTTGGGACTGGACAAAGACTCCTTGGCCCTGGCAGATATAATTGAAAGGAGAATATTTGTATGTGGATATATGAGAAAAAACTGCAGTTTCCCGTCAAGATAAAAACGCCCAATCCTAAAACTGCATCCTTGATAGTCAGCCAGCTTGGCGGCCCAGACGGCGAGCTCGCCGCATCTATGCGTTACCTCAATCAACGATACTCCATGCCTTACGGCGAGGTCGTGGGAATTTTAACCGATGTCGGAACGGAAGAGCTTGCTCATCTTGAGATGATAGCATCCATTCTTTATCAGCTCACAAGAAACGTTGACGCAGAGGAGATAGGCAAAACACCTCTTGCTCCCTACTTTGTGGATCACACCACGGGAATCTATCCCGTTGCCGCCGCAGGAGTGCCGACCGACATGAAATATATCGGTGTCAAGGGCGACGCTATTGCCGACCTCAACGAAGACCTGGCAGCAGAACAAAAGGCGCGCGTGACCTACGACAATCTTATTCGTCTTGTAGACGATCCCGACGTACGCGAGCCACTCAAATACCTTCGCGAGCGCGAGATAGTACACTACCAGCGCTTCGGCGATGCTCTCCGCATCACGCAGGATAAGCTTGACTCTAAGAACTTCTACGCGTTCAATCCGAGCTTTGATAAGTAAAGCCGAAATACAACTCTTTAAGCATTGTAATAATCAAAAAATACTGCCCTACGCCATTTGCGGAGGGCAGTATTTATGTTAAACTCATTTAATACTTTTAAGGATAGTCTTATATTCAAGAAACTCCATATCATTTGGGAGCGTTTGCAACACAAAGGCAACGCGTCCTCTTAACGAATTGAGATATGCGCATTTGTCCGTTATATTGAGCCTACGAAGATGTTCGTCAATACCGTATTTCTTAATATAATGCATCTCCTGACGGATTTTCTTTTTGTAATCCTTTGTTAAATTCACCTTTTCATTGACAACGATTCCCGTTACCGTTTGCCGCTTGCTTGCACAAACGACCGAGGTCTTGCGGTTTTTCAAAAACAGCCCCAGCTTTTTAAGCTCGTCTTTTACAAGCGCAATTATCTCGTTCTCGTCAAAATCGCCCGAAAAGGTCATATCATCACAATAGCGAGTATATGCTATTCCCCGTTCCGTGCAGTATCCGCCAATTTTCTCATCAAAATCATACATAATTATGTTGGTGATGGCAGGAGAGGTCGGTGCGCCCTGAGGCAACGCGTCCTTATAATAACAAAGCATAGATAAAAGAACACGAATCGGCTCGGAAAATCCTTGCTTATAAAAAACGGTTTCCTTTACTCTTGAATACGTAATGCCATCAAAAAAGCCCTGAATATCCAGCTTCAAAAGCTTTTTCTTGCCGACGTGACGACGCGCATTTTTTTGTACGCTACTGCCAAATACATAGGCTGTAGCATATCGCGAGACGGGATAATAAGCCAAAATATTATCCGCAATGGATCGCTGCACTAATTTAAGTATCAAGTCGGGAACGGAGAGCCTGCGCCTACTTCCGTCGCGCTTTGGAATAAACACGGTACGATAGTGAGCGTCAAGGTTATTGGAAAGACCGTACAATGTCTTAGCATCAAAGCCCAGGTCACTTTCAAGTGAGCCAAGCTCCTTATAAACTACCATTTTTCTCTCCTTTCCCGCTTGATTTAGGAACAACACTAAGTTGTATGGCAATGCGCGCAGGTGTAATTATAGCAAGGTGGAGCTTGCGTAGCCTTGCGGCGTTTACTCCGAGCACTTTGACTGAGCGGAACAAGTCCGTTAAGCGAAAGTTTTCCGTATAGGAAAAGCTTTCGTAGGGCTTGTGCAGCGAATACGATAAATATTTGTGATAAGATGACGACTCGCCATCCCTTTCGGAATCCGAAATACACTGTTGTTCCACGGTTATTATAGCACACTTAAAAAACTTATGCAAGTATTAATTTTAAGGTGTCATCATTTGGCTTCATCCGCCTTTTGCTTGAGAATAAGCAAATCACATAAAAATACCTCGTTTTGCTACCACATTTCACGTGCATGCTGCTTTTTTTATAATTATTTCTTATATTGCGAATCCTTGACGTAAAGGTCATACGCCTCGTCGGTCACGCCGCCGTCCTTGACGATAGCGGCATAAAGCTTACCGCTGTTCTTAACGGTGCGCTCTTGCGTTTCGTAGTCCACGTGAACGATACCGAAGCGCGAGCTTTCGCCCTCTTTCCACTCGAAATTATCCACGAAGCTCCAATGATAGTATCTCGTAATGGGATTTTCAACCTCGCTTACAAGCTTCAGCTGATCGTAGATAAAGCGCGGGCGGAAGCTATCGGTGTTATCGCACGTTCCGTTCTCGGTTACGAAAACAGGTGCGTGGTACTTAGAATCAAGCTCGCGAGCAAGCTCGATAAGTCCCTCGTGGTATATCTCCCAACCGAGATCATTATGATACGCGTCCTCGCGCACACCGTCCGAAAGCCCCGACACGGTGCTTCTGGAATAGTAATTTATGCCGATAAAGTCATAGTATTTTCCTTTTTTGATGCCACAGCGGCGCAATACGGGAAAACGGCACTTGCCCGTCATCATAGCGGTGGTTATACCGTCCTGGAACAGATACTTTGACGCGCGCGATGCCAAGCGGTGAAAGGCGTTCTTCTCATTTGCGGGCGCAAACACGCGCAAGTGATTTGCAAAGCTTACAAGCGTGTCCGTCTTGCCCATTTCACGTCTTGCCTTGTGTATGTACTCATATGCAAGCACGTGCGCGGCGGTCATATTTGAAAACGCCTTTATAAGCGACACAAAGCTCTTTTTCTCGGGCGGCCACTCGCCCCACAAAAGACTGTTGGTGGCATAGACGTTGGGCTCGTTTATGGTGATATACTCGCTGACTATATCGCCAAAGCTCTCAACGACCTTTTTTGTCAATGAAAGGAATATTTCGGGAGAATCCTTATGCTCAAACGCGCCCATATCCTCAAACCACAAGGGATTGGTGAAATGGTGAATGGTGAGAAGCGGTCTTATTCCCTTTTCCACCATATATTCGATAAGCTCCCTGTAATGAGCTATCGCCTCGGACGAATATTCACCCCTTTTAGGCTCGATGCGGCTCCATTCTATACCGAAACGGTATATCTGCATGCCCATCTCTGCCATAAGATCGATGTCCTCACGGAAGCGCACGTAATGGTCAGCCGCGCGCACGGGTGTCGTGCCGTCCTTGACCTTGCCCTCGCGGGCAAAGCGCGCCCAGTTATTATTTTCGTCGCCGCCCTCGATCTGCGTAGCGGCGGTTGCGGTGCCTAAAAGAAGTCCATCTTTGAGTTTAAGCTTCATCATTGTTCTCCTTTATAACGGCAACCTTCTCACCGTCGGTCTCACCCTGCTCTCCCGACTGCTCCGCGCGTGCCTTAAGATCTCCAAGTATCTCGGCATACATCTTTTCGTCTATCTTGAATTTCTTGATATAAAGCACGAAGCCTATAAGTATGCAAATAAGGGGAAGTATCATCATAGCTATCTTCATTATCCAGATAGCGGAATCAGGCGTTGCCGCGATTATTTGCTCGGTGTTTTCGGGATTTGCCGCAATATCGTTTGCGATCATATTAATTCCCGAAATAATGAGTGTAAAGGAAACCACGCCCTTACTTGCCGCGCCGCCAAACTGATTTATAAAGGGCTGAACGGCAAAGCTTGCCGCTTCCTGTCTCTTGCCAAGCTTCCACTCACCGTATTCGATAGAGTCGGCAAGGAACAAGAGCATCAAAAGCTGAATAAATGCCTGCGCAAAGAAGAGTCCAAGTCCCGCGATAACAATAAGAGGTAACCACTCAAACGAGAGGAAGAATATTACGTAAGACACGGCAACGGCAATCATTGAGCCGGTATAAAGCTGCTTTCTCGTAAATTTCTTTCTGAACAAGGGGAATACGGAAAGTGCGGTAAGCTGTGCAACGGCAAGGACTGCGGCGAACACCATATACATTCCCTCGTCCTTGTAAGCATACTTGAAATAGTACGTACCAAACGCGGTGGTGGTGCTATAGCATATCATTAAGAGCCCCATAGAAACGGCGGTAACAAGAAGCTGGTCGTTGCCGACAAGCGCGCGCCAGAGATCTTTTAAGGTAGTGCGCTCCGCCTTTTCAAGCTGGCTTCTGTCCTCCTTAACGCCAAACAGAGTTATGCTCTGGAATATCCACATAATTACAGCAATGATTATAGCAAAGACAAAGTAAACGTCTCTATTGCCAAGTCCCAACCAAGAGAACATCGAGGGAACGTTCAGGTAGATAAGTACCATTGCAAACATACCGATATTTGCGCAGATTCTCGCAAATGCACCAACGCCCTCACGGATAGTCTGATCCTTTGAGATAGCGGGCATAAGTGACCAATAAGCTATGTCGTTAAGCGAGAAGAAAATGCTGAAAAGCAAATAAGTTACGCCAAGAAGAATAGCGTGTGCCGTTTCGCTCATTTCAAAGTTGTGGAAGAAAAGCACAGTCAACACGCCCGTTCCTATCATGCCTATAAGGATCCATGGCTTGAACTTTCCCCATTTAGTCTTTGTGCTGTCGACTATCGCGCCAACGAAGGGGTCGATGACTGCATCAAAGATTCCAAAAAGAGTAAGCATAACTCCGATAACGGCAAGTCCGCCATCCGAAAAGCCCACAACGTCGGTAAGATGCACCAAAAGGTACATGCTTACAAGAGAATACAATGCGTCGCGTCCTATCGTTCCAAGACCGAAGCATATTTTGTTGCGTCTCATTTGTTTATCCATTTTTGTCCGTTCCTTTCGGTTTTTGTGTATTTTCGGTTATTAAATAAAGTGTACTTCCAAAATCACCAAGCATGCGGATGCTTGTGTTGTATCCCGTTCCGCTGTACTGCATGGCAAGCGGTATTCCGCTTTTCAGTGCCTCACCCGAGCATCCGTATTCCTCCCTGCCGTCTATCATGGAAAAATGACGGTCAACAAAGCGCATTATCGCTCCGTCCGAGCGAATATTTACAGGAGAGATATGCTTTATGAGCGAGCCGAAGCGACCGATGCGCAAATGCTGCTTGACCGAGGTCATCTTATAGCTCTTTCCCTCCTCTGCCGAGAGAATACGCAATGTGTCGCGCGCGGGACTTGTGTGATACGAAAGATTGTAGATAGCGGCAACCGTGCCGTCCTCACCCGTCATTTGCCACGACTCGCGGTCGGCTGCGGGATAGTATCTTTCAAGCTTGCCGTATTGCATAGTCCTTCTATGCGCCTTATAGAAGGCTATCTGCTCCTTTATTTGCTTTCTCTCGTTTGGAGTCAGCTCACCGAAATCAAGCTCGTAGCCAAGCACTCCGAACGCGGCAACGTTAAATCTCGTTGACAGGGGTGCTGATCGCAAGGTCTGCTGATTTGGCGTCATAGATACGTGGCAGGATATAGCCGAGGGCGGATAGAAGCTATACGTTCCCCTTTGTATATCAAGTCTTTCAAGAGCATCGGTATCGTCACTCGTCCAAATTTGCGGAGAGTAGCAAAGCATACCGAGGTCAAAGCGATTTCCGCCCGACGAGCAGCTTTCAAGCAATATTTCGGGATGCCTTTCCACAAAAATTCGGCGATAGACCTCGTAAAGTCCCAAAATATATCTATGGAAAAATTCACCTTGGTTTTTGAGAGACGAGGAATACATGTCGCTTATATGGCGGTTATAGTCCCATTTTACGTATTCAATATTTGCGCTGTCAAGCACCGACGAGACCGACTCGACTATATAGTCGCGCACCTCGGCGCGTGTGAGGTCAAGCACAAGCTGATTTCTACCAAGACTCTTGTGCCTTTCGGGAACCGATATCGCCCAATCGGGATGCGCGCGGTAAAGGTCGCTATCCTCATTGACACATTCGGGCTCAAACCAAAGTCCGAATTTCATTCCCATTTTATTGATGGCGCGGCAAATTCCCTTGATACCGCCCGGTAGCTTTTTCTCGTTGACTACCCAGTCACCAAGGCCTGCGCGGTCGTCGTTGCGCTTGCCGAACCATCCATCGTCGAGCACGAACATCTCAACGCCCAGCCTCTTTGCCTTCCGCGCAAGGGCCAGGAGCTTGCGTCGGTTAAAATTGAAGAAGGTGGCTTCCCAGTTGTTAACTACAACGGGACGCTCCGAATTTTGAAATTCCTTGCGTATGATGTGCGCGTTTACAAAATCATGCATATTTTGTGACAGCGCATTTGTTCCGTTCTCGGTAAAGCTCATCACGGCCTGCGGAGTCGCAAAGCGCTCGCCCGATTTG